>NZ_JBCEBL010000021.1:0-138788 GCF_049472615.1 Azospirillum sp. 11R-A | reverse complement strand
TCCTGGCGCGGGTCGATGCGATTGCCGAAGCCGCCTTCGACGACCAGTGCACCGGCGCCAACCCGCGCTATCCGCTGGTCGCCGAGATCAGGCAACTGCTGATCGACAGCTATTACGGGCGCGCCTATGTCGAGCCGTCGGCCCAGGACGCCGCACCGGTCGAGGTCAAGCCCGCCGGCAAGTCCGCCGCCCGCAAGGACGCGGCGTTCGCCAAGTAAACTCGCCAGATAACGAACCCTTTACATCAGGATACGAGACCATGAGCAAAGCGATCATGTGGGCCGAAAGCGATGCCCGCGGCTTCGAGACCGAATGCATGTTCAACGAGGACAACCGCAGCTACGAGGTGCTGGTCACCGCCAAGGGCCTGGGGCTCGACAAGGCGGAGAGCTTCCCGGTGGTCGAGGATCCCGGCCTGGGGATGTGCCCCGCCGACCTCGCCCGCTCGATCAAGCTGGCCGACCGGCTGGTGTGGGAGATCGACCGGTCGCTCGGCGACCTCTGAGGCGAAACACGCCGCCGCCGGGCGGCAAGGTCCGCAAGTCCGGTGGCAAGTTGCATCATATGGAAAGGCCCCCGTCCAGATCGCCGGACGGGGGCCTTTCCTTTGCCGGGACCTTGACCGCGCTCCCCCGGTCAGACCGGGGCCAGCAGCCAGCGGTGTTCCGGGGCGGTGTTGAAATGCCAGGCGCGGCGGGGGCCGGCCATCACGTTCAGGTAATAGCCGGTGTAGCCGTGGGCGGCGCCGACCGGGTGGTAGCCGCGCGGGACCATGACGAGGTCGCCATTTTCCACCGCCATCGCCTCGTCCAGCGAGCGGTCGTCGGTGTAGACGCGCTGGAAGGCGAAGCCCTGCGGCGGGTCGATGCGGTGGTAATAGGTCTCCTCCAGCTGGGTTTCCGCCGTGCCGTCGTCGCTGTCGTGCTTGTGCGGCGGATAGCTCGACCAGTTGCCGGCCGGCGTGATGACCTCCACCACCAGAAGACTGTCGGCCGGCTGCGATTCGGGCAGGATGTCGAAGACATGGCGGGTGTTGCTGCCCTGCCCGCGGACCGAGGCGCCGACATCCTCCGGACGGATCAGCCGCACCGGCAGCCCGCCATTCAGGCCGGGCGCGGTGCAGACCGCCAGTTCCAGCGCGGTGGTGGCCCGCACCCGCCACGGCGTGCCCTGCGGCAGGTAGATCGCGTAGGGCCGCTTGTCCTCGAAGGGCGACATGCGGTCGCCAAGCTCCGCCCATTCCCGGTCGCCGGCCATCGCCGCACCGCGCCCGGCGACGAAGACCAGACAGGTCTCGCGGTCCGCATCCTCGCCGGAAACGGTCATGCCCTCCTCCAGGCGGTAGAGGTCGAACCCGATGCACGACCAGCCCGCCGATTCGGGCGTGACATGGTGCACCCGGCCGGCCGGGTCCGGTGCGTGGTTGCGCAACAGCAGTTTGCTCATGGTCGCCCTCTGTGGTGCCGGATGGTCTCGCGATGCGTCTCCGCCCCCTGGCGAAGCCGTGTTGGGCTCAGGCGTGGACACTGAAGGATCATACGTTCCCGCTCACGTCATCGTCGGCATCACGAAGTCGGCGCCGGACCGGATGCCGGTCGGCCAGCGGGTGGTGATGGTCTTCAGCCGGGTGTAGAAGCGCACGCCCTCCGGCCCGTGCATGTGATGGTCGCCGAACAGCGAGCGCTTCCAGCCGCCGAAGCTGTGGAAGGCCATCGGCACCGGGATCGGCACATTGACGCCGACCATGCCGACCTCGATCTCCGCCCCGAAGGCGCGCGCGGTGTCGCCGTCGCGGGTGAAGATGGCGGTGCCGTTGCCGAACTCGTGCGCGTTGATCAGGTCGACCGCCGTGCGGTAGTCGGGAACGCGGACCACCGCCAGCACCGGGCCGAAGATCTCCTCCTTGTAGATCCGCATCTCCGGCGTGACGTGGTCGAACAGCGTGCCGCCGAGGAAATAGCCGTCGCCGCACTCCGGATCGGCGATCTCGACCCGACGGCCGTCGACCACCAGCGTCGCCCCCTCCTCGATGCCGAGGTCGATGTAGCCGCGCACCTTGTCGCGGTGCTGGCGGGTGACCAGCGGCCCCATCTCCGCCGACGGGTCGGTGCCGGGACCGATTTTCAGCGCGCGAACCCGCTCGGCCAGCCGCTCCACCAGCGCGTCGGCCACCGCCTCCGTCACCGGCACGGCGACCGAGATCGCCATGCAGCGCTCGCCGGCCGAGCCGTAGGCCGCCCCCATCAGCGCGTCCACCGCCTGAGCGAGGTCGGCGTCGGGCATGATGACCATGTGGTTCTTGGCCCCGCCCAGCGCCTGCACCCGCTTGCCGTTGGCGGCACCGGTGGCATAGATGTACTGGGCGATGGGGGTCGAGCCGACGAAGCTGACCGCCTTCACGTCGGGATGGCTCAGCAGCGCATCGACCGCCACCTTGTCGCCATGGACGACGTTGAAGACGCCGTCGGGCAGGCCGGCCTGCGTCAGCAGTTTCGCCATGAACAGGGCCGCGCTCGGCACCCGTTCCGACGGCTTCAGGATGAAGCAGTTGCCGCAGGCGATGGCGACCGGGAACATCCACATCGGCACCATGGCCGGGAAGTTGAACGGCGTGATGCCGGCGACGACGCCCAGCGGCTGGCGCAGCGAATGGCTGTCGATGCGGGTGCCGACATTCTCCGCCACCTCGCCCTTCAGCAGATGCGGGCCGCCGCAGGCGAACTCCACCACCTCCAGCCCGCGCGCCACCTCGCCCAGCGCGTCGGAATGAACCTTGCCATGCTCGGCGGTGATCAGGCTGGCGAGCCGGTCGGCATTCTGCTCCAGCAGCTGCTTGAAGGCGAACATCACCCGGGCGCGGCGCAGCGGGGTGGCGGCCGACCATGCCGGGAAGGCGGCGCGGGCAGCGGCGACGGCGCGGTCGACCTCCGCCGCGGTCGCCAGCGGCACCTTGGCGCTGTTGCGGCCGGTCGCCGGGTTGAAGACGTCGCCGAGGCGGCCGCTGGTGCCGTCGACCGGGGCGCCGTTGATGAAATGCGAAACGATGTTGGTCATTTGGATGCTCACAGCCCGTATTCTGCGACAAGCGCGCTCAGATGCTGGCGGCCCTTGGTGACGTAGGTCAGGGGATGGGCCTTGGCGGGGTCCTGCTCCGCTTCGATCACCAGCCACTGGCCGCGATAGTCCGCGTCCTTCAATGCCTTCAGCACGGCGGGGAAATCGACGCAGCCGTCGCCCGGCACGGTGAACACCCCGTCGATGACGGCGTCGAGGAAGCTGCTGTCGGTTACCCTGGCCCGCGCCAGCACGTCGGCGCGCACGTCCTTGCAATGGACGTGGTTGATGCGGCGGCCCCATTTGGCGATCAGATCCAGCGGGTTGCCGCCGGCGAAGGTCAGGTGGCCGGTGTCGAGCAGGATGCCGACGCTGTCGCCGGTGACCTCGGCGAAGCGGTCGATTTCGTCGGGCGTCTCCACCACCGTGCCCATGTGGTAATGGTAGGCGAGCGGCGTGCCCTGGTCGCGCAGGTAGTCGCCGAACTCCGCCATGCGGCGGCCGAACTCCGCCCACTGGCCGGACTCCAGCGTCGGACGCCGGGACAGCGGCGTGCCGCGGGAACCATGGACGCAGCCGGTGGTCTCGGCCACCACCATCACCGGGCAGCCCATCGCCTTCAGCAGCGCCAAGTGCGGCTGCACCGACTCGATCTCCTCGGCGACGGTTCGCTCCAGCAGGCCGGCGCTGTACCAGCCCGACACCAGCGACAGGCCGTAACCGTCGAGGATCGGACGCAGCACGGCGGCATCGCGCGGGAATTTGTTGCCAAGCTCGAAGCCCTGGAAACCGGCCTCGCGACCTTCGGCAAGGCACTGCTCCAGCGGCGTCGCCCCGCCCAGCTCAAGCATATCGTCGTTGCTCCAGGCGATCGGGTTGACGCCGAGACGAACGGTCATGATCGGATGCTCCCAAGACGGAAGAAGATGGTGGAGTTGGGGAAGAGGGGCGCGGTCAGCGGCGCTGGCGGGCCTTGTTGGCGACGTAGTGTTCACGGGCCGCCGCGACCTCGGGACGGGTCGAGAGTTCCGGCACCGGCACGTCCCACCACGCCCCGCCGTCCCGGGTGGAGGGCAGCGGGTCGGTGTCGATGACGATGGCGTAGGTGACGGGGGACGCCTTGGCGCGCTCCAGCGCCTGTTCCAATTGGGCAACGCCCGTCACCTTCTCCGTCACCGCGCCCAGCGCGCGCAGATGGCCGGCGAAGTCGATGTCGGGCAGCGTCTCCGTCTCGTAATGGGTGTCGCGCAGTAAATTGTTGAAGGGGGCGCTGCCGCAGGCGTTCTGCAGCCGGTTGATGCAGCCATAGCCTCGGTTGTCGAGCAGGACGACGATCAGCTTGCGCTTCATCGCCACCGACACGGCCAGTTCGGAATTCAGCATCATGTAGCTGCCGTCGCCGACCATGACGAAGGTCTCGCGGTCCGGGCAGGCCATCTTGACGCCGAGCCCGCCGGCGATCTCGTAGCCCATGCAGGAGAAGCCGTATTCCAGGTGGTAGCCGCCGGGCCGGCCGCTGCGCCACAGCTTGTGCAGCTCGCCCGGCAGGCCGCCGGCAGCGCAGACGATTGTGCCGTCGCGGCCGGCGGCGCGGTTGACCGCCCCCAGCACCTGGGCGTCGGTCGGCAGGTCGAGCCCGGCATCGGCGGTCGCCCGGTCGACGACGCGGGTCCACACCGCGGTGCGCTCCTGCGCCAGAGCCTGCCAGGACATCGGCGCCAACCAGTCGCCGAGCCCGGCGTCGAGGGCCGCCAGACCGCGCGCGGCGTCGGCGACCAGCGGCAGGGCGTCGCCCTTCACCGCGTCGAAGGCGGCGACGTTCAGCCCGGCGAGGCGGGCGCCGCGGTTGGCGAAGATTGTCCAGGACGCGGTGGTAAAGTCGGCAAGCCGGGTGCCGACCGCCAGCACCAGATCAGCCTCCGCCGCCAGCTCGTTGGCGGCGCTGGAGCCGGTGACGCCGATGGCGCCGACGTTGCTGGGATGGTCCCAGACCAGGGCGCCCTTGCCGGCCTGGGTTTCCGCCACCGGGATGCCGCGGCGCCTGGCGAAGTCGGCCAGCGCGTCGCAGGCGCCGCTGTAGAACACGCCGCCACCGGCGACGATCAACGGCTTCTTCGCGCTCCGCAGGGCCGTCGTCACCGCGGCCAGCTCGTCGCGGTCGGGCTCCGGCCGGCGGGTGCGGCGGACGGTGCGCTCGAAGACGGAGACCGGGAAGTCATGGGCTTCGGCCTGCACGTCCTGCGGCAGGCAGAGCGTCACCGGACCGCAGTCCACCGGGTCGGTCAGCACCTGGATGGCGCGGCGCAGGCTGGGCATCAGCTGTTCGGGGCGGGTGATGCGGTCCCAGAAGCGCGACACCGGGCGGAAGCAGTCGTTGGCGCTGACGGTGGCGTCCTCGAAGCGCTCCACCTGCTGCAACACCGGGTCGGGAGCGCGGGTGGCGAAGACGTCGCCGGGCAGCAGCAGCACCGGCAGGCGGTTGACATGGGCCAGCGCCGCCGCCGTCACCATGTTGACCGCACCCGGCCCGATGGAGGTGGTACAGGCCATCATGCGGCGCCGTCCCTGCGCCTTGGCATAGGCGATGGCGGCATGCGCCATCCCCTGCTCGTTGTGGGCGCGGTAGGTCGGCAGCAGGTCGCGGGCGGCATGCAGCGCCTCGCCCATGCCGGCCACGTTGCCGTGGCCGAAGATCGCCCAGACACCGGCGAACAGCGGCAGCTCCTGGCCGTCGATCTCGACATACTGGGCGCTGAGATAGCGGACGACGGCCTGGGCGACGGTGAGGCGCACACTGTCCATGATGGCTTCTCCCTACCGGGGCGGTACGGCCCCTGTTGTTCTTGATGATGGCTTGAAGATCACGCGGCGTGGCGGCTGCGCTGTTCCCGCCAGAAGGCGATCAGCCGGCCATAGGCTGCCTCCATCGCCGCGACCGCCGCCGCGTCGTCGATGCTGCCGGCCAGCCACGCCTCGGCGGCGCTGCCGAACAGGGTGCGGCCGACGGCGAAGCCCTTGCAGACCGGCTGGCGGGCGGCCAGAGCCAGCCCGGCCTTCAGCTCCTCCTCCGGCGCGTCGAGGCCGAGGATCAGCACGCCGCGGCACAGCGGGTCATGCCGGTCGATGGTGCCGGCGATGCTGTTCCAGGCTCCCTGGCTGGCCGGCGACGGCAGCTTCCACCAGTCGGGATGGACGCCGAGCCCATAGAAGCGCTCCAGCGCGCGGGAAATCGTGTCATCACCGGCCGGCATGCCGCGCGGCGGGATGATCTCCAGCAGAAGCTCATGCCCGGTGGCGCGGCAGGCGGCGAACAGGGTCTGGATCTGACGCTCCTGCTCGGTGCGCAGCGCCTCCTCGTCGTCCGGGTGGTAGAAGGCGAGGCACTTCACCACATGCTCGGCCGGCCATTCGCGGATGGTCACGGCGATGTCGGGGCCGCCCTCGAAGCGCAGCGGGCGCGACCCCGGCAGCTCCACCGGGCGGCCGATCCAGGCGCTGGTGCCGGTCAGCTCGTCCAGCGCGTCCTGGCCGTGGATGCCGTCCAGCAGCATGCCGAAGCCGTCGCGGCCGTCGCAGGCCTGCCGTGCCGCCTGCAAGGCCAGCAGCTTGAAGCCGGAGATCCGCGCCGGGTCGGCGCCCAGCCGCGTCGCCATCGCCTCCAGCTGGGCGCGGTGGTCGATGGCGAAGGCCATCACCTCCGGCCAGTCGCGGCGCCGCGTGGTCGCCCAGTGGATGTGCGAGAGGCGGGCATCCTCGCGCAGCCGCGGCGTCGGGCTGCCGTTTTCAAGGAAACAGGACAGCTCCGTCCAGGTCGGGATGGCGGGCGCGCAGCCGTGGCGCGACACCGCGAAGGCGCCGCAGGCGTTGGCGAAGGCACAGCATTCTTCCAGCGGACGGTCGCGCAGCCAGCCGCGCAGGAAGCCCGACATGAAGGCGTCGCCCGCCCCCAGCACATTGTAGACCTCGACCGGGAAGCCCGGGCCGCGGATGCCCTGTTCCAGGCTGTCGGGAATGGCACCAGGGAAGACGACGCAGCCCATCGGGCCGCGCTTGCACACCAGCGTCGCGCCGGTCAGCTCGCGGACCCGGCGCAGCGCCGCCAGCGTGTCGGTGCCGCCGCCGGCGATGTGGAATTCCTCCTCCGTGCCGACAATCAGGTCGCAGCCGGGCAGGATGGTCTGCAACAGGGCGGTGACGCCACCGTCGGCGACGAAGCGCTCCTCCCCCAGCCCATGGCCGGTCAGCTTCCACAGCACCGGGCGGTAATCGATGTCGAACACCACCTTTGTGCCGGCCTCGCGCGCCAGCCGCATCGCCTTGCGCATGGCCGCTTCGGTGGTGGGGGTGGAGAAATGGGTGCCGCTGACCACCACGGCCTTGGCCGAGGCGATGAAGTCTTCCCGGACATCCTCCTCGCAGATCGCCATGTCGGCGCAGTTCTCGCGGTAGAAGATCAGCGGGAAGGTCTTCTTGTCACGGATGCCCAGGATGACCAGGGCGGTCAGCCGTTCCGGGTCGGTGATGACGCAGCTGGTGTCGACGCCTTCGCGGACCAGCTGCTCGCGGATGAAACGCCCCATATGCTCGTCGCCGACGCGGGTCAGCAGGGCGGAGCGCAGGCCGAGGCGCGCTGTCCCGACCGCGATGTTGGTGGGGCAGCCGCCGACATATTTGGCGAAGCTCTGCATGTCCTCCAGCCGGCCGCCGACCTGTTCGCCATAGAGGTCGACGGAGGAGCGGCCGATGGAAATGACGTCGAGTTCGCGCTCGGTTTGACCGCGTTGAGTTGGCATGGGTCAGCTCCGCTGTAATCCGGTCGTCGGATTGGCGATGGCGTTGGATACGGACCGGCGGACCCGTGCGCCGGACAGGCGGCCGGTCGGCGGTCTCTTCAGCTGTAGAGCGCCGGACGGCTGGGCAGCGTGATGGCGACGGCCTCGCCCTCGCGTTCCTGCGCGGTGACGCAGGCATCCGAGGTGATGGCGGCGACATAGCCGTCCCAGCAGGTCGGGCCGGTGGCGGTGCCCTGGGCGGCGGCCTTCAGGAAGTCCTGAAGTTCCACGTCGTAGGAGGCGATGAAACGATCCTTCCAATCGGTCAGGATCGGGTTCTGCAGGCTGGCGTTCAGGCGCATCTGCACGGCCATCGGCTCCGGCAGGCGGGCGATGCCGTCCTCGCCCACCACCTCGCACTGGATGTCGTAGCCATAGTGGCAGTTCACGAAGATCTCGACGTCGATGACGACGCCCTTCGCCGTCTCCAGCAGCACGACCTGCGGGTCGCGCAGCTTGCCGTGGCTGCGGGCGGCGCGGCGCGGGAAGATCACGCGGGCGGAAACGTAATCGTCGTCCAGCAGCCAGCGGAACACGTCGATCTCGTGGATCAGCGTGTCGTGGATCGCCATCGGCGTGACGTAATGCTGGGGCACCGTCGGGTTGCGGTGGGCGGCATGGACCATGATCGGCGCACCGGTCCGGCTGGTCACCGCCTCCTTCAGCGCGATGTAGCCGGCATCGTAGCGGCGCATGAAGCCGACCTGGACCAGACGTTTGCCGTGCGCCACCTCGGCATCGACGATGCGTTTGGCGCCGTCGGCGGTGGTGGCGAGTGGCTTTTCGCAGAAGCAGGGCTTCCCGGCGGCGATGGCGGCCAGCACATACTGCTCGTGGCTGGCGCCCCAGGAGGTGACCAGAACCGCATCGACCAGCGGCGAGGCGATCAGTTCCTCGCCGGTCTGGAAGATCTCTGCATCAGGGGCGATTTCGGCCCGCACCGCCTCGGCGGACCCGCGGTTGACGTCGGTCAGGGCGACGATCTTGCCGCCGGCCAGCACCTGATTGATGCGACGGGCATGGTCGCGGCCGATGGCGCCGGTGCCGATGATGCCGATTCTGACGGTCATTTTCCAAAGCCTCATGTCGTTCGGTGGGCGAGCGGGGCCACGCGCGCAGCCCTGCGCGCCGCGCCCGGGCGGTTCACCGGGGTCGATTGCCGTTTTCGGTTTTTGGGGGCCGCCGGAATGGCTCTAGGCTTCCGAAACCTTCATCGCGCTTCCTCCCGGCCGTTTCCGCTCTTGGTTGGCGAGGGAAGCATTCACCATCGCGCACGGTCCGGTCAACGCGCCTGCCGGCCGGATCGCCGTCAAACATGAGAGAATTTGCGGCACGCCATGATGGTTTTCCATCATGGCGCCGGAAGACTCCCCCTACAGGCTTTCGGGCGTCCACAGCTGGGCGGGAAGGAAGCGCTGGCCGGGATTCTCCGCCATGCCGTGTTCGATGCTGTGGACCATCATCTCGATCAGGTCGGTGCAGAGCGCCGGCAGCGGGGTCGCCATCACCACCGAGACATGGCGGTCGAGCAGCCCCTGCCTCGACTCCGGCGTCAGTTCGTGGACGATGCAGGTCACCTCGTCCGGCCGGCGGAGCTCGCGCAATGCCGCGATGGCGCCCTCCATGCCGCCGCCCGCCACATAGATGCCGACCACGTCGTCGTGCCGGTCCAGCAGGCCAAGCGTCGCCTCGTAGGTCAACTGGCGCGTCTCGACGTTGACGATGCTGTCCATCAGGGTGAACTCAGGGGCGAACTCGCGGAAATAGCTGCGGAATCCGGTCTCGCGCAGGGCATGGCCGTGATAGCGGAAGGCGCCGATGAAGACGGCGATGCGCCCCGGCCCGCGCGCAATCTTCGACATCAGCCACGCCGCGGTGCGGCCGGCCTTCAGGTTGTTGGTGCCGATGTAGCCTTCCCGCACGCCCTGGGCGAAGTCGGACAGCAGCGAGAAGGTGGGGATGCCGGCGGCCTTCAGTTCGGCCACCGCGGCGGTGGCGTCGTGATGGTCGATGCCGGTCACCGCGACCGCCCTCACCTTCCCCTTCATACCGCGGATCAGCTCGGCCAGTTCGGCCGGGGATGTCGACTGGACGAAGCGGATGGTGGCGCGCAGCCGCCGGTCGGGATGGCTGCCCACCACCTCCTCGATCCGCGCCGCGAACTCCTGATAGAAGGCGTGGCGCTCCTTTTGAAGGATGAAGCCGAGATGATAGTCGGGCTGCTGCGCCAGGGCGCGCTGGCGGATGGCGTTGGCGCCGTGGAAGCCGATCTCGGTCGCCGCCTCGAAGATGCGGCGGGCGGTCTCCTCCCGCACAGGGTGCCGGCCGTTCAGCAGCCGGTCGATGGTGGCGACGCTGACGCCCGCCGCCTTGGCGAGGTCGGAAATCGTCGGGCGCTTCATGGGCGGACACCTCATCCGGTCACGGGCGGGAACCGGCGCTGTCTATCACGAAGCATGAGGGAATGAGAGACCCTTGCACGGCACCTGCCGGTCAGCGCTTCACGGTGCGCAGGATCAGGGCCAGCGGCACCGCCGAGGCGGAGATCAGCATCAGCGCGAAGAACACGTCGATGTAGGACCAGTAGGCGGTCTGCATCTGCACCTGCTGGCCGATGTAGGCCACCGCCCGTTCGCGCGCGCCCGCCTCGCCGCCGGCCATGGAGAAATAGCTCGTCGCCTGCTCCACGGTCCGCTGATAGGCCGGGTTGGACGGCACGACATGCTCGGCCAGCCGGCTGTGGTGGAACTGCTCGCGGAAGGCCAGCACATTCTGGGCGATCGACACGCCGATGGAGCCGCCGACATTGCGCGCGACGTTGATGAGGGCCGAGGCCTGATCGGTCTTGTCGCGCGGGATGCCGTCGTAGGAGGCCGTGGTGATCGGAATGAAGATCAGCGGCAGGCCGATGCCGATATAGATGCGCGACCATGCGAAGAACCAGAAGGTTGAATCCGGGTTGAGCCGCGTCAGGTCCCACATCGCCAGCGCCACGATGGTGGCACCGGTGGCGATCAGGTATTTCGGCTGGATGCGCCCGGCGAGCCTTCCGACGACCAGCATCATCACCATCGTCACCATGCCGCCCGGCGACAGGGCAAGGCCGGCCCAGGTGGCGGTGAAGCCGTAATATTGCTGGAGAAGCTCCGGCAGGAACTGCGTCGTCGCGATCAGGATGGCGCCGGTCGCCAGCATCACCAGGAAGCAGGAGCCGAACTGCCGCGTCGCCACCATCCGCAGGTCGAGGATCGGGTTCTCCCGCGTCATCTCCCACGGGATCATCAGGCAGAAGGATGCCACGCAGATGACGGCGAAGGCGATGATGAACCCGGAGGCGAACCAGTCGTCGGTCTGGCCGCGGTCGAGCACCACCTCCAGCGAGCCCAGGAAGGTCGCCACCAGCAGGAAGCCGACCACATCCATGCGGATGCCCTGGCGTTTCAGCCGCCGGCGTTCCTCGATGGCGGATTTCGGTTCCTGCACGAGGAAGCTGACCAGCGTGAAGGCCATCACCCCGACCGGACCGTTGATCAGGAAGCACCAGTGCCAGGACAGATTGTCGGACAGCCAGCCGCCCAGCGTCGGCCCGACCACCGGCGCCACCACCACGGCGATGCCGAAGATGGCGAAGGCCTGCCCGCGCTTGGCCGGCGGAAAGCTGTCGGCCAGGATCGATTGCGAAATCGGCACCATGCCGCCGCCGGCAAACCCCTGGAGCACCCGGAACAGCAGCAGCGATTCCAGATTCCAGGCGAAGCCACAGGCCAGCGAGCTGACGGTGAACAGCCCCAGGCAGGCCAGATAGAAGCGCTTGCGGCCATAGCGCTTGGCGATGAAGCTGCTGGCCGTCAGCACGATGGCGTTGGCCACGAGGTAGGAGGTGACGACCCACGACGCCTCGTCGGCGCTGACCGCCAGCGTGCCGGAGATGTAGCGCAAGGCGACGTTGGCGATGGTGGTGTCCAGCACCTCCATGAAGGTGGCGATGGAGACCACCACGGCGATCAACCACGGGTTGCGGCCGCCGGCGGCACTCTGCGACGCATCGAAGCCGCCGGTATCTGCACCTTCGGCAGCGGCGCTCATCGCACCGTCACCCGCGGCACCACCGACATGCCGGGGCCGATGGAGACGCCGTCCGGCCACTGGTCGACGACGATCTTCACCGGAATGCGCTGCACCACCTTCACATAGTTGCCGGTGGCGTTCTCCGCCGGCAGCAGGGAAAAGGCGGTGCCGGAGCCCGGCTGCACGCTGTCGACATGGCCAGTGACCTTGCGGCCGGGATAGGCGTCGATGTGGATGTCCACCGGCTGGCCCGGCCGCATGTCGGTGATCTGGGTCTCCTTGAAGTTGGCGGTGACCCAGATGTCGTCGGGAACGAAGATGGCGAGGCTCTGGCCGGCCTGGGCGAACTGGCCGACCGCCCCGCTCAGCTGCACCACCCGGCCGGGCTGTGCGGCAGCGACGGCGGTGTAGGACAGGTTCAGCTGGGCCTGGGCCAGCTGCGCCTTCGCCCGCGCCAGATCGGCCACGGCGCTGGTCCGCTGCGCCTGGAGCGCCCCGACCTGCCGTTCGGCGGCGATCACCGCGGCGTTGGCGCTGGTCAGCTTGCCCTGCTGTTCCTGCAGGGTGGCGGTGGATTGCTGCGCCTGCTGCACCGTCCCGGCGCCGCGGCTTTGCAGGTCGCGGTAGCGCGCCGCATCCTCCTTGGCAAAGCCGACGGCGGCCTCGGCCTGCGAGACCTCGGCCCTGGCCTGCTCGATCTGGGCGCGCTGGGCATCGATCTGGGCATCGTAGCCGGTGATCGCCGCCTGGGCTGAGTCGATCTGCGCCTGCGCCTGATCCAGCGCCGTCTGGTAGTCACGCGTGTCGATGCGGAACAGCAGGTCGCCGGCATTGACATGCCGGTTGTCGCCGACCGCCACCTCCGTCACATAGCCGCCCACCTTCGCCGCCACCGGGAACTGGCGGGTGTCGATGAAGGCGTCGTCGGTCGATTCGTAGGGGTGGATGTTGCGCTGCCAGTAGATGTAGCCGGCCACCGCCAGCAGGGCGATCACCACCAGCAGGGCGAGGATCGCAATCGGGTGACGGCGGATGAAGCCCGGCGTCTTGCGGTCTTCGCCCGCGGCCGGCTGTCCGCGTTCGCTGCGCCCGGCCTGGCTGTCCGCCTCCTGTCCGGTGAGATCGACGACGTCCCTGCGCTGCTGGTCGTCCGGCATGGTTATGACGCTCCTGACCGAAATGCCGGGCGATCAGCAAGGGCCCGGTCGTTGTCGCACGGGAGCGTCCCCGCTCCCTTTTCGCATGGGAGCGTCCCCGCTCCCCAGCGCGAAACACCGGAACCACCCGATCGTTGCACGGGCCTGGCAGAAAGCCGGCGGAAGCATCCGCAGAACAGCCATGCCACAGGTGGATGGTCGAAGCCCGGCGGCGCGGACTTTCAGAAAGACAGGCAACCGCCGGTCCATTAGACAATCATAACATCAGATGCGGCTATGCCTTCCGAAATAATAAGGAAGCCAACAGATCCAAGTTCCGCCCCATGCGTAAAAGGAAAGAGTCCATGCTCAAGTCACGGCAACGATCATATCTACTGGCCCGGCGAATTATTTGTTTCTTGACGAAATTGCACCATCGCCGGGCTGCCAGCCCTTCCAACACGACCGCGGAGCCGAGCCCATGACGCTTCTGAAGGAGACCATCGCCAGCGGGGCCGCCCCGCAGACCGTCGGCCGCGGCGCCGTCCCGGTCGATGACGAGGCGGCGAGGCTGGAGGCGCTGCGCCGCACCGGGCTGCTGGACAGCGAGCCGGAACCCGCCTTCGACGATCTGGTGTCCTGGGCCTGCGACCATTTCCGCGTGCCCATCGCGCTGGTGTCGCTGCTGGACGCCGACCGGCAATGGTTCAAGGCGCGCCGCGGGCTGCCCGTGCCGGAAACGCCGCGCGACGTCGCCTTCTGCGACTTCACCATCCGCCAGAGCCTGCCGATGGTGGTGGAGGACGCCGCCCGCGACCCGCGTTTCCGGGACAACCCGCTGGTGCTGGGCGAACCGTACATCCGCTTTTATGCCGGCGCCCCGATCATCGACCGGCAGGGGCTGGCGCTCGGCTCCGTCTGCCTGATCGACACGGCGCCGCGCAGTTTCGGCATGGTCGACCGCATGGTGCTGGCACAACTGACCGTAACGGCGCTGGCGGCGATTGAGCGGCGATAGGACGGACGGCGGCAGGACTGGAGACCGACGATTGTTTCCATGCCGCATTGCACCATTGTCATTGGCTCTTTGACGGACTTGTCGGCAGGATCGGTGCCGGAATTGCTTAAGACGAGAGTGCCGGGAGCAGGATGAAAACCGAGATGACGCCCGCGACGGCGAAGCCCCTGGCGCCGATCCCGGCCCGCGAAGAGGACCGGCTGGCGACGCTCCAGCGCTACGAGCTGCTCGACACGCCGGCGGAGGCCGCCTTCGACCAGATCACGCGTCTGGCCGCCAAGCTGCTGAAGGTGCCGGTGGCGCTGATCTCGCTGGTCGACCGCGACCGCCAGTGGTTCAAGTCGCGGGTCGGGCTGCCGGTGCAGGAGACGCCGCGCGAACATGCCTTCTGCGCCCATGCGCTCGACTCCGACGCCCTGCTCGTGGTCGGCGATGCGCGGCAGGACGACCGCTTCGCCGACAATCCGCTGGTGACCGGCGATCCCAACATCCGCTTCTATGCCGGCGCCCCGCTGCGCACGGCGGACGGGCTGGCGCTCGGCACCATCTGCGTGATCGACGACCAGCCGCGCCCGGCGCTGACGCCGGAAGAGGAGGAGGCGCTGCGCGACCTGTCGGCGATGACGATGGCGCATATCGAGGCGCGGCGCGCCGTCGGCTATCTGCATCCGGTCACCTCGCTGTCGAACCGCTTCCGCTTCCTGGCCGACGCCGATGCTCTGGCGGACGATCCGGCGTCCGTGCCGGGCACGGCGGTGGTGATCGATGCCGCGGCGTCGCAGCAATATGCCGAGCTGACCCGGGTGCTGGGGCAGGTCTGCGCCGATGCGTTCGAGGTCGATTGCGCCCGCCGCATTGCCGCCTGCCTGCCGGACCGCATGCGGCTCTACCATCTGTCGCCGGCCCGCTTCGCCTTCATGCTGTCGGGCATCCTGGCCGGTGGCGACGGCGATCTGGCTGCCACGCTGGACCGCATCAGCGCTGCGGTGCGCAGCCCCTTCCAGTATCAGGGCGTGCCGATCGCCACCTCCGCCGGCATCGGTTTCGTGCACCGCTCGGACATCGCGGCGGAAAGCCCCGTGGAAAGCGTGGAGTTGCTGCGGGCCGCCACCAGCGCCGCCCACCAGTCGCTGGAAACGCAGAAGCCCTGGTGCGCCTATGACGAGGAGCAGGACCGCGCCGCCCACCGTGCCTTCCTGCTGCTGCGCAGCCTGACCGAGGCGATGGGCGGACAGGACCAGCTGCACATGGCCTATCAGCCGAAGGTCGACCTGCGCACCGACCGCTGCATCGGGGCGGAGGCGCTGCTGCGCTGGACCCATCCGGAACTGGGGCCGATCTCGCCCGCCGAATTCGTGCCGCTGGCCGAACGCACGGCGCTGGTGCGCCCGCTGACCGAATGGGTGATCGGCGCCGTCCTGACCCAGGTGGCGCACTGGCACCGGCGCGGCATCGCCCTGCCGGTGTCGATCAACATCTCGATGCTGGATCTCGGCAGCGGCGACTTCGCCGACCGGGTCGAGGCGCTGCTGGACCGCCACGACGTGCAGGCGGACTGGATCGACTTCGAGGTGACGGAAAGCGCCCTGATGACCGACCGGGCGGAGGTCGACCGCCAGCTTCTTCGCCTGCGCCGCCTGGGCATCGCGGTGGAGATCGACGATTTCGGCACCGGCCAGAGCGCCCTGTCCTACCTGAAGGACATCCCGGCGACGGCGGTGAAGATCGACCAGCGCTTCATCCGCTCCATCGCCGATGAGCGCAGCGACCAGATCATGGTCCGCTCGACCATCGACCTTGCCCATGACCTGGGATATCTGGTCATCGCCGAAGGGGTGGAGACGGATGAGGCCTATGACTGGCTGCGCCTGCACGGCTGCGACTTCGGCCAGGGCTACCTGATTTCCCGGCCGCTAGCACCGGCGGCCTTCGAAGACTGGCTGGCGGCGGGCGCCTTCCGCCCCGCCGCCGTGCCGGTCTGACTTACTTCGCCGCCAGGCAGGCGGCGATGGAGGCGCGTTCGATCTCGGCATAGAGGTCGAACGGGTTCAGCACCTGAGCGCCGAGATCGGCTTCGAAGCGCTGCTGGTTCGGGCTGGCGGCGAAGTCCTGCTGGGCCTCGTCGCCCAGGTTGGACTGGAAGATGCCGGCGGCGCTGACCGGCAGGAAATCCTCGTAGACGACGGGATCGAAGCGGACGGCACCGCTCCCGATCAGCGTTTCCAGATCGGCGCCCGGTGCCGGCGGGCTGCGGCGCCCGGCCTCGGTCAGGGAATAGCTGAAATAGCCGAGCCCCTGGCGGCGAATCCCGTCCCAGCTGTCGGGGAAGGGGGCGAACACCTCCTGAAGGGCCGCCATATACTGCGCGGCGTTGGAGCCGTCGGCCGCCGGGGCGACGAGGCGGCGGGAGTCCTGAAGCAGCGTGTCGTAGAGCGCCCGGCCCTTCGGGGTCAGGGCGATGCCGCGCTGCTCGATCTCGCCGAAGCGGGCGGTGTGGACGCCGGACCGCCAGCCATCGCCCTCACTGTCACTGGCCTGGAAATCGACCGGCTCGCTCAGCGCCTTGAAGGAGGTCTGGCGCAGCAGGATCGGGCAGCGGCGGGTCGGCGGGCCTTCGACCACCGCCTTCGGTGCAATGCCCTTTTCCGGCATCAGGCGCTGGACCGCATCGATGTCGAGCGTGCGCGGCGTCAGGTGGTTGATGTGCGGCCCCTTGAAGGACACCACGTCGGCGATCAGCCGGTGGGCGTCGTGCAGGCGGTTGTAGAGGTCGAGCGGCACATTGGCCCGGCTGTGCCAGCGGAAGGTCTCCAGCGCCTCGGCGACGAAGCGCCCGGCATCCTCCTCGTCCAGTCCGCCGTCGGCCTCGGCCCTTTCGATCAGGGCAAGGCAGCCGGGGGTGAAGATGCTGCGCGCCGCCAGCACCGTCTCGGCCTCCTGCCGCAGGGCCGCATCGGCGATCAGGTCGAGCCGCAGCAGCGAGGTGAAGACGCGGAACGGGTTGCGGCTCAGCGCCTCCCCATCCACCGGGCGGAAAGCGGTGGAATGGACGGGGACGCCGGCCTCCGACAAATCGTAATAGCCGACCGGCTGCATGCCCATCACCGCGAACAGCCGGCGCATGGTTGACAGCTCATCCGCGGTGCCAAGGCGGATGGCGCCGTGGCGCTCCTCGGTGATGCGGGCAAGGCCGCCGGTGGAGTCCAGACGATGACGCTCCGCCGGATCGGCGGCCAGCAGCGCCGCGTTCACCTCCTCCACCAGCTCGACGAGCGTCTGATAGGCCGGCACCTCCGTCCGATACATCTCCGACATGGATGTCGAGAACAGGGTGCGGATCGCATCGGGGCCGATGACATCGGCTCTGGTGGCATCGGCTCTGGTGGCATCGACTCTGGTGATCGTCTGGACGCTCATTCCAAATCTCGCTCGCATTGGCTGGCTGGACCTGCGCGGTCCTTGACATGGTCCAGCTATAGCAACGAAGCGATGGGATGGATTGCGATTGTTTTTCCCGACTTCATGAGGAAAGCTCATGACCCGCCGGGGTGCGGCAGTCCGCCGTCTCCGCCAGGATCCAGTCGCGGAAGGCGGCCAGCGGCGGGTAGCCCGCCCGTTCCGACGGCCAGACGACGTAATAGGCGTTCTCGCTTTCCATCGGCAGATCGAGCGCCGGCACCAGCTGGCCCGACCGCAGTTCCTCCTCGATCAGGAACAGCGGAAGAAGCGCCACGCCAAGCCCGGCGATGGCGGCCTGGGAGGCGGTGGCGAACTGGTCGAACAGCATGCCGTGCACGCCGTCGGCCGGCGTGCCGTGCAGGGTCAGCCAGCGCTCCCAGGCGTCGGGACGGCTGGTCAGGTGCAGCAGCGGGGCGAGGCGCAGGTCGGCGGGCTGGCGGAAATCGAAGCGGTCGCGCAGGCTGCGGCTGCAGGCGGGGAGGACCGTCTCCCGGCGCAGCAGGGCCAGCTCCCCGCCCGGCCAGTCCGGCCGGCCGAAATGGATCGCGGCATCCACCGGGTCCAGGCGGAAATCGAAGGGCGCCATCCGCGTCACCAGATTGATGGTGATGCCGGGATTGTCGGCCAGGAATTTCGGCAGGCGCGGCGCCAGCCAGCGCGTGCCGAAGGTCGGCAGGATGGCGATGCTGAGCGTGCCGCCATAGGGGTTGGCGCGCAGGTTCAGCGAGGCGGTGCTGATGCGGCGCAGGGCGTCGCGCACCTCGCGCACGTAATACTCGCCGCCGGCGGTCAGGCGGATGGTCTGCCGTTCGCGGTGGAACAGCTCGACCTCCAGCAACTCTTCCAGTGCCTTGATCTGGCGGCTGACCGCGCTCTGGGTCAGCGACAGCTCCTTGGCCGCCGCGGTGATGCTGCCGGTCCGGGCCGCCGCCTCGAAAGCGGACAGCAGGGCCAGGGAGGGAAGGAAGCGGCGCGGGCTCTGCATCAGGGCTCTGTAGCGGGGGCTGGGCGGATTTCATTCCAGAACGGAATGACTGGTTGAACAAACATCATTTGGTCGAAGGGGGTAGGCAAGTCAATCTTGCGCACCGGGAATGACTGGCGCACAGAACTGACGCGAAAAGGACCTCAGGGGATGCTGAACGATCCGCGGTCGCATGGGCTTTGGGAACGCACCGCACCGGCGGCGCCGCCGACCGCGCCGCTGTCCGGCAGCGTCCGGGCCGACGTTGTGATCGTCGGCGCCGGCTACACCGGCCTGTCGACGGCGCTGCATCTGGCCGAAAGCGGCATCAGCGCCGTGGTGGTGGAGGCGGTGGAGATCGGCTTCGGCGGCGCCGGGCGCAATGTCGGGCTGGTCAATGCCGGCATGTGGGTGATGCCCGACCAGCTGGTCAGCACCCTGGGGCCGGTCTATGGCGAGCGTCTGATCGAACTGCTGGGCAACGCGCCGCGGGCCGTCTTCGACCTGATCACCAAGCACGGCATCGCCTGCGAGGACGAGCGCAGCGGCACGCTCCATTGCAGCGTCGGCCCAGCGGGCCTGCGCGAACTGGAACAGCGCGCGGACATCTGGCAGAAGCGCGGTGCGCCCGTCCGCCTGCTCGACGCGAAGGAGACGGCGGAGAAGGTCGGCACCACGGCCTACACCGGCTCGCTGCTGGATCTGCGCGCCGGCACCATCCAGCCGCTGGCCTATGCCCGCGGGCTGGCGGCGGCGGCCATCGCGGCGGGGGCCCGCATCTTCACCGGCAGCCCCGTGCAGTCGGCGAGCCAAACCAGAGCCGGGTGGGAGGTGAAGACGCCGGACGGATCGGTCACCGCCGATTGGGTGGTGGTCGCCACCGACGCCTACAGCATCGGCCCCTGGGTGCAGTTGCGCACCGAGCAGGTCCACCTGCCCTATTTCAATCTGGCGACGGAGCCGCTGTCCGATGCCATGCAAAAGGCCATCCTGCCGGAACGCCAGGGGGTGTGGGACACCAAGTCGGTGCTGAGTTCCTACCGTTTCGACCGCCAGGGCCGGCTGGTGTTCGGCAGCGTCGGCGCGCTGCGCGGGACCGGAACCGCGATCCATCGCGCCTGGGCGCAGCGCTCGCTGGCGGCGCTGTTCCCGCAGCTGGGTCCGGTGCGGTTCGAATCCGAATGGTACGGCCAGATCGGCATGACCAAGGACAACCTGCCCCGCTTCCACCGGCTGGACCGCAACGTCATCGGCTTCAGCGGCTACAACGGCCGCGGCATCGCCCCCGGCACCGTGCTCGGCCGCTGTCTGGCCGAGCACATCGCCGGCAAGCTGCCGGAGGCGGAGATGCCGCTTCCCAGCACCGCACCCGACACCCTGTCGGCCCGGGCGGTGCAGGAGGCCGTCTATGAGTATGGCGCGCAGGCAACCCATCTGGTCGGAGCGCGGCTGCCGGGGAAGATCTGACCGCGCGTCCTCCCCGGCCCACTCTTTAGGTTAGAGGCCCCAGGCGCCGCTTTCGGCAGGGTCGACGACCTGGATGTTGTTCTCCACCGCCTTCACGCCGGGGACGCGCTCCGCCGCGACGCGTAGCGCGTCGCGCTGCGATCCGCTGCTGACGAAGCCCCAGAGCTGGACGACGCCGTTGCGGACGACGATGGCGTCGTGCGAGCGCGACTCCCACGACAGTTCCTTGACGGCGGCGGTCATCCGGTCCTTCAGGTCACGGTCGTCCGCCGCAGCGGCCGGCGTTTCCGGCGAGACGCTGGCCAGCGCGCGCAGCAGGTTGGCACGGCTGATGATGCCGACCAGGGCGCCTCGGCTCACCACCGGCACGCGCTTGATCCGCCGCGTCTCCATCACCCGCACGACCTCTTCGGGCGAGGCGTTCTCGTCCACCGTGGTGACGTGGGCGGTCATCACGTCGGCGACCTTCCTGGCATGGGACTTGATGAAATCCTCCGCCGGCAGGGTGCCGCCCGACACCAAACCGAGCCACCAGGAGCGGTGACGCTCCGTCCCCAGCTCCACCCGGCGCAGCAGGTCGCCTTCGCTGATGATCCCGACCACCTTGCCGGAGCCATCGACCACGGGCATGCCGCTGATGTGGTTCTCCAGCATCGTCCGGGCGGCATCGGCGACGGTCGCGTCCGGACCGATGGTGATGACCCGCGGCGTCATCAGATCGATTGCTTTCATCGTTTCTCTCCCTTTGATGTCGTGGAACGGAAACAGCCTAGGAGGTCGACAGACGAGAGCGATTGATCTACAGCAATTCTACGCCGGCCTTTCCGCATCATGAAAAATACAGGAAACCCGTCCGCAAATTGGGTCTGGCTCGGATGGTCCGGTACTTGAAAACCGCGGGCGACATAACCGGACCTGCCAGGAGATCCTCCCGGCCATTTCCGCTGGAGGCCGCCTACCCCGGCACTTTACTCAGCAATCTCCGCCACCAGGGTGGCGATGGTGCGCTCTGCGGGCGGCGTCGGCGTGCGGTAGAAGGAATGGCCGCCGATCGAGGCGGTCTTCAGCCGCGCTTCCGCCCAGTCCGGCTTCTGGCGGCGCAGCGCGGCCTGTGCCGGCGGGCTGTAGAACATCGAGGCACGGGCGGTCGGATCGGGTATGTCGTCGTCGTTCAGGTTCCAGGCCAGCCCGCGCGCGGTGCGCAGCGCTTCCTGGTCGGGGGCGAGGCGCGTCTTCGGCCAGGACGGCATGCCGCCCGCCCGGATCACCGCGGCCTGACGACGGAGCTCCGCAAGGATGCGCCGGGTTTCCACCCGCGGATCGGCCGCCAGCGCCGCCTGTTCGGCCTTCGCCTGCCGGGCCGCCTTCTCCGCCTGCTTGCCATTTGCCTTGACCGCCTTGACCTTCTTCCGGTCGGCAGGCTCGACGGGCGCCGCCGCGAAGGGTTCGAACTGGCCGGTGGCGACGACGACGCGGCAAGGCAGCGACGGCTGATCAGCCGAGGCGGCACGATTGGCGACAACCCACATGACGGCCGCCATGGCGTCGGCCCCCTCCCCCCGCGCCTCGGCCCAGCCGGCGAGCGCGAGGCAGCGGCGCTCCCGTTCGGCCTGCCACGGGGTCAGCATGAAGACCGACGTGCCGATCATCACCGGCTGCTTGGCACCGCCCCGTTTCGGCACGCCGCCCTTCCCGTCGCCGACGAACCGCGCGCAGCCCTTGTCACCCGGCCGGCAAACGGCGTCGCCGTCATCTGCACCGGCGGCCTGCGCAGCCGCTGCGGTGGGAAGCAAGGCGGCTGCCAGCAGCAGAGTGGTGAGGAGGTTGCGCATCCCAGTCTCTCCGGTTCAGGAAGGGGGACTTCCTTCGACAGGAGCGCGGACTGCAAGTTCCCGGATTCGTCCATCTCTCAGAGAGCTTAAGCCTGAGGGCGGAGGATGTACGCCGTTCGGGGTCCGATGGAGCCTTCCGGACAGCCGAACGGGCTGGACGCCATCGGATCCCTCCGGCGTCCAGCCCGTTCGGTGGAGTGGGACTGCTGTGAAGAGGGTGGCGGCCTCAACCGTCCTTGCGGTCGCCCGGCTCATCGCCCGGCGGCTTGCTGCCGCCGTCGCCGGTCCAGTCGTCGGTCAGATACTCCTGCGAGCGGCTGATCTCTTCGACTTCCGCGCGGGAGGGCGGCTTCGGCACCTGGGCCTGACCGGACCGGCGGTCGCCCGTCGTTTGGCCGTCGGTATTTTGGCCGTCTGTAATTCGGCCGTCTGCGGGGTCGGTGGTGCGGGGCATCGGCGCCTCCTTGTCAGCCTGGGATCAGTCCCGGCAAACAGGGGCAAGCCGTCAATGTTGCGCCACGGGTTGCGCCACCGGCCCGGCCTGCGGACCGCGACGCGCTCAGTGGGCGGCGTCGGCGACGGTCACCGGCATGGTCTTGACCATTTCCAGGGCGACGGCGGCGCGGGCTTCGTCGGCGGCCAGGATGGCGTTCGGGTTCATGTGGGAGACAGCGGCGATGGCGGCGAACAGGATGACGCCGACGGCGATGCGGGCAACGGCGAACTTGGCGGCGAACTTGGCGGATTCGACATCATAGGAGGTCATGGCGGTCTTCCTTCAATTTCGGGTTTGAATTCCGGCGGCCGGTGTAGCGGCCTGTTGAGGAAGATATTGACACGATCCCGCATGCGCAAAAGAGGAGACATCACATTGCTGTACTGGCTCTTTCGCATTGCAGCATAGCGCTGCGAAAGACGGCGATGTGGTCAGTTCTTAATACGGCTTTATGTTTCGCAGCGCTCTATCGGGGATTATGGGGCTTTCGCAGCGCTATTACTGCGCGTTTCCTGGCCCCATTTAAAACATGTGGTGCGCCGTCGTCAAATGACAACCTCCCGGCGTCCCAATCGGCGCCGCAATCGGCGCCGCAGTCGGTGCTTCCATCAGCGGCCGGGCGACAGACGCTCCGCGCTGGCCTTCAGCGTGTCGATCATCACCTGCTGCGCCTCTTCCGTCGTGTCGGCGGGGACGACGAAGCAGATGGTGGCGATGCAGCGGCCGGACGGATCGCGGACCGGGGCGGCAAGGCAGGTGGTGAAGCGGTCGACCAGCGCCGTGGTGCGGACATAGCCCTGGGTGCGGGCGCGGTGCATGTCCTCCAGGAACTCGTCCTCGGCGATGCGGCGGCCGTCGGGCAGGGTGAAATCCTCGGGCGGGATGAAGCGCCGGATTTCCTCGGCATCCAGGTGATCGACCAGCAGCCGGCCGGACGCCGTCCAGGGGATCGGCACCTTGATGCCGATCTCGGAGCTGATGCGGAACATGCGCCGGCCCGGCTCGTTCAGCACGACCAGATACTTGTCGCCGTCCAGCGTGCAGAACTGCGCGGTCTCCCCCACCGTCTCGGCGATGTGGGCGACCTCGACCCGCGCCTTGCGGATCAGGTCGACGCTGTCGAGGTAATCGCTGCCGTAGTAATGCATCGCCGGCCCGAAATAGACCGTGCCGTCGCCGTCGCGCAGCTCCAGCCAGCGCGCCTCCACCAGCGTGTTGACCAGCTCGTACATGGTCGAGCGCGGCGTGCCGGTGTCGCGGGCGATGTCGGCGATGCGCGTGGGAGCGCGCCGGTCGTGCAGATGCTCCATCAGCGCGATGACACGGTCGATGCCGCGGGCCCGGCCAGTCGGTTTTTCCGCCGACGGCTTCTCTTCTGCCTGCTTCACCGCTGCTTCGCCGCTCTTCATCTGATCCACGCTCCCTGATCGTCGCACAACCGATTAGCACGCGGATTTTCGGCTTGCCAGCGGTCTTTGTCCGATATACCGTTCGCTTGTCTGGAATACAAGACCGACGTCCGATATTTCGGACAAACGGTTCGGGAGACGGAAATGACAGGGATCACGCGACGTCTGTTCAACACCGCCCTCGGCACGACGCTGGCCGCAGGCGGGCTTTCCACTGGAATTCTCGGAAGCTGGACAACCCCTGCGCAGGCCCAGCAGGGCGGCGCATCGGTCGTCACAGTCGCCACCATCGGCGAGCCGCCGACGCTGGACCCGGTCGGCACCACGTCCGACCTCGTCAGCATCATCACCCAGCACATGTTCGAGACGCTGTTCACCTTCGACGGCGACTGGAAGCTGGCCCCGCTGGTGGCCTCGGCCCTGCCGCAGGTGTCGGCGGACGGCAAGACCTACACCATCCCGCTGCGCAGCGGCGTCACCTTCCATGACGGCAGCACCGTCACGGCCGACGACGTGGTCGCCTCGCTGGACCACTGGACCAAGGCCTCGCCGCGCGGCAAGACCGTCGCCCCGCTGGTGGAGAGCATCGCCGCCAAGGGTGCGGACGCCGTCGTCATCGCGCTGAAGGAGCCCTTCGCGCCGCTGACCGCCCTGCTGGCGATGAACAACGGCGCCGCCGCCATCGTGCCGAAATCGGTGATCGACGGGCCGGGCGCCCTGAAGTCGCTGATCGGCACCGGCCCCTACAAGCTGCTGGAGCACAAGCCCGACCAGTATATCCGGCTGGTGCGCCACGACACCTACGCCTCGCCCGCCGGCGCGCCCAGCGGCTATGCCGGCAGCCGCAAGGCCAACATCGGCGAAGTCCGCTTCGTGCCGGTGCCGAACGCCGCCACCCGCGTGTCGGGCGTCCTGGCCGGCCAGTACCAGTTCGCCGACAGCCTGCCGGCGGAGACCCTGCCGCGCATCAAGGGTGCGGCCGGCGTCAAGCCGGTGATCGTCAAGCCGTTCGGCTTCCCGCTGATGATCATGAACACCAAGACCGGCGTGATGGCGAACCCGAAGATGCGCCAGGCGGTCCTGGCGGCGCTGGAGCCGAACGACATGCTGCTGGCCGGCTTCGGCGATCCCGAATTCGTCCAGGCGGAGGGGTCGATCTACGCCCAGGGCACGCCTTATTACGATGCGGCCAGCGCCAAGCCCTACGCCGACCATGCGGCCGGCAAGGCGGCGGAGCTGCTGAAGGCCGCCGGCTACAAGGGCGAGCCGATCCGCATCATGACCTCGGTGCAGTACGAGTTCCTGTACAAGATGAGCATGGTGGCCCAGGCCCAGCTCGAACTCGCCGGCTTCAAGGTCGACCTCCAGGTGCTGGACTGGGCGACGCTGCTGCAACGCCGCGGCGACGACAAGGGGTGGGATGCCTTCTTCACCTACCACACCTTCGTGCCGGAGCCGTCGCTGATCACCGTGCTGAACCCCAGCTATCCCGGCTGGTGGGACAGCCCGGCCAAGAAGGAGGCGCTGGCTGCCTTCAACCGCGAGATGGAGCCTGCGGCGCGCAAGGCGAAGTGGGTGACCCTGCAGTCGCTGTTCTACAGCGAGGTGCCGAGCATCAAGGTCGGCGAGTTCTACAACCTCGCCGCCAGCAGCGACAAGCTGACCGGCTACACCCCGACGCCCTGGCCGTTCTTCTGGAACACCGACCTGAAGGGCTGAGGGGCGATTTGGTAATTCCCTCTCCCGCCTCGGGAGAGGGAAGGGGCCCGCCGCGAAGCGGTGGGAAGGGTGAGGGGTATGGCAAGGATCGATGATCCATGTCCGGATCGCCCCTCACCCTCCCCACTTCGTGGGTCCCCTCCCTCTCCCGGGACGGGAGAGGGGAATTCTGTGCTTCCCCTCGGTCCGGGACCGCAACCATGCTCGTTTACATCGTCCGCCGGTTCGCCGGCATGATGGTCGTCATGCTGCTCGTCGCCATGGTGGTCTTCCTGATCGCCCGCGTCGTGCCGGGCGATCCCGCCGCCGTCATGCTGGGCTCCTCCGCCACGCCGGACGACATCGCGGCGCTGCGCGGCCGGCTCGGGCTCGACGAACCGCTGCTGACGCAGTTCCTGCTCTATCTCGGGCAGATCGTCCGCTTCGACCTCGGCGACTCCATCTTCCTGAACCGCCCGGTGGCGCAGGCGCTGGCCGAACGGTCGGAACTGACCGGGCTGCTGACCATGATGTCGGTGGGGATCGCCATGCTGATCGGCGTGCCGGTCGGCATCCTGTCGGCGGCCAAGCGCGGCGGKCTGGTCGACCAGACCGCGGTCGGGCTCGCCATGCTGGCGGCCAGCATCCCCAGCTTCTGGATCGGGCTGACGCTGATCAAGTATCTGGCGGTCGACCATGCCTGGTTCCCGGTCGCCGGCTACGGCCCGCCCGACGCCGACCTGTTGGAACGCATGCGCCATCTGGTGCTGCCCGCCATCGCGCTCGGCATTCCGAACTCGGCGCTGATCCTGCGCTTCACCCGCACCAGCATGCTGGACGTGATGAGCCACGATTACGTCCGCACCGCGCGGGCCAAGGGGCTGCCGCCGCTGGTCGTCGTGCTGAAGCATGCGCTGCGCAACGCGATGATCCCGATCCTGACGGTGATCGGCCTGACCACCGCGGTGATGATCGCCGGCGCCATCGTGACGGAAACCGTGTTCGGCCTGCCCGGCGTCGGCAACCTGATCGTGTCGGCCGTGCTGCGCCGCGACTATCCGGTGATCCAGGGCGCCCTGCTGGTGGTGTCCGCCATCTATGTGCTGATCAACCTGACGGTCGACCTGCTTTACGCCGTAGTCGATCCGCGGGTCCGTTATTGAGAGGGAGGGTTTCCATGGCAAGCGTCCCCGCCGGTCACGGCAACGTCCCCCTTCCCTCCTCCGCCAAGGCCGGGAACAGCCGGTCGCCGGCCGCCCTGCTGCTGCGCCAGCTGTTCCGCCGCCGGCTGGTGGTGCTGTCCTTCCTGGTCATGGCAGCGATCCTGGCGGTGGCGCTGCTGGCGCCGTGGATCACCCCGTTCAATCCGGCGAAGATGGACATCCTCGGCCGGTTGAAGCCGCCGACCGCCGCCCACTGGTTCGGCACCGACGAGTATGGCCGCGACGTGCTGTCCCGCGTGATGCTGGGCGCCCGGCTGTCGCTGCTGGTCGGCCTGCTGGTGGTGGTGGTGGCGACGGTGCTCGGCACGCTGCTCGGCCTCGCCGCCGGCTATATCCGGCCGCTGGACGGCCTGCTGATGCGGCTGACCGACGCGCTGATGGCCTTCCCCGACATCCTGCTCGCCATCGCCTTCATGGCGGCGCTGGGGCCGTCGCTCTACAACGTCGTGCTGGCGCTCGGCATCGTCTACACGCCGCGCGTCGCCCGCGTGGTCCGTGCTGCCTGCCTCGTGGTGCGCGAGATGCCCTTCATCGAGGCGGCGACCGCGCTCGGCGCGTCGACCCCGCGCATCGTCTTCCTGCACATCCTGCCCAACCTGATGTCGCCGATCCTGGTGCAGGCCACCTTCATCTTCGCCTACGCCATCCTGACGGAGGCGGCGCTGTCGTTCCTCGGCGTCGGCGTGCCGCCGACCACCCCGACCTGGGGCAACATGATCGCCAGCGCCCAGCAGTATTTCCAGCAGGCCGACTGGCTGATCCTGTTCCCCGGCTGCGCCATCGTCCTGACCGTGCTGTCGCTCCAGATCGTCGGCGACGGGCTGCGCGACGCACTCGACCCCCGGCTCCAGAAGGCGAAGTAGGATGAACGCCACCTTCCTCATCAAGGGCGCCCGCGTCATCGACGGCACCGGCGCCCCCTGGTTCCCGGCCGACGTGCTGGTGGAGCGCGGACGCATCGCCGCAGTCGGCCCGATGCTGGACGCAACCGATGCCGAACCGCTGGAGGCGCAGGGCCGTTTCCTCGCCCCCGGCTTCATCGACGCCCATTGCCACGACGACCTGATCCAGCTGCGCCAGCCCGGCCGGCCGGAAAAGGTGGCGCAGGGCGTCACCACCGTGGTGGTCGGCAACTGCTCCTTCGGGCTCTACCCGCAGAGCCCCGACAGCGGCGACCCCTTGCGCGAGCATTTCGGCAACCTGCTGGGAACTGTCTCGGACCAGGAGACCTTCGCCGACTTCGCCGGCTACCGGGCGGCGCTCGACGGGCGCGGCACCGCCATCAACCTCGTCTCGCTGGTCGGGCACGCCGCACTCCGCCTCGCCGTCATGGGCTGGCAGAACCGCGCCGCCACGACGGAAGAGCGCGAGGCGATGGCGGCACTGCTGGCGGACCAGCTGCGCCAGGGCGCGCACGGCCTGTCGCTCGGCCTCGTCTATCCGCCCAGCGCCTGGGCCGACCGCGCCGAGCTGGTGCGGCTGGCCGAGGTGGTGGCGGAGCATGGCGCGCTGCTGACCGCCCATGTCCGCTCCTATGAGGGCGGGCTGATCGCCTCGGTGGACGAGTTCCTCGATCTGCTGAAGGCCGGCGGGGCGAGCGGCCTGCTCTCCCACCTGCAAGCCGCCGGAAAGCCCTATTGGGGCAGCCTGCCGCGGGCGGTGGAGCGGCTGGAGATCGCCCGCAAGGGCGGCACCGACGTCAGCTTCGACATGTACCCCTACCCGGCCGGCTCCAGCACCATCCTGCAACTGCTGCCGCCGTCGGCGTTGGCGGGCGGGGTCGAGGCGCTGCTGGCGCGGATGGCCGATGCCGACGGGCTGGCAGCGCTGCGCCGGGCGGTGGAGGACGGCGAGGCGCCGAACGATGCCGGCTGGGAATCCAAGATCCGCCTGATCGGCTGGGAGAATGTCCGCATCGGCGGCGTTTCGGCGGATGACCTGCGTGACTTGGAAGGGCTGTCGCTGACCGAGATCGCCGATGTGGCGAAGGAACAGCCCTTCGACACGCTGGTCCGCCTGATCCGCGCCGACCGCGGCCGCACCAACATCGTCATGTTCCAGCTGGCCGAAGCCGATCTGGAGACCGCGCTGTCGCACCCGCTGCACATGCTGGGGTCGGACGGGCTGCCGCGCGAGACCGGCAAGCCGCACCCGCGCGCCTTCGGCAGCTTCCCGCGCTATCTCGCCCGCGCCATCAGGGGCGAGGGCGGGCTGGGGCTGGAGGATGCCGTGCGTCACATGACCGCCGTCCCGGCCCAGCGCTTCGGCCTGTCCGACCGCGGGCTGATCCGGCCGGGCATGGTGGCCGACCTGACCCTGTTCACCGCCGACGTGGCGGACTGCGCGACCTTCCAGAATCCGACGCGCCCGCCCCACGGCATCACCGACGTGCTCGTCGCCGGACAATTCGTCCTGCGCGACGGCGGTCACACCGGTGCGCGTCCGGGCAAGGCCCTGGCCCGTACCTGATCTTTCAACCTGTGAGGACCGAATGACCAACCGCAAGCCGATCTTCGCCGAAAAGGGTGCGAAGCCCGCCGGCCAGTACAGCCACGCCATCGTCGCGAACGGCTTCGTCTATGTGTCGGGCCAGGGGCCGCACCATCCGGAGACCGGCGCGCTGCCCGAGGACTTCGCCGGCGAGGTGCGCCAGACCCTGCGCAACCTGGAGATCATCCTGAAGGCCGCCGGCACCGACCTCGCCCATGTGGTAAAGGTTAACAGCTACCTCAGCGATCTCGGCCGCTTCCAGGAATACAACGCGCTCTATTCGGAGTTCTTCCCGACCGAGCCGCCGGCCCGCACCACCATCGGCTGCCAGCTGAACAACATCCAGGTCGAAATCGACTGCATCGCCGTCCTGCCGACGGCGTAACATTCAGTGCAAGGCCGATCCCATGGCTCCGTTGCCGGGATCGGCCCATTCCCCGAATTCGTGTTCCGGAGCGGTCCCATGCGCGTCGACGATCTCGACACCCCCGTCCCCGTCATCGACCTCGACCGGGTCGAGCATAACCTGACCAAGATGCAGGCCTATTGCGACCGGCACGGGTTGGCGCTGCGCCCGCACATCAAGACCCACAAGCTTCCCCAGTTCGCGCTGCGCCAGATCGAGCTGGGCGCCGTCGGCATCACCTGCCAGAAGATCAGCGAGGCGATGGTGATGGCCGAGGCCGGCTGCGCCGACATCCTGCTGACCTACCCCATCGTCGGCGCCGCCAAGGTCTCGCCGCTGGCGGAGCTGGCCGGCAAGACCAAACTGACGGTGGCGCTCGACAACGCCGTCGCCCTCGACACCGTGGCCGCCGCCGCGGCCGAGGCCGGCGTCGAGATCGGCATCCTGGTGGAGTTCGACAGCGGCGACGGCCGTTGCGGCGTGCAGACCCCGGACGAGGTGCTGACGCTGGCCCGCCGCGCCGCCGGCAATGGCTTGACCCGCTTCCGCGGCCTGATGACCTACCCGCGCGGCCCCCGCACCGTGCCCTTCGTCACCGAGACGCGCGCCCTGCTGGAGGGCGCCGGCATCGCAGTGGAGACGGTGTCGGTCGGCGGCACCCCCGGCTGCTGGGACACCCACGAGCTTCCCGGCGTGACCGAGCTGCGCGTCGGCACCTACATCTACCACGACCGCGCCACCGTCGGCGCCGGGGTGGCGACGCTGGAGGAATGCGCCGTGCACGTCCACGCCACCGTGGTCAGCCGCCCGACTGCCGACCGCGCTGTTCTGGATTGCGGCAGCAAGACGCTGTCGAGCGACCGCGTCGCCCCGTCGGTGGGCGAAGGGTTCGGCCTGATCCTCGACTATCCCGACGCGGTGATCGTCCGCGTCAACGAGGAGCATGCGGTGGTCGACCTCAGCCGGAGCGCGGCGAAGCCGCAGATCGGCGACCGCGTCCGCATCCTGCCCAACCATGTCTGCGTGGTGACCAACCTGCACGACCGCATGGCGATCACCCGCAACGGCGAGGTCGTCGGCGACTGGCCGGTGCCGGCGCGCGGCTGCACCCGCTGATCTGTCTCAGATAGCCCAAGCTCCGGGATCCCGTCATGGACGCTGACCTCACGCTCGACATCCGCAACCTGCAAACCCACTTCACCGCCGATCCCGGCGTGTCGAAGGCGGTGGACGGCGTGTCCTTCGCCGTGCGCCGCAACGAGACGCTGGCCGTCGTCGGCGAATCCGGCAGCGGCAAGTCGGTGACCAGCCTGTCGGCGATGCGGCTGATCCCGTCGCCGCCGGGCATCATCGCCGGCGGCGAGATCCTGTTCCGCGGCCGCGACGGCCAGGTGCGCGACCTCGCCCGCCTCAGCGAGCGGGCGATGCGCAGCGTCCGCGGCAACGAGATCGGCATGATCTTCCAGGAGCCGATGACCTCGCTGAACCCGGTCTACACCGTCGGCGACCAGATCGGCGAGGCGCTGCGCTACCACCAGGGTCTCGACCGCCGGGCGGCGCGGGCCGAGGCGCTCGCCATGCTGAAGAAAGTCGGCATCCCGGCGGCGGAGCGGCGGCTGGACGAGTATCCGCACCAGATGTCGGGCGGCATGCGTCAGCGCGTGATGATCGCCATGGCGCTGGCCTGCCGCCCCACCCTGCTGATCGCCGACGAGCCGACCACCGCGCTCGACGTGACCATCCAGGCGCAGATCCTCGATCTGATGCGGCGGCTTCAGGAGGAGACCGGCACCTCGATCCTGTTCATCACCCACAATCTGGGCGTGGTGGCCGAAGTGGCGCACCGGGTGGTGGTGATGTATTCCGGCCGCATCGTCGAGGAAGGCGATGTGCGCTCCCTGCTGAAATCGCCGAAACACCCCTACACCCGCGGGCTGCTGGCCTGCATGCCGCATCTGGGCCAGCGCCGCGGCGACGGCGGCCGGCTCTACGCCATCCCCGGCAGCGTGCCGAGCCCGGTGAACCGCCCGGCCGGTTGCACCTTCGCCCCGCGCTGCGCGCTGGCCGAACCCGCCTGCCTCGCCGCCGAACCCGTGCTGGAGCCGGTCGGCCCCGACCATTCCGCCCGCTGCCGCCGCTGGAGAGACGTGCAATGAGCATCGATACCGTTACCGAACAGCCCCTGCTGAGCGTCCGCAATCTGGAGAAGCGCTTTCCCGTGCGCGGCGGGCTGCTGCAACGGCCGGTCGGCTGGGTGAAGGCGGTGGACGATCTGTCCTTCGACCTGAACCGCGGCGAGGTGCTGGGGCTGGTCGGCGAATCCGGCTCGGGCAAGACCACCGCCGGGCGCAGCATCCTGCGGCTGATCGAGCCGACCGGCGGCTCCATCCGCTTCAACGGGCAGGAGATCACCGGTCTGCCGACGGCGGAGATGCGGGCGCAGCGCCGTCGCATGCAGATCGTCTTCCAGGACCCCTATGCCAGCCTCGACCCGCGCCAGCGCGTGCGCGACGTGATCGGCGAGGCTCTGACGATCCACAACATCGGCACCCGCGCCGACCGCCGCGACCGGGTGGCAGCATTGCTGGAGAAAGTGGGCCTGAGCGCCGACGCCATGGACCGCTTCCCGCACGAATTCTCCGGTGGCCAGCGCCAGCGCATCGGCATCGCCCGCGCCCTGGCGGTGGAACCCGACTTCATCGTGGCGGACGAGCCTGTGTCGGCGCTCGACGTCTCGGTGCAGGCGCAGGTGGTCAACCTGCTGGGCGACTTGCAGCGCGAGCTGGGGCTGGCGGTGCTGTTCATCGCCCATGATCTGGCGGTGGTGCGCTACATCAGCGACCGGGTGGCGGTGATGTATCTCGGCCGCCTGATGGAGATCGCGCCGAGCGACAGCCTCTACGAGCGCCCGCGCCACCCCTACACCATGGCCCTGCTGTCGGCCGCCCCCGACCCGGACCCCGACGCGCCGAAGTCCCGCATGCTGCTGGACGGCGACGTGCCGAGCCCGATGAACCCGCCGTCCGGCTGCGTCTTCCGCACCCGCTGCCCCTTCGCCCTGCCGGCCTGTGCGGAACCGGAAGCCCGGACGCTGCGCGAGGTAGCGCCGGGGCATTCGGTAGCGTGCATTCGGGATGATGTGGGGGTGGGGTGAGACGAGCAATTTCCTCTAATAGGGGCAATTTCCTCTAATAGGGGCATTAAAAAATTTGTGCAAAACGGAAATATCTAGAAATTCTGCCTCTTAATAAAGTATTGCTTCATCACGCACCAAGCTTTGAATTCAATGCAAGTGACTGCCCGAGCACGATCTTAATCTCATCACCTACGCGATTAACTTCAAATCCTCGCTGATCCGCCAAAATTGCGCCACCTTCAACAAGCTCCCATAAGAATGCTTTTCGCACTTCACCACCGACCTCGTCAGCAACTTCAAGCGTCATAGCCATGGCCGGTCCAATCAGAGATGCATAAGATATGTACCCATCATCAGAAGCAGTTCCAAATGACGAGCATACGACGCCAAAGACACGTCCAAAATTATCGACTAGCGGCCCCCCACTCATTCCACCATCGAGCCGAGCGGAAGTGCGGAAGCAAGGGTAGGGAAGCATTGATCTATCTCGACCTCCAGCATGAAGCTCTTCTACTTGCCCACGCGAAGCAGAGTACTTGTGGCTAACATCATAGCCATTCTCGACCATGCCTTTTTGCCAGTCCATAGTCCGATAACCGAGACTGAAGAAGGGTTCTCCAACCCCAGGAAGACTCAAGCGCAATTGGTGTAGGGGAAATCTCAGCATCTCCCCTGTAAGCTCATTGACTGGCAATTTCAGTTTGAACAGAGCGATATCCAATCCATTGCAAAAATATACTTTGTCCATCGGGAGGAACCCTCCCAATATATGGTCCGGATTCTCAGGGTGCTCTTCACTAGAAATGTAGAGAGCCCCAAAATATCCATCTTCCTTCTCGTCCAAATCTTTATAACTAATGCCATCCGGAGCCTGAACACCCTCCTCGATTACATGACGAGCGGTCATGCAAAGGCCATCATTAGTGATAGAAAAGCAAGTCCCAAGGGGTCGGATAACACCATTCTTAACATGCACAAGCGGAAGGACTCCCGTTTGCGTCTCGTGAAAACCCAAATCCACAAAATCTCTATCAGAGAAATTTATCTCTGTAGCAAACTTAAGCGATGATGCACACATTATCCGCCACCATTGTTTAAGATATGGATCAAGGCATTATGCAAATAGAATCTTAATCACCACAGCCCAATCAATGCAACTGATTATTCAAAAACATTGCACCCTCAATGAATCATTGCTGCCTGAATTGAATTTTACTGAGAATAAATAATCTATTAGCCTACGATGCAATTTAGACCAATAAAAGATCAATCATTGATTACCCCCCTCACCCCCGCCGAGCCGCCTCAATCGCCGCCACGTCGATCTTCGTCATCCCCATCATCGCCTCGAACGCCCGCTTGGCCTCCTCCCCGCCCGCCGCCAGCGCATCCGTCAGCACCCGCGGCGTGATCTGCCAGGAGATGCCCCAGCGGTCCTTGCACCAGCCGCAGGCGCTCTCCTGACCGCCGTTGCCGACGATGGCGGTCCAATAGCGGTCGGTCTCCTCCTGGTCGTCGGTGGCGAACTGGAACGAGAAGGCCTCGCTGTGCGTGAAGGTCGGGCCGCCGTTCAGGCCGAGGCAGGGGAGACCGGCGACGGTGAACTCCACCGTCAGAACGTCGCCCGCCTTGCCAGACGGGTAGTCGGCGGGGGCGCGGTGGACGGCGGTCACCGCGCTGTCGGGGAAGGTCGCGGCGTAGAAGCGGGCGGCGTCCTCGGCGTCCTTGTCGAACCAGAGGCAGATCGTGGTCTTGGCGACGGCCATGGCGGGTCCTTTCGCACTGAAACCGAACCGGCCGGGCGCGGGGTCAAAGAGGCCGGCCCCTCCCAGTCCGACACCATACCGTGTTCAATAAGGCTTCACCACCACCAGCGTCACGATGGCGATGGCCCCGGCGATCACCGCCAGCGGGGAGAAGCGCAGAAGCGGCGACACCTGCCGCGCACCCGGTTCGCCCAGCCGCCGCAGCCCGGCGGCGAGTGTGCCGTGCAGGGCGGACAGGGCGGTGACGATGATCACCTTCGCCACCAGCCAGGGCTCGAAACCCCAGCCGCCGACCACCACCAACGTGATGCCCAACAGCCACGCCAGCCCCATCGCCGGGGAGGTGACGCGGCGCTCCCAGCGGCCGGCGGCGCGCAGCAGGCGGGCCGGTCCTTCCTCGGCGGCGGTCATGGGGTCCAGGGCGCTGATCAGGATGGCGGTGGCGGACATCCCCAGGATCCAGAGCGTCACCGCCGTGACGTGCAGCCCGATAAGCCAGATATACACCACGACAGCCCTTCAAAAGCCCGGCCCGACCTCGCGTCAGGCGCCCACTTGCAGGATGATCTTACCGCGGCCGTGGCCGGAATCGAGCCGTTCATGCGCCTTGCCGACCTCTTCCAGCGGCAGGACGGCATCGACGATCACCTTGGCCTGCCCGCGCACGAACAGCGGCGCCATCTCGCGCAGGCGGGCGCCCTCGCGGGTCAGGAAGGTGCCGTAGAGGGTCTGGTTCTTCACATAGAGCGCGTTCAGGTCGCCGGTCGGCGGCAGGATGGTGGCGATGCGGCCGAAGGGACGCGTGACCTGGGTGCTCAGCGGCACATTGCCGCCAGCGGTGTCGAAGGACGCGTCCACCCCCGCCCCGCCCGCCTCGCGCAGGATTTGGTCCACCACGTCGGTGTCGCGGTAGTCGAGCGTCACGTCGGCGCCGAGGTCGCGCATCGCCTCGTGGTTGGCCTTGCTGGCGGTGGCGAGCACGCGGGCGCCGGCCGCCTTGGCGAACTGGATGGCGAAGCTGCCGACGCCGCCGGCCCCGCCATGGATCAGCACCGTCTCGCCCGGCCGCACCGCCAGACGCCGCACGATGGCCTCCCACGCCGTGCCGCCGGCCAGCGGGATGCCCGCCGCCTCGACGTGACTGAGGCTGGGCGGCTTGTGCGCGACGATGGACGCGGCGGCGACGGTGTATTCGGCATAGCTGCCGTTGGGATTGCCGAAGATCTCCGGAGTGTAGAACACCTCGTCGCCGGCCTTGAAGCCGGTCACGCCGGGGCCGGCCTCCTCCACCACGCCCGACACGTCATAGCCGAGCACCGCCGGGAAGGGGATGCCGGCCCAGCTTCCGGCCTGACGGATCTTGGCGTCCACCGGGTTGGTGCCCGACGCCACCACCCGCACCAGCAGTTCGCCCGGCCCCGCCACCGGCCGTGGCCGGTCCTGAAGTTCGAACACGTCGGGACCGCCGAACCGCGAAATCACCATCGCCCGCATGACGCCATCCTCCGTTCCGGCTGTTGCACTGATGAAGCAGCAACGTGGGACGCCGGCCCCCGCCTGTCCAGCGGGGGAGAGGGGACTGGCCTCAGCCGATGCGGAACTCCTCGCGGTGGATCGCGGTCATCGGCAGCCCCTCCGGCCCGATGGCGCCGCGGTACATGCCGGAGCAGTTGAAGGGCAGCGCCACCCGGCCGTCGCGGTCGATGGCGATCAGGCCGCCGGAACCGCCGATCACGCCCAGCTCGTCCACCACGTCGCCGGCGGCGCGTTCCAGGGTCTGGCCGGCCCAGCGCATGCGGGCGTCGATCTCGTGGGCGGCACAGCGGCGGATGAAATGCTCGCCATGGCCGGTGGCGGAGACGGCGCAGGTGATGTTGTCGGCGAAGGTGCCGGCGCCGATCACCGGGCTGTCGCCCACCCGGCCCCTGGCCTTGGCGGTCATGCCGCCGGTCGAGGTGGCGGCGGCGAGGTTGCCGTCGCGGTCGCGGGCGACGGCGCCGACGGTGCCGTGGCGGCGCTGGTCGGCGCCCCCATCGGAGTTGTCTTCTGGGGTGCCGGAGCGGCGGCGCTCCAACTCGGCCTGGAGGGCGTCCCAGCGCGGCTGGGTGAAGAAATAGGGGGCCTCCTCCATCGCCAGACCCTGGCGGCGGCAGAGATCCAGCGCGCCCTCGCCGATCAGCAGGACATGCTCGCTGTGCTCCATCACCGCGCGGGCGGCCAGGATGGGGTTGCGGGGGCCGAACAGCCCGGCCACCGCACCGGCGCCGCGGTCGCGACCATCCATGATGGCGGCATCCATCTCCTGCACGCCCTCGGCGGTGAAGACGGCGCCGCGGCCGGCGTTGAACAGCGGCTCGTCCTCCAGCGCCATCACGGCGGATGTCACGGCATCCAGCGCGCTGCCGCCGTCGGCCAGCACATCGTGCCCGGCGGCCAGCGCCCGGCGCAGGCCGGCGTGGTAGCCCTCGGTCAGCGCCGGAGTCAGGGCGCTGCGCTTGATGGTGCCGGCGCCGCCATGGATGGCAAGGGCGAAGGGCTGCGGGTGCGAAAGGGTCATGGGGGCGGGTCTCAGCGCAGGGTGGCCGACATGGCCGACAGGGTGTTGATCCAGCCGAGCGCGGCGGCCATGCTGGCGGCCGGCAGGCGGATGGTGACGGGGTCCAGCCGCTCCGACACCGGGATCAGCGACGCCAGATCGGCCAGCGCCGGGCTGTTCATCTCGATCTCCAGCCGGTAGGGCGCGCCGTCGGCCTGCGGCGGGACGCGGAAGGGCGGGATGCCGGACGCCCGGCGGACGGCGCGGGCCGACGCCTCGCGGATGCGGTCGCGGGCGACCGACGGCGCGACGGAGCGGGCGGCGCGCTGGCCCAGCGCCTGCTTGACCACCACCTGTTCGGCGTCGGGGAACAGCGGGGCCATCTCCGCGGCGAAGCGGTCGTCGCCACTCAGCAGGATCACCGGCACGCCGATCTCGCCGGCATAGGCGCCGTAATTGCCGGCCTCCCCCAGTTCCAGCCCGTTCACCCGGACGCGGCCGAAGGCGAAGCTGTTGGTGGTGTGGGCGAGGATGCCGTACTGGCGCGCCGAGGTGTGGAAGCCGACGCACATCACCCCGGCGGTGTCCGGCTCCAGCCCGGCGAACATGCCGATGGGCTTGGGCCGGCCGAGGATCAGTTCGGCGGCCGGGTGCAACTCGTCCGGCAGCAGGTTGACCATCGGGCCGTGGCTGTCGTTGACCAGGATTTCGCTGGCCCCGGCCGCCAGCGCGCCGTCGATGGCGGCATTGACCTCGGCGGTCATCAGGCGGCGGGCGCGCTCGTACTCGGCATTGCCCGGCGTCACCTGCTGCTGGGAGACCACGCCGGCCACCCCTTCGATGTCGGCGGAGATGTAGATCTTCACGGAATGCTCCCGGAAATCGGTAAGTCTGACATCAGCATGTCGGAGAGGCAGGGCCGGGTGGCGCCGTTGCGGCCCACCACCGGCGTGGCGGCGGCCAGCGCGTCGAGGACGGCCTCCTGCGTCGCGTCGGCCATCGCCTCGAACAAGGCGTCGATGCGGCGCTCGTTCAGCATGCGCAGCGGCACGATATCGGCCCGCTCGTCATGGTCGATGCGGTTGGCGGTGGTGAAGCCCAGCGCGATGTCGCCGCTCCCGTGGCCCCAGAACGAGCCGACACGGGCAAGCCCGACCCCGGCGCGGCGGATCACCCGGCGCAGCTGGCGATGGTCGAGCGGCACGTCGGTGGCGGCGATGACGATGACGGAGCCCTTCTCCGGCGCATCGTCCTTCGCAGGCGGAGCGACGCGGCGGCCGTCGGGCAGGCAAAGCTCCCCCGGCCGGCCAAAATTCGCCAGCACCAGCACGCCGAGGTGATGGCGCTTGCCGTCCAGCTTGAGGCGGCGCGACGAGCTGCCGATGCCGCCCTTGAAGCCGAAGCAGGACATGCCGCGCCCGGCCCCGACCGACCCGACCGCGATTTCCACACCGTCCGCTTCCGACAGCGCGGCGGCGAGCGCAGCGGCGGCATGGGCCTCCGTCACCGCCAGCGCCTGGATGTCGTTCAGCGGGCCATCGTTGCACTCCATCACCAGCGGATTGACGGTGGCGGTGCTGCGGCCGATGTCGGGGTTGGCGGCGATGGCGTGGCGGACCAGGGCGGTGGAGGCGGTGCCGACCGACAGGGTGTTGGTCAGCAGGATCGGGGTTTCCAGCGCGCCGAGTTCCTCCACCTGCATCAGCCCGACGCTCTTGCCGAAGCCGTTCAGCACCTCGGCCGCAGCGACGGGCTTGTCGCGGTAGAGGTTGCCGGCATGGGGCAGGATGGCGGTGACGCCGGTCTGGATGGCGCCCTCATCGAGCGTGACATGGCCGACGCGCACGCCCGGAACGTCGGTGATGGCGTTGCGCGGCCCCGGCGTCAGCCGGCCGCAGGCGAGCCCGAAGGCCCGCGCGCGCTTTGCCGGCTCAGCGGAACTCGGCTCAGCGGAGTTTCGGGTCGAGGGCATCGCGCAGTCCGTCGCCGAGCAGGTTGAAGGCCAGCACCGTCAGGAAGATGGCGAGGCCGGGATAGAAGGTGACATGGCTGGCGACGCCGATGTAGCTGCGCCCGTCGGCCAGCATGGCGCCCCATTCCGGGCTGGGCGGCTGGGCGCCGAGGCCGATGAAGCTGAGGCTGGCCGCCGTCAGGATCGAGGTGCCGATGCGCATCGAGACATAGACGATCACGCTGGGCAACGTGCCGGGCAGGATGTGGCGGACCATCAGCAGCCGGTCGCGCACGCCGATGGCGCGGGCGGCGTCGACATAGACCGCGCGCTTCAGCGACAGCGTGCTGCCGCGCACCAGACGGGCGAAGACGGGGACGCTGAAGACCGCCACCGCATAGATGACGTTCTCGATGCCCGGCCCGAGGATGGCGACGATGCCGATGGCCAGCAGGATGCCGGGAAAGGCCAGCAGCACGTCACAGACGCGCATGATCAGGCTGTCGATCCAGCCGCCGCGGAAGCCGGCGATCAGGCCCAGCGCCACGCCGGCCACCCCGCCGAGCAGCACCGACAGCAGGCCGACCGCCAGCGAGATGCGGGCCCCCCACAGGATGCGGCTCAGGATGTCGCGACCGTAGGCATCGGTGCCGGCCCAATGGTCGGCCGAGGGGCCTTCCAGGATGCGGTCGTAATCGAAGGCCGCCGGGTCGAAGGGAGCGATCCACGGCGCCGCCGCCGCGGCCAGCACCAGCGCCAGCAGACAGAAGCCGGCCGCCATGGCGGTGCGGTTGCGCCGGAACTTGCGCCAGAACTCGCGCAGCGGCGAGCGGACGGCTTCATGGGTCGCGGCGGCCACGCCGGTTGCGTCTGTCGTGGTCATGAGTAGCGAATCTCGGGGTTGGCGAAGGCGTACAGCACATCGACCAGCAGGTTGATGATGATGAACTCCAGCGAGAACAGCAGGATCTCCGCCTGGATGACGGTGTAGTCGCGGTAATTGACGCTATCCACCAGCAGCCGGCCCAGCCCCGGCCAGGAGAACACCGTCTCCACCACGATGGACCCGCCGAGCAGGAAGCCGAACTGCAAACCGACCATGGTGATGATCGGGATCAGCGCATTGCGCAGCGTGTGCTTCCACACCACCAGCCGGGCCGGCACGCCCTTGGCCCGCGCGGTGCGGACGTAATCCTCGCGAGCGATCTCGATGAAGGCGGAACGGGTGAAGCGTGCCATCACCGCGGCGACGCCAAGGCCGAGCGTCAGCGACGGCATGACGTAATGCTGCCACGTGCCATAGCCGCTGGTCGGCAGCCAGCCGAGCTTGACCGAGAACAGGTCGATCATCAGCAGGCCGAGCCAGAAGGACGGGAAGGCGATGCCCGACACCGCGACAATCATGCCGACATGGTCCTGCCAGCGCCCGCGCTTCGTTGCCGACGCGACGCCGATCAGCAGGCCCGCCAGCGTCGCCCACACCATGGCGACGACGGTCAGGTAGAGCGTGGGCATGAAGCGCTCGCCGATCTCCTGCGACACCGGCCGCTTGGACTTCATCGACCGCCCGAACTCGCCCTGCACCGCATTGCCGAGGAAGCGTCCGTACTGCACCCACAGCGGCTGGTCGAGGCCGAGATCCTGGCGCACCAGTTCGACGTCCTGCTGGGTCGCATCCGGTCCGGCGACCAGCCGCGCCGGATCGCCCGGCAGCAGATGGACGAAGCCGAAGACGAAGACGGAGATCACCAGCAGAACCGGCAGGATGCCGGCAAGACGGCCGACGAGATATTTCAGCATGGGGCAGAGGTCCTGGGTAGGCAGAGAAAAGATGCCCCCTCCCCGCTATCGGCGGACCGAAGGTCCGCCTGTCGCGTCAGCGCAAACTTCGTTTGCGCGAGAGCGGGGAGAGAGGGCGATTTTTCACATCACTGCAGATCGGCCTCTTCCATCTGCAGGCCGCCGTCGGCGACGTAGTAGAAGCCGGTCAGCTTCTTCGACTTGCCGGCCAGCAGGTTCTCGACGCCGAGGAAGATCCAGGGCGCGTCCTTCCAGATCTGCTCCTGGGCGACGCGGTAGGCCTCGGCGCGCTTGGCGGTATCGGCGGTGCCGATGCCGGTCTCGATGGCGGCGTCGACCGTGTCGTTCTTGTAGTAGGCGACGTTGAAGAACTTCGGCGGGAAGCCCTTGCCCCACAGCAGCGGGCGCAGGCCCCAGTCGGCATCGCCGGTCGAGGCCGACCAGCCGCCATACTGCATCTGCACCGTGGCGTCCTCCGGCTTCTCGACGCCCCAGACGCGGGCGGTCTCGACGCCGGATTCGAGCGGGGTGACGGTCAGCTTGACGCCGATCTGCGACAGCTGCTGCTGGACGAACTGCATGCCGCGGATGAAGTTGGTGCTGTTGCGGCCGAACATCTCGGCCTCGAAGCCGTTCGGATAGCCCGCTTCGGCCAGCAGCGCCTTCGCCTTGGCGAGGTCGTAGGTGTACTGGTTGGGCTGGGCGACGTGGAAGCCCAGCTTGGACGGGATCGCCGAATCCAGCGGGCCGGCATAGCCGCGATAGACCACCTTCGCGTAGGCGTTCTTGTCGACGGCGTAGTTCAGCGCCTGACGGACGCGCGGGTCGTTGAACGGCTTCTTCATGGTGTTCATCGCCACATAGCGGGCGATGATCGACGGGGCGTCGATCAGCTCAAGCTGGTTGTTGGCCTCCACCATCTTCACCATCTCGGGCGGCAGCGGATAGATGAACTGCGCCTCGTTGGTCTGGAGCATGGCGATGCGGCTGCCGTTCTCCGGCACGCTCTTCAGCGTGACGTGGTCGATCTTCGGCAGGCCCGGCTTCCAGTACTTGTCGTTCTTCTCGACCTTGAGGGTGTCCGCTTCCCAGCTGACGAACTTGTAGGGACCGGTGCCGACCGGGTGGCGGCCGATCTCCTTGCCGAAGGTCTCCAGCGCCTTCGGGCTGTGGATCATCGCGCCGGGGTGGGCGAGGTTGTTGTTCAGCGCGCCGAAGGGCTGCGACAGCTTCAGGGTGATCGTGTAGTCGTCGACCACCACCGTCTCGGCCAGCATCGCCAGCAGGCTCTGCCGCTTCAGCCGGTTGGCCGGGTTGGCGAGGCGGTCGAAGTTGGTCTTCACCGCCTGGGCGTTGAAGGGCGTGCCGTCATGGAAGGCGACGTTCTTGCGCAGGCGGTAGGTGTATTCGGTGGCGGTGTCGTTGACGGTGAAGCTCTCGGCCAGCAGCGGCACCAGCTTCATGTCCTTGTCGAAGCCGAACAGGCCCTGGAGCATGGTGCGGCTGGCCGACTGCGACAGCGTGTCGTTGATGTCGGCCGGGTCCAGCGTGGTGATGTTGTCGGGAAGGCCGACCACCAGATCCTTGGCGGCGAAGGCCGGGCCGGCGAGAGCGGTGCCGGCGAGCAGGCCGGCGAGAAGCGGAAGGGCGAAGCGGTTCACGTGTAGGCTCCCTGCTTTTTTGGTTCGGAAATCGCCGTCGGCAAACTCAGAAATCGCCGCCGACGGACTTAGAAGTCGCCGCCCACGGCGTGGCGCGCGACAAAATGGTCCTCGCCGACCGGCACCAGCGGCTGCACCGGCGGCTCGTCGCCGATGCTGCGGATGGGGCTCGGGATCTCGCCGGTCAGCAGCCGCAGATCGCGGGTGCGGCGGCTGGGATCGGCGATCGGCACCGCCGCCATCAGGCGGCGGGTGTAGGGATGCTGCGGATTCTCGAACACGGCGCGGCGGGGGCCGAGTTCGACGATCTGGCCGAGATACATCACCGCGACGCGGTGGCTGACCCGCTCCACCACCGCCATGTCGTGGCTGATGAACAGGTAGGACAGGCCGCGCTTGGCCTGGAGTTCCATCAGCAGGTTGACGATCTGCGCCTGGATCGACACGTCGAGCGCCGCCACCGCCTCGTCGGCGATGATCAGCTTGGGGTCGCAGGCGATGGCGCGGGCGATGCAGATGCGCTGGCGCTGGCCGCCGGAGAATTCGTGCGGATAGCGGCGCGCATGCTCCGGCTTGAGGCCGACCTGGGTCAGCAGTTCCGCCACCCGCTCCTCGATGGCGCGGCGGCGCGACAGGCCCGGCCTGGATGCGGGCGCATAGTCATGGACCAGCATCGGCTCGGCGACGCTGAAGCCGACGGTCATGCGCGGGTTCAGCGAGGCGAAGGGATCCTGGAAGATGTACTGGATCTTCTCCTTCAGCTTCGCCTGACCGTTGGAATCGAGCGTCGCGGTGTCGAGCCCGTCGAAGCGGATGGTTCCGGAGGTGGCGGACTGGAGCCCCATGATGGTGCGGCCGGTGGTCGACTTGCCGCAGCCGGACTCGCCGACCAGCGCCAGCGTCTCGCCCGGACGGACGGCGAAGCTGACCTTCTCCACCGCATGGACGCGGGCCTTGAGCGAGCCGAAGATGCCCTTGCGCACGTCGAAGCGGGTGGTGAGGTCGCGCACCTCCAGAAGCGGGGCATCGGTCGCGCGCACGGTGTCCTGCACCGGCGGCGGAGCCGGAGGCGCAGCCTCGGCCTTCGCGTCGTCCACCACCAGCAGCGGGAAGCGCACCGGCAGGTCCTGGCCGCGCAAGGCGCCCAGCTTCGGCACGGCGGACAGCAGCGCCTTGGTGTAGGGGTGCTGCGGCGCCTGGAAGATGCGCTCGACCGGCCCCTCCTCCACCTTGCGGCCGCGCCACATCACGACGACGCGGTCGGCCACCTCCGCCACCACGCCCATGTCGTGGGTGATGAAGATGACGCCCATCCCCATCTCGTCCTGCAACAGGCGGATCAGCCGCAGGATCTGCGCCTGGATGGTCACATCCAGCGCGGTGGTCGGCTCGTCGGCGATCAGCAGCGACGGCTTGCAGGACAGCGCCATGGCGATCATCACGCGCTGGCGCATGCCGCCCGACAGCTGGTGGGGATGGCGGTCGAGCAGCCGGGCCGGTTCGGGAATCCGCACCTTCTCCAGCATGCGCAGCGCCTCCGCCCGCGCCGCCTTGCGGTCGAGACCCTGGTGCAGCATCACCGCCTCGGCGATCTGGTCGCCGATGGTGAAGACCGGGTTCAGCGACGTCATCGGCTCCTGGAAGACCATGGCGATGTCGTTGCCGCGCATGTCGGTCAGCGCTTCGGCCGGCGGCGTGGCGAGGTCGCGCTCGCGCCCGTCGCGCCCCTTGAAGCGGATGCGCCCGCCGACGATGCGGCCGCCGGCATAATCGACCAGCCGCATCAGCGACAGCGAGGTCACCGACTTGCCGCTGCCGGATTCGCCGACGATGGCGACCGTCTCGCCGGGCGCCACGGTGAAGCTGACATCGTCGACGACGCGCACGGGGCCATGGTCGCCGTCGAAGGCGACGCTCAGCCCCTCAACCGACAGCAGGGCCGGCGCGGTGTCGACCGCTTTCACGGCAGCGGCACCGCTCATCGGGACAGCCTTTCGGCGAACAGCGCGAACAGGCGGCGCCAGACCATGCCCGGCGCGCCGCTGCCGACCGGCTTGCCGTTCAGGCTGGTGACGGGGGTGATTTCCTTGGTGGTGCTGGCGATCCAGATCTCGTCGGCGCTGTCGAGCTCGGCCGCCGGGATGTCGCGCTCCTCAAGCCGCAGGCCAGCCTCGGCCGCCAGCCGCAGGACGACGATGCGGGTGATGCCCTGGAGGATGCGGTTGTCGTTGATCGGGGTGGCGATCACGCCGTCCTTCACCACGAAGATGTTGGTGGCGGCGCCCTCGGTCACCAGACCGTCGCGCAGTTGCAGCGCATCGACCACGCCGGCATCGGTCGCCGCCTGCTGCGCCAGCACGCTGCCCAGCAGCGCCACCGTCTTCAGGTCGCAGCGGCCCCAGCGGATGTCGGGGATGGTGATGGCGGCGACGCCCTGGTCGCGCCACGCCGCGGGCGGGCGCTTCAGCGGGCTGGCCATGCCGAACACCGACGGGGTGACGCCGGCCGGGAAGGCGTGGCCGCGGCTGGATGCGGCACCGCGGGTGACCTGGAGATAGACCGTCAGGTCGCCGGAGATGCCGGACTCCGCAGCCAGCCGCTCCATGATGCCCAGCCAGTCGCCGGCCGACAGCGCGCAGTCGATGCGCAGCTCCGACATGCCGCGTTGCAGGCGGGCGATGTGGGCCTCCGGCTCGAACAGGCGGCCATTGTAAGCCGCTGTCACCTCATAGAGGCCGTCGGCGAACAGGAAACCGCGGTCCAGCGGCGACACATGGACCTCGTCCAGCGGCAGGTAACGCCCGTTCCAATAGGAGATCGTCATCGCTTTCCAACTTCTTCGGCGCGTGGAGGGGGAGGCCCCGGTTGATCGGCCCGGATCACTCCGTCGGGCGGTTCGATTTCGGCACGACGTGGAGGTAGGGCAGGATGCGTTCGGCAACGTCGGCGGCCTGTCCGACGCTGTCCGGGCCGGAGCGCGACAGCGCGGTGCCCAGCGCCACGATCAGCGCCATCAGACCGGTGGGCGAGCTGTGGCGCACGCCATGGTCGGCCCCGGCCAGCAGGGTGACGTCGGCCAGCGGCACGATGGGACTGTCCGGCGCATCGGTCAGCGCGATGGCCTTGGCCCCACGCTCCCGGCACAGCTGCAGATGCTCGATGGTCCGGCGCGAATAGCGCGGCGAGGTGATGGCGATCACCAGATCGCCGGGCCTGACCGTCATCAGCCGGCGGATGGTGCGCTCTGTGCCGGCGAACTCGATGGCTTCGCGCACGGTGTCGACATAGGGCTCCAGCACGTCGGCCAGGAACAGGGCGAGATAGGCGCTGTCGCCGAGGCCGAGCGCCACGACGCGGCCGGCCTCGCGGATCAGCCGGATGGCGGCCTCGCACTGCTCGGGCTGGAGCAGATCCATGGTGCGGGCGATGTTGCCGGCGTCGCTGGCCAGCGATTCCCGCATGATCTCGGCGTTCGAGGTGTCGCGCTGGACGGCGACGCGCAGCTTCTCCACCGGCGCGAAGGTCGATTCGAAGGCGCGCAGCAGATCCTCGCGGAATTCCGGAAAGCCGTCATAGCCGAGGAAGCGGGCATAGCGGTTGACCGACGCCACCGACACTTCGGCCGCCGCCGCCAGTTCGCCGATCTTCAGGGTCGCGGTGCGGAAGGGATAGGCCAGCGCCCACTCCCCCACCTTGGCGAGGGCGGCCGGAAGCTGCTGCTGGCAGTTCTGCATACGGATCAGCAGCGATCCCGTCTGAATGGGCGGCTCCATCCCCCGATCCCCCTCAACAGCGTCAGCACGGCCCTTATGAGTACAGAGTTACAGGAATGGCATATTTCTGTAAATCCATTTTCACATATGGCCGTATGGCGTCTGTACGGGGGCAAGCCGTCAGCGCGAACGGTCGCGAAGCAGTCGGTCGGACTGGTTCAGCCAGTCTTCCAGCTTCTGCGGGCGACCGGCGCGGGCCGGCGGCGTTGGCGGACCGGGGTCGGCGTCCGCCGCCGCCGCCGGGATCGAGGCCGATTGCGGCGGGCGGTCCAGCGGGGCACCGGCGCCGACGGTGCCGCTGGCGTCGATCCGCGGGCGATAGCGGCGACCGTCGGCGGTGACGAACTCGCCCTCTCCGGTCGGGCGGTTGCGCTGGAAGCGGCCGACATATTTGTTGCCGCTGGGGAAGGTGAGCGTGCCGAAGCCGGTCCGGCGGTCGTCCTTCCACTCCCCTTCATACATGCGGCCATCGGCCCAGACATGGGTCGCCTGCCCCGAGACCAGCCCGTTGCGGAAATTCCCGTCGAGGCGGCGGCCGTCGCGCCAAGTGACGCGCCCCTGCCCTTCCATCCGCCCGTCGACCAGCATGCCTTCCACCTGCCCGTCGTAGCGGCCGTCATGGAACCAGCTGAGCACGCCGGGCCCGCTGGCCCAGCCGTCCGGGCAGGCACCGGACCAGCGGACGGTCTTGCGCCGGTCGGGATACTGGTCCCACACCCGGCAGTCGGAGCCCTCGACGGTCACCGCCCGTTCCGCCAGGGCGGACGCCGGCAGGAATGTGAGCAGACAGGGCAGCAGAAGAGCGGCACGAGCGGACATGAAGGCCACCTTTCGCGCGGGGACGGGGATGCAACCTCCAACCGTTCCTGCCCGGATTCTGTTCCAAAATGCCTGTTTTCGTATGCCCCGGCGTCTTCCTTATCGTTTGTTAACGATGTTTGCCGCAATGATCGCGCATCAATGGATCAGCGCATCGTGAAGGGTAGCAATGGCTCAGAAGGTTCGTGAGGACTACCGGACCCTCACCGGCCCGGAAAAGGCCGCCATCATGATGCTGGCGCTGGGCGAGGAGCATTCGTCCAAGCTGTTCTCCCTGATGGACGACGAGGAGATCAAGGAGCTGTCCCAGGTGATGGCCAACCTGGGCACCGTGTCGGCCAACCTGATCGAGCGCCTGTTCGTCGAGTTCGCCGAGCAGATGTCGTCGAGCGGCACCGTCGTCGGCTCCTTCGATTCGACCGAGCGGCTGCTGCTGAAGACCCTGCCGAAGGACAAGGTCGACCAGATCATGGAGGACATCCGTGGTCCGGCCGGCCGCACCATGTGGGACAAGCTGACCAACGTGAACGAGTCGGTGCTGTCCAACTATCTGAAGAACGAATATCCGCAGACCGTCGCCGTCGTCCTGTCCAAGATCCGCTCCGACCATGCCGGCCGCGTCCTGGCGCAGCTGCCGGAAAGCTTCGCGATGGAAGTCATCATGCGCATGCTGCGCATGGAGGCGGTGCAGAAGGAGGTTCTGGACGACGTCGAGCGCACGCTGCGCACCGAGTTCATGACCAACCTCGCCCGCACCAGCCGGCGCGACAGCCACGAGATGCTGGCGGAAATCTTCAACGGGCTGGACCGCACCACCGAGCACCGCTTCATGGCGGCGCTGGAGGAGCGCAACCGCGACAGCGCCGAGCGCATCAAGTCGCTGATGTTCACCTTCGAGGATCTGTCGAAGCTCGACCCCTCGGGCGTCCAGACGATGCTGCGCACGGTCGACAAGCAGAAGCTGGGCACCGCGCTGAAGGGCGCGTCGGAGTCGCTGAAGGATCTGTTCTTCTCCAACATGTCCGAGCGCGCCGCCAAGATCCTGCGCGAAGACATGGCGGCGATGGGTCCGGTCCGCGTCCGCGACGTGGACGAGGCGCAGATGTACATGGTGCAGCTGGCGAAGGATCTGGCCGCCCGCGGCGAGCTGGTCCTGGCCGAGGGCAGCGGCGAGAACGAGCTGATCTACTGACCGGCGGGTGCAGTGCAACCGATAAGCGGCGGACGGCGCTGACTTTTTTCCCGTCGACCCTCACAGGGGGTTTGACGGACGGTTCGGAACGGTGAACCTTTGGAGTCCGATCAAGGGCGGGATCAGGGGAGCGGCTGCCGCTCTCCTCCGACCGGCCAGAAGGCCGGCGGATGCCGCATCGGGCAACAACAGGGGGCTTTGCGAACATCATGACCGCTCACACGCTGCATTCCCGTTTCATCGGCCGGATGGCCGGTTCGGCCACTGCCCGGATGGCCGGTCCGGTCGTCGCCGGCCTGCTGGGTCTGGGCGTCGCCGCCGGGCCGCTGGCGGCCGCGGCCGAAACCTGGGACATGCCGACGCCGTATCCGGACACCAACCTGCACACCATCGTGGTGAAGCAGTTCGCCGACGACGTGAAGGCGGCCACCGCCGGCAAGATCCAGATCACCGTCCATTCCAACGGCTCGCTGATCCGCCATCCGGAGATCAAGCGCGCGGTCCAGTCCGGCCAGGCCCAGCTGGGCGAGGTGCTGATCAGCTCCTGGGCGAACGAGGATCCGCTCTACGGCCTCGATTCGGTGCCCTTCCTCGCCACCGATTTCAAGTCGGCGCATAAGCTGTACGAGGTCTCCAAGCCCTATCTGGAGAAGAAGCTGGAGCGCCAGCGCCTGAAGTTGCTCTACTCGATTCCGTGGCCGCCGCAGGGCCTGTATGTGAAGGACGAGATCCAGTCGGTCGAAGGGCTGAAGAGCCAGAAGTTCCGCGCCTACAATCCGGCCACCACCCGCATCGCCGAACTGAGCGGCGCCATTCCGGTGAAGATCGAGGCGGCCGAAGTGGCGCAGGCCTTCGGCACCGGCATCGTCACTGCGATGATCACCTCGGCCGCCACCGGCGTCGACACCAAGGCCTGGGACTTCGTGAAGGTTTATTACGACGTGCAGGCCTGGCTGCCGCGCAACATGGTGTTCGTCAACACCGAGGTCTGGAAGGGACTGGACGCCGGCACCCAGAAGGCGATCCAGGACGCCGCGGCGAAGGCCGAGGCCACCGGCTGGGCCGAGTGGGAGAAAAAGACGGCCGATCTGAACAAGACCATGGCCGACAACGGCATGAAGGTGCTGCCGCCGTCCGACAAGCTGAAGGAAGGCCTGTCCGCCATTGGCAAGACCATGACCGCCGAATGGACCAAGGCGGCCGGCGCCGACGGCGAGGCGATCATTTCCGCCTTCGGCAAGTAACCGGTCCGGATGCGTCCGGCCGGCACCGCCCCTGAAAAGGCGGCCGGCCGGGCCCCCTCCACGCCCCTTCGCTCCGTCCCGACCGCAGGAGGTGGTTGCGCCATGCGCACCGCACTGTCCATCCTTTACCGCGCCGCCGAAATCCTGGGCGCGGTCCTTCTTGCCGCCATCGCCGTCCTGATCGTGACGCAGGTGGCCTCCCGGCTGCTCAACGTGATGGTGCCGGGAGCCGATGAGCTTGCCGGCTACTGCATGGCGGCGTCCTTCTTCCTGATGCTGGGGCCGGCGCTGCGCCGCGGCGCGCACATCCGCGTCGGCGTGCTGGTGGAGCGGCTGAACGGCGCCGCCCGCCGCGTGATGGAGCTGCTGTGCCTGGGCTTCGCCACCGCGCTCAGCAGCTATTTCGCCTGGTACTGGGTGCGCATGACCTACGATTCCTACGATTTCGGCGATCTCAGCCAGGGCGTGCTGCCGGTCCCGCTGTGGATGCCGCAGGCGCTGATGGCGGTGGGTCTGGTGGTGCTGGTCATCGCCTTGATCGACGATCTGCTGGCCGTGCTGCAGGGGCGGGAAGCCTCCTACCAGCATGCCGGCATGCAGAGCGAGGGCTGAGCGATGGATCAGACGACCGCATCCATTGTCGTCGTGGTGACGATGTTCCTGATGCTGGGGGCCGGCGTGTGGGTGGCGCTGGCGCTGGCCGGCGTCGGCTTCGTCGCCATGGCGCTGTTCACCGCAAGGCCGGTGGGCATGGTGATGGCGACCAACATCTGGGGGGCCAGCACCTCCTGGACGCTGACGGCATTGCCGCTGTTCATCTGGATGGGCGAGATCCTGTTCCGCACCCGCATCTCGTCCGACATGTTCAAGGGGCTGGCGCCCTGGACCGGCTGGCTGCCCGGCCGGCTGATGCATGTGAACATCATCGGCTGCTCGATCTTCGCCGCGGTGTCCGGCTCGTCCGCCGCCACCGCCGCCACCATCGGCCGCATGACCATTCCGGAGCTGAACCGCCGCGGCTACGACCCGATGATGACGCTGGGCTCGCTGGCCGGCGCCGGCACGCTGGGTCTGCTGATCCCGCCGTCGATCATCATGATCGTCTATGGCGTGGCGGCCGACGTGTCGATCGCCCGGCTGTTCATCGCCGGCGTCATTCCCGGCATCGTGCTGACCGGCCTGTTCATGCTGTATGTCGGCGGCTGGTCGCTGCTCAACCCCGACCGGGTGCCGCCGCCCGAACCGTCGCAGAGCTTCGGGGAGAAGATCCGCGATACCGGCGCGCTGATCCCGGTGATGCTGCTGATCGCAGCGGTGCTGGGCTCGATCTATGTCGGCATCGCCACCCCGACGGAGGCCGCCGGCATCGGCGTTCTGGGCTCGCTGGTGCTGGCGCTGGTGACCGGCACGCTGAACTGGACAACCTTCCGCGACAGCCTGTTCGGCGCCGCCCACACCTCCTGCATGATCGGCTTCATCCTGGCGGGTGCCGCCTTCCTGACGGTGGCGATGGGCTATACCGGCATCCCGCGCCTGCTGGCGGAATGGATCACCACCATGCAGCTGTCGCCGGCGGCCCTGCTGGTGGCGCTGACCGCCTTCTTCGTGGTGATGGGCTGCTTCCTCGACGGCATCTCGATGGTCGTGCTGACCACCTCGGTCATCCTGCCGATGGTGCAGCGGGCGGGCATCGATCTGCTGTGGTTCGGCATCTACATCATCATCGTGGTGGAGATGGCGCAGATCACCCCGCCGGTCGGCTTCAACCTGTTCGTCCTGCAATCGATGACCGGCAAGGACATCTTCACCATCGGCAAGGCCAGCCTGCCCTTCTTCCTGCTGATGGTGGTGATGGTGGCGCTGCTGTGGGTCTTCCCCGGCATGGTGTCGTGGCTGCCGTCGATGATGATTGGTTAACGAGGGAAACGTGCAAGTCCGCTTCACCAGTGCCGGCGACACCGCCTTCAATGTCGAGTTCGGCGAGACCATCGACCGGGCGACCAACGCCCGCGTCATGGATTTGCACGCCCGGCTGAAGGCGGCCCCGCCGCCGGGGCTGGTGGAAACGGTGCCGACCTTCCGTTCGCTGCTGGTGGTCTACGATCCCGTCTCCACCGGGCGGCGGGAGATGCAGGCGGCGGTCGAGGCGGCGCTGGCCGGCAGCGGCGCCACACCCGCGGAGGGGCGGCTGTGGCGGCTGCCGGTCTGCTACGACCCCGAGCTCAGCCCCGATCTGGCCGAGATGGCGGACCAGCTCGGCCTGACCGCGGAGCGGGTGGCAACGCTGCATGGGTCGGTGGAGTATTTCGTCTACATGCTCGGCTTCATGCCGGGCTTCGGCTATATGGGCGACCTGCCGGCGGAGCTGGACCGGCCGCGCCGGACCGAACCGCGGGTGCGGGTCCCGGCCGGCTCCGTCGCCGTCGCCGGGCGGCTGACCACCGTCTATCCGTGGGAGAGCCCCGGCGGCTGGCACCTGATCGGCCGCTGCCCGGTGCCGCTCTATGACGGCGGCCGGCCCGATCCGGTGCTGCTGGCGGCCGGCGACCGGGTGCGCTTCGAGGCGGTGGACCGCGCGGCGTTCGACGGGATCGCCGAGGCGGCATCCGCCGGACGCTTCGACCCCGCCAGCCTGAGGGCGGCGTGATGGCCGCCTCCCTGACGGTGGTCCGGCAGGGCCTGTTCGCGACGGTCCAGGATTTGGGACGTTTCGGCTTCCAGGAACTCGGCATGCCGGTGGCCGGTGCGCTCGACCCGGTGGCGCTGCGGCTGGCCAATGCGCTGGTCGGCAATCCGCAAGGGGCCGCCGGGCTGGAGATCGCCCTGCTTGGCCCTTCCCTGCGGGTGGATGCGCCGTCGGTCCGCATCGCCGCGGTCGGTCCGCTGGCCCTGACGCTGGAGCGCGATGGCGCCGCTCCGCAGCCGCTGGAGCCCCACCGCAGCCATACCCTGCTTGCGGGCGACGTGCTGCGGCTGGGGGCGGTGGACGGGGCGTCGGTCGCCTGCCTGGCGGTGGCCGGCGGCTTCGCGCTGGCGCCGGTGATGGGCAGCCTATCCACCTATGTGCGTGCCGGCATCGGCCCGCTGGGCGGACGGCCGCTGGCCGAGGGGGACCGGCTGCCGCTGGCTTTGGACAGCGCACCCGACGGCCCGGACGTCGAACTGCCGCAGCCGCCCGATTACGGCGCCGGACCGTTGCGCGTGGTCTTGGGGCCGCAGGAGGACCGTTTCACCGCGGCGGCGCTGGAGACCTTCCTGTCCGCCCCCTACCGCGTCGGCAAACAGGCCGACCGCATGGGGCTGCGGCTGGAGGGGCCGGCGCTGGAGCATCGCGGCTCCGCCGACATTCCGTCGGACGGGCTGGTCACCGGCTCCATCCAGGTGCCGGGCAACGGGCAGCCGATCCTGCTGCTGAATGACCACCAGACGGCCGGCGGCTATGCCAAGATCGCCACGGTGATCTCCGCCGACTTGGCCCGCGCCGGCCGCCTGCGTCCCGGCGACAGCCTGTCCTTCCAGCCCGTGGCGGTCGAGGACGCCGAGGCGATCCGCCGTCGCCAGGAGCAGACCATCGCCGGCTGGATCCGCGCCATTCGCCAAGTGCGCCCGGCCGGCGGCATCGATCTGGAGGCGCTTTATGGGAAAAACCTGATCTCCGGCACCGTCGACATCGTCAATGGCGGCAGCGACCTGCCTCTGCTGTGACGCCGGAGGCCGCCGGAGAGGTCAGACCCCGACGACCTGCAAACCGCCGTTGGGCAGGCTGAAGGGCTGCGCACCGGCGAGTTCCGTCACCACCCCCCTGTCCATATCCAGGCGGAACAGGGCCGCTGCCTGGGTGGAATCGGTCGCACTGAAATACAGGCTGCCGCCCGCCGCATCCAGGCTGGTGGGCTGCGTCCAACCCGTGTGGTGGGCCTTGTCCATGACCATCCGCGTGCCCGCCGCGGTGCCGTCGCTTCGCCACAGGCTGTCGCCATGCACGCCGTCATCGGCGGTGAAGAACAGCGTGTCGTCCACGACGGTGATGTTCGCGATGTTGGCATCGGCGCGGCCGGGCGCGATGTCCTTGACCATCCGCGTTCCCAGTTCCGTCCCGTCCGACGTCCAGAGTTCGTAGCCGTTCTGCTCGCTCCCGGCAACGAAGGCGACCTGATCGTCGAAGGCGAAGAACTGCTTGGAACGGGAAAAGCCCAGGGACGGGAAATCCTTGACCAGGACCGTGCCCGCCGGCGTGCCGTCGCTCTTCCACAGGTCATCGCCCCGATTGAAGAACAGCGTATCTCCCGCCATGGCGAGAGACAGGGTGTGCCCGCTCTTCGGATCCTCGCCAAGCCCCTCCAGCAGCTTGACTGTCCCCGCCAGGGTCCCGTCGGTCACCCACAGCTGGCTGTAGGAACCGGTGCCGTCCCAGCCCGTCAGGAACAGCCGGCGCCGCTGTCCCTCTTCCCCGCCCGCCGTCAGATGACCGGGGAAGATGGGCAGCGGCACCGGCGGATCGAACCCTCCCGGAAAGAAATCCTTCACCAGCACCGTTCCGGCCGCCGTTCCATCGGAACGCCACAGGGCCCGCCCATGCTCGCTGTCGGTGGCGGAGAAGAACAGCTCGTCCCCGACCGCCGTCAGATCGTAGGGATAGGAACCGGCCGGCTTGTCGGCGATGTCCTTCACCATATGGGTCCCGGCGGCGGTGCCGTCGCTGACCCACAGCTCCGTCGCATGCTGTCCGTCGTGGGCCTGGAAGTACAGCTTGCCGTCCACGACGGTCAACGCCGTCGGCCCGGAGCCCGCGACGCCCGGATGGATGTCGGCCACCATGCGGGTGCCGCCCGGCGTACCGTCCGTCATCCACAGCTCGCGGCCATGCACGCCGTCGTCGGCGCTGAAATAGGCATGCCCGTCCGCCTCGACCAAGCCCTGGGGATCCGATGAGGCCGTCCCCGGGGCGATGTCCCGCAGACGGAAGGCCCGGCGCCCGTCCGTTCCCCAGAGTTCGCCGCCATGACCGCTGTCGGAGGCCGCGAACACGGCGTCCGCCTTCAAACGGCTGGCCTTCAGCCGCAGATTGTCGGCCGTCAGATCGTCCCGTGACAGCCCCATCAGCTTGACCCCGTCGCGCGGTCCGAAATCGAGGACCAGCCCGTCGCCGTCCTGATGGGAATGGGCCAGCACATCCTCCAGGCTGCCGATCCCGCCCCAGCCGCGCAGATCCAGCAGATCGCCGCCCGCACCGCCCTGGAAGTCGCCGATGCAATCCCAGCCATCTCCGGGATCGAGGACAAAGCGGTCGCTGCCGGCGCCGCCTTCCATATAGTCGTTGCCACGATGGCCGGCGATGGTGTTGTTGCCGTTCCCGCCGAACAGAAGGTCTCGATGCGCACTGCCCGTGATCCGTCGGCCGGACGCGCCGTGCGCCTGCGCTTGATCCCATCCCATGATCGCTCCCTCCCTTGGGTGCCGACGCGCCCGGCATCGGCAGGGAGAGATAATTCTACCTTATCGCTGGTGTGTTTCCCGGCACGTGCAGGCAGCCAGTGATCCATCGCGCCGCGCCGCTACCCCGGTCCGGTCCGGAACATCCGCGAACTATCCGAGCGAACGCGCAGCTGCCTCACTCCGCAGCCGGCACCGGTTCCTTGACGATGGCCTCGTGCTGGCGGCAGACCCGGTCCCGGCCGCCCTGCTTGGCCCGGTAGAGCGCCATGTCGGCCGCCTTGATCATGGCATCGGCGCGGTCGGTGCCGGCGGAGAGGGTCGATACGCCGATGCTGGCCGTCACATGCAGGACCGCGCCGTCCTGCGCAATGGCGAGATCGCGGACAGCGCAGCGCAGGCGTTCGGCAAGCAGGGACGCCCCGTCGATGGGCGCGTTGGGAAGCAGGATGGCGAATTCCTCGCCACCGAAGCGCGCAACGAGATCGCTCTGCCGCACGCTGCGCTGGAGCAGACGGCTGAGCGCCACCAGAACCGCATCGCCGGCATCGTGCCCGCGGCTGTCGTTCACCGCCTTGAAATGGTCGATGTCCAGCATCAGCAGCGACACCGGCGTGTCGTGACGCAGCGCGCCGGCCACGGTGCGGTCGATGGCGGCGAAAAAGGCCCGGCGGTTCGCCAGACCGGTCAGCGGGTCGCTCAGAGACGCATCCCGCAGCATCTTTTCCGTATCGACCCGGCGGTGTTCGCGTCCCAGCATCGTGCCCAGCATCAGGATGCCGCCCGCCGTGAACAGCGCGATGGGAAGAGCGCCGTTGACGAAGGCCGGCAGCGCCACCTCCCAGGGCAGCAGGAAGATGCAGAACGGGTGGAGTGCGGCGACAGGAGCCAGAATGAACAGCGGCCTTGCGGTCCGCCAGCCCGTCACAGGGACCAGCCAGCGCACCAGAAGCCCTACGCTGCCGACCGCGAGAATGCCGATCACACCCGACACCATGCCGGCGCCGCCGAGCGCCAAGCGGGCGGCAGAAACCAGCGCTACCGCCAGCACGGCGGCAAGGGGACCGCCGAAGGGGGCGGCCAGCGCCACCGGCACCGTCTTTACGTCCAGATAGATACCTGGAAGGATCGGGACGGATTGCAGCATCGCCGCCACACCGCCGGCACCGAACATCAGGCCCAGGCAAAACTGGCGCAGCCTGGGCCGGTCTCCCAGGCGGTATAAGACTGTACCGTAGATCAGGGTCATCAGCGCCAGCAGCCCGATGCCACCGGCAAGTGCGGTCACAATCGTTCCCGTGGCGCTGGGTTCCTCCACCTGCGGCCCTTCCCTGTAGTCTGCGGTTGTGGTCTATGCGGCTATTGAAATTCCGCCGATCATCCTCTTACGAAGCTCCTGAGACAGTACATTGGGGTTTGTCCCAAATGCCGTCCAGCCCAATCGAACATACCAAGGTAGGATCGGAGTCGGCCGGCCCTCGCCTGACGATATGCCGCAGATGGTGAGGTTGACCAACGAGGGCCGGCGCAACTACCATACCAGCAACTGGAATGGTAGTATGCGACGCCATGAACGGTTCCCAAGCGGCACCGCTCCCGACGATGGCCTGACTGATCCAGGAAACAGTTCTGAAACGTGCGACCGCCGCCGGACGACGCTGTGGGGCTGCCGAATGACCGGCTCCCGCGCGAAGCCATCCGGCGCGCCCAAGCGATGAAGGCTCGATGCCTTGATGGGGGGCCGGTGTGCGAACACCGGGCGGCGGCGTGCGTCCTGGCTGGAGACGCCTATCATGAGCGAACAGATCATTGCCGACGCCGGACCCGGCCAGTCGGCGGAACCGGCCCACCGGGCCGGCGGCATCGGCCAAGCGGCAGGCAAAGCGGCGGTCACGGTGAGCAAGGCCATCGGCCGCTACCGCTGGACCATCTGCGGCCTGCTCTTCTTCTCGACCACCATCAACTACATGGACCGTCAGGTCCTGGGCCTGCTGAAGTCCACGCTGATGGGCGACATGGGCTGGACCGAGTCCGACTTCGGCGACATTGTCGCCGCCTTCTCGCTGGCCTACGCCTTCGGCTACATCGGCTGCGGCCGGCTGATGGACAAGATCGGCATCCGCATCGGCCTGCCGGCGGCGGTCGCCGGCTGGAGCTTCTTCGCCTGCGTCCACGCCCTGATGGGCAGCGTCTTCGGCTTCAAGATGGCCCGCGCCGGCCTCGGCCTGACCGAGGGCGGCAACTTCCCGGCCTCGATCAAGGCGGTGTCGGAGTGGTTCCCGGCCAAGGAACGGGCGCTCGCCACCGGCATCTTCAACGCGGGATCCAACGTCGGCGCCGTCGTCGCGCCGATCCTGGTGCCGATCCTGCTGGTCGCCTATGGCTGGCAGGCCGCCTTCCTGGTCACCGGCGGCATCGGCTTCTTCTGGGTCATCGCCTGGCTGCTGATCTACCGCAAGCCGGAAGACCATCCGAAGCTGACGGCCGAGGAGCTGGCCTATATCCGCAGCGACCCGGTGCTGCCGCAGGAGAACATTCCCTGGATCAAGCTGCTGAGCTACCGCGGCACCTGGGCGAACATCGTCGGCACCTGCTTCTCGGCTCCGGTGTGGTGGTTCTACCTGAACTGGGTTCCGGGCTTCCTGAACAAGCAGTATGGCGTGAACCTGTTCGGGGCGATGCTGCCGCTGATCATCATCTACACCATGGCCGATTTCGGCAGCGTCGGCGGCGGCTGGTTCTCCTCGCACCTGATCAAGCGCGGCGTGAAGCCCCTGCGGGCCCGCAAGCTGACCTTCCTGGTCTGCGGCCTGTGCGTCCTGCCGGTGTTCTTCGCCTCCACCGTGTCCAGCATGTGGGTCGCCGTCCTGCTGATCGGCATCGCCGCCTCCGCCCACCAGGGCTATTCGGCCAACGTCTACACCATCGTCTCCGACACCATGCCGCGCAACGCGGTGGGTTCGGTGGTCGGCATCGGCGGCTTCTGCGCCTACTTCGTCGGCATGTTCGTCTCGATGGGCGTCGGCCGCCTGCTGGATGCGACCGGCGGCAACTATCAGGTGCTGTTCGGCATCGCCTCGGTCCTCTACCTCGTCGGTCTGGCGATCATGCACTTCATCCTGCCGAAGACCGGGTCGGGCATGACCCCGGCCGGGATCGAGGTCTGATCTCCACGCCCACCCCGTCCCGACACTCCGGGGCGCCCCGCCCCGGAGTCCGCAATCGACCACCACCACTTCACCAGAATGACGGTGCACCGGCCCACCCGCACTGCCGCACACACCCCTCCGGGGCGGCAGCGGACAGGGAGACCGCAGCGACCGCCGCGACCCGGAGCCCATCATGCCCGACGCGAACACCGCCCTGCTGGCGGCCCGTCCTTCACAAACCCGCCTTTCCACCGCCACCCTCGACCGCCTGGCCCCGGGCGTCGAGCGCCCCGCCTACGACCGCGCCGCGGTGACGCCGGGCATCGTCCATATCGGCCTCGGCGCCTTCTGCCGCGCCCATCTCGCCACCTACACCGACGATGTCCTGGCGGCCGGTGACAAGAGCTGGGGCATCGTCGGCGTCGATCCGCTGTCGCCGGCGATCCGCGACGCGCTGAAACCGCAGGACTGCCTCTATACCCTGCTGGTGCGCGAGGAGAACCGCGACCGGCTGCGCGTCATGGGATCCTTCCTCGACGCCATGGCCACCGCCGACCAGCTGGACGAGGTTCTGGCGCTGATGGCGAAGCCGGAGATCCGCATCGTCACCCTGACGGTGACCGAGAAGGGCTATTGCCAGGACGCCGCCACCGGCGCGCTCGACGAGACGCATCCGCAGATCCGTGCCGACCTTGCCGATCCCGCCAAGCCGCGCAGCGTGCCGGGCCTGCTGGCGGAGGCGATCCGCCGCCGCCGCGCCGCCGGGGTGGCCCCCTTCACCGTGCTGGTCTGCGACAACCTCGCCCAGAACGGCATCAAGGTGCGCGGCATCGTCGTCCGCTACGCCGAACTGTGCGATGCGGACCTCGCCGCCTACATCGCGGAGCAGGTCGGCTTCCCCTGCACCATGGTCGACCGCATCACCCCCGCCACCCAGGACGCCGACCGCGCCACGGTGGAGGAGGCGACCGGCTGCGTCGATGCCTGGCCGGTGGTGAGCGAGCCCTTCAAGCAATGGGTGATCGAGGACCGCTTCCCGCTCGGCCGCCCGGCCTGGGAAAAGGCCGGCGCCATCATGGTCGACGACGTCCACCCGTTCGAACTGATGAAGCTGCGCTGCCTCAATGGCGCCCATTCGCTGCTGGCCTACCTGTCGGTGATCGCCGGCATCGAGACCATCGCCGGGGCGATGGCCGACCCGCAGCTGCCGGCCGTCGTGCGGCGCCTGTGGGCGGAGGACCTGATCCCCACCCTGCCCCCGGTGCCGGGCACCGACATCCCCGCCTACACCGCGGCGCTGGAGGCACGCTTCCGCAACCCCGGCATCCGCCACCGCACCCTTCAGATTTCCTCCGACGGATCGCAGAAGCTGCCGCCGCGCCTGCTGGAACCGGCACGCGAGCTGTTCGCCGCCGGCAAGGCACCGAGGGCGATCCCGCTGGCCGTCGCCGCCTGGATGCGCTTCCTGCTGCAAAAGGACGAGGCTGGCACCGCCTATGCGGTCGCCGATCCGATGGCCGCACAGCTGACCGGCATTGCCGGCGCCCATGGCGACGATGCCGGCGCGCTGGCGGCGGCGCTGTTCGCCGTGGAGGACATCTTCGACCCCGAACTGGTCGCCGAGGACGTCTTCCGCAGCGCGGTCGTCCGTCATCTCGACAGCCTGATGCGCGTCGGCGTCGCCAAGACGCTGACCGGCTTCCTCGCGACCCCCTGACCAAAGGGCGGCTTCCGCCCACCCGCACCCCTCTTCGAAAGGACATCATCATGCAGGAAACCTGGCGCTGGTTCGGCCCGGACGATCCCGTCACCCTGGAGAAGGCCCGTCAGGCCGGTGCCACCGGCATCGTCACCGCGCTGCATCACATGAACCAGGGCAGCGTCTGGACGCCCGAGGAAATCCAGAAGCGCCGCGCCATGATCGAGGCCGCCGGCCTGACCTGGGACGTGGTGGAAAGCATCGGCGTCGGCGAGGAGATCAAGACCCGGACCGGCGACTTCCAGACCAAGATCGACAATTACAAGCAGTCGATCCGCAATGTGGCGCGGGCCGGCGTCCCGGTGATCTGCTACAATTTCATGGTCATCACCGACTGGAGCCGGACCAACCTGATGCACCGGCTGCCGAACGGCGGCTATGCCCTGCGCTACGACAGCGTCGATTTCGCCGCCTACGATCTGTTCGTGCTGAAGCGCCGCAATGCGGAGGCCAGCTACGACCCCGCCCATGTCACCGCCGCCAAGGCACGGTTCGAGGCGATGACGGTGGAACAGGTGGCGGAGCTGGAGCGCAACCTGATCGACTGGCTGCCGGCCCGCGACTTCGCCTATGACCGCGACAGCTTCCGCGGCATGCTGGAGCTGTACCAGGAGATCGGCGTCGAGGATCTGCGCGCCAACCTGATCGAGTTCCTGCGCGAGATCACCCCGGTCGCCGAGGAAGAGGGGGTGCGGCTGTGCATCCATCCCGACGACCCGTCCTTCCCCATCTTCGGCCTGCCGCGCGTGATGTCCACCGCGGAGGATGTGCGGGCGCTGTTCGCCGCCGTGCCGCAGGAGGCCTGCGGGCTGACCCTGTGCACGGGATCCTTCGGCTCCAACCCGAAGAACGATCTGGTGGCGATGGCGAAGGAGTTCGCCCCGCGCATCCACTTCGTCCATCTGCGCAACACCACGCACGAGCCGGACGGCTCCTTCTATGAGGCCGACCATCTCGGCGGCGACACCGACCTGATCGGCGTCGCCGCGGCGATCATCGACGAGGAGGCCCGCCGCCGGCAGGCAGGCCGCGCCGACGCCCAAATCCCGATGCGCCCCGACCACGGCCATCTGCTGGGCGACGACATCGGCCAGACGATGAACCCCGGCTATTCCTTCGTCGGGCGCCTGAAGGGCTTGGCCGAACTGCGCGGCGTGATGCGCACCATCGAAGCCTTCCGCGACAAGCGGGTGGCATGATCGGAAGCGGGACCTCTTTCCAGTGCGGGGAGAGAGGTCCCGCCTCCAGTCAGCCTAATCCTTCGATCACCGTCAGGATCATGCCGCAGGCCAGCGCCTCGATGGCATGCACCGTTTGCCGATTGGCGGGGTTTGCCGACTGGTGGGGTTTGAGCGTGCCATCCACCCGGTGGCAGCCGTTCCGCGCCCAGAGCGCGATGGACATCGGCGAAGCCCACGCAATTCGGTATAGGGCGGCTCGGCCAACGGGCGCATCCAGCCGCCCTGCACTGCCCGGATGCGCCCGTTGGCCCTTCGATTCCGCCCGTGCGATCCTCCACCGGTCGCGACATGCCTCGTGCGAGGCGGCGTGCCCGGGAGGATCTTGAGATGCTGAGGTACGTGATTGCAGCTGCTGCCATGGCCGTGACGCTGGCTGCCGGTTCCGGTGCGTCGACTGCGGCCACGCCGCAGCAGGAGAAGCAGCAGGAAAAAATGAAGGCCTGCAATGCCGATGCGACCGCCAAAAGCCTGAAAGGCGACGAGCGCAAGGCATTTATGAGCAGTTGCCTCTCGAACAAGCCGGCCGCAGCCGCCGAACCGGCCAAGCCGCTGACGGCTCAGCAGGACAAGATGAAGAAGTGCAACGCTGACGCGGCCGGGAAGAGTGGGGAAGATCGGAAAGCCTTCATGGCAAGCTGCCTGAAGGGTTGACCGCGAGACGAAGCCGGCCGCCCGGAGCCGTGGGCGGAAAGACCGGAGCCAATGGAAGCCGCCCCTATCGACGGGTATAATTGCTCTGCAGTCAATAGGGGCATCCATGAACAGAACCTGGCACGAAGCCCATCCCATGCCAGCGAAGGCGACCCGACAGCAGCGCGTCGAATGGCACCTGGAACACTCCCAGGCTTGCGGATGCCGGCCGCCTCCGGCCTCGCTCCTTGACGACATCCGCGATCTCACGGAAAGGCGCCATCGACCGGCCGAAGAAGGTGCCGCCTGATCACAGCGGCGGTCCCCCGCCCCGCGCGCCGAAGCTGGCAGTCGAGCAGCACCAGCGTGACTCTGGCCGCGAGCCCGGCCGCGCACAGGGCATCGCTGACCTCGCTGGACGAGATCGCCCGAGGCGCACCAGCATTCCAGCCAACATGGGGGCGCTGCCGGCAGGCTACGCTGGTGGAGGAATGCGGATCGTCGCCAACCGGCTGGAGCATCATTTGCTCAAAAGATCAAACAGCCGTAGGGATATCGCCGGCAGAGAGTGCGGCTTCCCAGATACGACCGAGTTCAAATAGGCTGCCGCACTCAAGTTTCTTCATGATCCGAGATCTATGAATCTCTACAGTCTTCGGACTGATATTCATGTCGAAAGCTATCGACTTGCTATTTTTTCCGTCGACCAGCCCGCCCAGGACATCAGCTTCTCGGGATGTGAGTTGTGAGAGCCGCTTGATCGCGTCCCGCCGTCTGCCCTCAACGCCAACGGCAGCCGTTTGCAGCAGTTGCGTGACACGGGAGGATGGCACGGCGGTCTCGGAGGCCATCGCGCCGAACCGCTCCGAAACATATGCATCCATCATACTCAAGGCATAGGTCAACGCAGGTGACTGCTCGCCGGGTAGCGGGAAGTCTGAAAACGATGTGTCTTCATGCAGAGGCGCGAAAAGAGATTTCCTGCGGTCAATTGTCATGGAGTTTTCCAGGCTCTGTGGTGTCGCGCCGACGCAGGCCACCAAAACCGACGGCGGACGGCTATTTGCGCCAGCCGGGCATGTTCCAGTCTGCGGTTTCGCAATCGGACGCTATCGCGTCGCCGTCTTCCGTCGATTGCTCAGCACCGCAGCTTCCCAAGCGCGGCCAAGCTCGAAGAGACCGGCGCATCCCAGCTTCTCCATGACGCGGGCTCGATGGCACTCCACCGTCTTGAAGCTGATGCCGAGATCGCAGGCGATGGTCTTGGAGCCCTTGCCGGCAACCAGAAGCACCAGCACGTCAACCTCTCGGGTCGTCAGTTTGCCCAAGCACGCCATGATTTCGCGCCCTCGGGAATGATAAGCGCCGCCTCCATCCGTCAGCGTCGCGCCAAACTGGATGGCCCGCGGCGTCGCAGGTTCCATGAAGGACATCGCCATCACCTGTCAGCCAAGGACGCTAAAGACTGGACGGCGGCAACATAGGCGGCCTCCAGGGTCGGTTGGGGGACGGACTGAAGGTGGCACCGGGTCGAATCGGCGCAGTGGGCCACGAATGCAAAGGCTGTGCGATGGTCTGCATGGCGCCGAATGTCCGCCTGGATGGCAGTGATTCGCGAAGCCGGGTGGCCGGGCCGATAGCCGACCACGCGACCACGCGCCGCCTGCGTCAAGCGGCTGATGGCCGTTTCGACGGTAAGTTCCCCCGGGCCAGCACCGATGGTGTCGCCACATCGTTGCTCCAGCATCGTTGCCCGCGCCTCACATCGTTCGGCATCATCCAACAACATGGAGACGGTATCGGCCGATGCGTGACCGACCATTTCCAGTGCATCGGCACGATCATGCGCTGCCCGCCGGCGAAGTTGGTCCACGGACAAATGATCGATAAACAGCAAATGTGCATCGGGCGTGCGCTCGCCCTTGCACCTGCCCAGTACGGCAGTATGCTCATGGTTGATCATCGTTGCTTCCTACGGCTACGGGTGATCGTCTGGATCGGGTAACCGACCTGCCTAAGGGCGCCCGCTTGTGTCACCAGGCGGGCGCCTTTCTGGTGCGATCAGGCTACCTGCCGGACAATGGGAAACTCGGGGTCTTCGCCTTCTTCTACAGGGCGGCTGCAAAGGGCAGCCATGTTCCACTGCTTGCCGCGGCTGGTTTCACGGGCTTCCGGGTCACGATCCAGGAAGATTCCGAAATGCTTGGCGGCCAGTTCGACAGTCTTCGACCAGCCGGCACGGAACTCGTCGGTGCCATAGGCATCCGGCCAATGGTGAAGCATGCGCCCGAAAGCGCGCTGACAGAACGATGCATAGGCGCGGGTATCGAGGATGAAGGCGTGCCACGCCGGCTCCATGCCTTCCCAGGCCACCAGGCAGGTGGGCGAATCGAGCTGCATGGCATTCAGAACCATGAAGGCCCGGAGATGATCGGCCGACTGCGCCGCCTCATCCTTCGAAAGACCATCACGCATCATGTGAGCAATCACGTGTGAGAAATCGTAGTTCTTCACATATTCAAGGTTCGCCATATTGCTTCCTCTATGAATTCAATGGCGGAATGCCACCGAATAGTGTCGCCGCCCGCGTAACGATGCGGGCGATGTCCTGTTGACGCCCCGCAGCAATCTTGGCTCGGGATGTTTCGATTTGCTGCCGGACAGTTCGAATTTTTCGGTCCAGGGCGATGGCGATCTGCTCGGCTGTTTCGCCGGCCGCTATGCGCACAACGACCTCTGCCTGCGGTCGGCTGAGGCCGAACGTAGAAATGAGGATTTCCTGCAATGGCTCAGTGGGAGCGACACTCTGCAGAACCACCATGGCCGCACCGTTGTTCGCAGGCATAACAGCGACGAGCTGTGCGTCGGGCAACTTCACAAGCGCTTCACTTTTCCGGCCCGACGCGACGGCTGTTATCGCTTGCTGAAGGCGCTCGTCATCAGAAGGTCGCGGGCATATCAGCCTGTTGCCTGGCGCCCTTGCGAGAACGGAGCCAGATCTAAGACACCGCACCATCAGCGAGGAATTTTCGATGATTTTCGAATTCGAGCCTACGAGCGATACGGCGATCCCCATGCGTTCGAGCATAGCCGCCATAACGGCAGCCGCACGGCCTCGCTCGATCTGCTCCAGTAGATTCGGGGGTATGGCTCTTTGGTCTGCTGCGTCATCAAGTGACGGCCGAACAGGTAGCCATATTTGAGCATTCCATTCGCTGTCCAGGCCAACGTGATGGCGATCATACAAAATCCCATCATAGTAACGGCGGAATTGAAAGCTTGCCTCTCTTGCTCTAGCCATCTTTGCATAAACGAGGTGTGACTGAGGATCTGATAATATTATTTTATCTTGTATGCGCCCGAGCTCCACCGCTCGACGGAAGCAATTATCAAACAGAACAGGTTTCGACCAATCCTGGCATGCATATATTTCCCGCCCACTTGAATTGGCGAACACGATAACATCCTGTTCGTATATCAGGATCGCAGCCTGCATTTCTGAGGCTATACCGATAAGACCAGCCAACTTCTCGGGAATGCAGGTTGCAGTCATGGCGCCATGGCCGTTCGTCGCGTTGAAACCATATTGCCAACGCCACTTTAAAGCGTCATCAGGAAACGGTCGATTTTCCGTCATTGGTGCAATTCTGCTGTGGACCTGAGTGCTTTGTTGCCATTATGCAACAGTTTGAAAGTTCGGGTCCAAAGCTTCCGCATACTCTTTAATGCCGCTGCATATTCCGAGAGGGATTCTCGCGTGAGACTCGCAACAAACAGCGGGATAGCGGCCTCATCATGTATTCCGCTGAGCCTTGGAAACGATGGTGATCTTCGCCGTGTCGCAAGCCGTCACGGCATTCCCGCTGTAGCTGGCGACGATTCTATAAGCCAGCCGGCCGCCAACTGACCGAAGCCAGCATCGCCCCCGGTATGGCGACGCTGATCTGCTCGGCCGCCTCGGTGCTGACAGCCCTGGGGCTTGCGGTGTCGCGGCGCAGATCCTCAGCAAGGCCACCGTAGGCTTCCTGGCGCCGCTGGACCTCCCGGCCGTGCCGGCGATGCTCTCCGCCGCGACTGTAGGGGAGATGATAAGGAGACCGGTGGCGACAAGAACGGAAACCTCCCTGTACCGCCAGCCGAGATAACGGGTCCTCGATTCCAGCGCATCGACGATCTCCCAAAGCCGGTCGTCGATGGCGCGCCCGGCCTCGGCGCTGTAGTGGCGTGTGTCCCGCTTCGCCTCGAAAACGAACAACTGGCCCGTCCGCTCGTTGATCGCCAGGCAGTCCGCCTTGCGGCGGGATTTCCGCGGCGGGATGTCGGCCTCATGGATGGCGCGCCAGCCATCCTGCATGTTGGCGAAGTCGACGAGGGCGCGCTCGATCAGCCGGGCATGGAAGAGGCGGATGCAGGTCGCTTCGACAAGACTGCGGTAGAGTTGCTCGCCATTGCCTTCGCGAGCGAACAAAGGATCGAGGGTACATCCATCAGCCCGTGCATGCGCCCTGGCATAGATGTCGACGGCTTCCGCCTGCCACTTTTGGACCTCGGACTTTTGGAAGACCAGCGTCGCATCGGTCTCGTTGGCGTACGCTTCCACTCGGTAGGGCTCGGCACTTCGAAAAGGTCTACGGGCCATGGCGGAAGCCTTCTACCGCGGAAATGTCGAGTCCATCACAGCCATCCCGGCGGTGTGCAGACACGGGGGAGTGCTAGACAAGATGCTTGCCCAAGCGCCGATGGTAGCGCCTCCAAGTTGCAACGTCTACCGCCACGCTTCCGCTTATAAGTGCTGGGTTGACCCGGGCACCGGACCCGGAGTGCTGCGGCATTGCATGGATCGGTCCGGGCTATGTGCAACAGTGCGCCCGAGAGGAACAGGGCCTAGGAGGAAGGCTCCATGCCGCCTCTCAGGACCAGGGCACCGGACAAGCCGGTAAGCGGGTCAACCCACTCTCAAAGGACGAACAACGATATGCACATTCCGAAGATTTCTACTCTCCGCCGGGAACCCCTTTGGCGGGACAAGCAAGGCGTTACCGTGGCCGCTATGGCCGAACGATGGGGTATAGCCGACTCCACCCTCAGGGCGCTCATTGGATCACCACGGGTTCCTAGAGACGGTGCCCTATGGCGGACAACAGCGAAGGGCACTGGTGCCGGACAATGTGTTCCATGCTGAGTACGGACATAATGTCATCCCCGGTAAGGGGTCTGGGGTGTTCCAGGGGGATAAATCTACAATCATCTTCCCCGTCCTCTATGAAGAAGTGTTGGATAATATCTGGTGGTGTCTGGACTATGCAGGGATCACCGAAGCGATTTCTAACATCGATAATAAGAAATGGCGATTGAACTATCTCCTTAGTGACCATGGATACCTACCGAATACCGAAGTAGCTTTGTTGTCCGGTTATACCGTTAATGGTGTGTCCGTAGCGAGGCTTCGGAGACAGCGGGAGCAAAGGGGGATGTTGGCAGCCTGAGGGCTATAATAACTTACGAACCAACTTTTACTCTCAGTCCCGCCAGCGCCACCAAGACCGCATCGTCCGTAGCAATCCGCAGGGCTTCAGCGAAGGTCTGAGGGATGCGGTAGGCCAACAGCTTCCCCTCGTACTCCACAGCCCACGCCCGCGCAGCTTCGGCCGGGTTCATGAAGTTGGGAAGCTGGGGAACGGCCGGGACCAGATCACCGCAGCGATACGCGGCGAACACCCGGACCAGGGTAACCCGAACCTCCTTCGCCTTTTCCGTCCGGGAGAACATGGCGACCAAAAGGGCTTGTTCTTAGTTCAGGTAGAAGGCCGTAGGGAAGCGACCACCGCTGGAACCGAAGTTCGCCGTACGGCACGGCAAACCTCCGAAACCATTAAACCTGCCCACAAGTTTGCACCTGCCGGATGCAAAGGGGTCCAAAGCCCCCAGGTCTGATACGCTTTCTGGGATTTATCGGCTGTGCCGACATAATCTCAAAGCTCTCAATTTCGGCCGTGTTCGGTGCAACCGTAGCCGGGCGTCCAAGGTTTTTACCGTGGTGGTAATAAGGGGCCAAATTTGTGGGCGTCTCCCCCAAACCTCCGAAACTCTCAAGCTCCGCCACGCTTGCCGGTGTTTTTCACGGGCCGCGTGAATATTCCAACCCCCTCAAATCCGCCGCTGTTCGGTAGTAGCGGCACGGGAGTTGGTAAGGCGCTCCATGCACTCAGGTCATGCATGAGGACGTTGCACGGGACGACTGCAACATACCCAACGCCCTCAAGCTCTGCCTTGCTCCGTTCGATCATGAGGCGAATGTTAGCTCACCGGGGTTAATCTGCACTACAAACAAACCCCTGAAGACCTCTAGCGTGGTAGGGTCATTTCAATGGCACGGCCGCTGCGGGTAGGGAAATTTGGAGGCGTTCACTCCGAAGGGGTTCTTAGCCTCTAACTCGTCCATGTCCCTGAATACGGGTTTCACCTTCAACGGCGGTCACGCAATTCAGGTCGCTCATGGTTGCGGGTGTCCTTCAGGAAGCCCGTGGGCGACTCGCTGAAGGCCCTTGCCGCTGGCTTGGCTACGTGGGTGGCGGGCGATGGTGGGGCCACTGTAGCGAGTCCCTGAGGGCGCCTAGGGACGGCTCGTTCGTTGCTTGGGCAATAGCCGCGGGAATGCTCCAAACCGTTCATGGGAGGCGGAGTTTGCACGTTGCGAATGCAAATCCCCACGAACTGCGATGCTATTTATCTTGAGCCGCAAGATAATTCGGATGTCCGCGAGTCCCGATCATCGGCTAGATTGCAGGCATCAACTGCAAAATGATGAGGGGTTTGTCGGCGGTGGCGACAAATAGCTATAGCCTCTCAAGCCCACCCCCACCCCAGATAAAATGTTTATATAAGATCAGGAGCGATTTTACCGCACGGCACGGAAAATAGGGTTTGATTGAGATGCAATCGAACTACCAAGCCCCGTTAGTTCTTCTGTGTCCCTTTGGGCCGATGGCGCTCCCCAGACCATCGGAGCCAATCACTACCTTTTCACAGATCGCGTGAAAAGCCTGCAAGCCCTTAGGGTGGCTACTGTGCCAAGCTCTCGCCAGTAAGCCCATAGGCAGCCCGCTGAAGGCCCTTGGCGCTGGCTTGGCTACATGGGTAGCGGGCAACGGTGGAAACGCTGTAGCGAGTCTCTGAGGGTGCCCATGCCCCTCCCTTCCTCACCCATGATATAGCCACCGTCCTTGCGGATCGCGGGCAACACGTCCCGCGTAACCCAATCCTGAAACTTGCGGGCCTCGGGCTTGTCCGAACGCATCACCAGCTTGTAAAGGCCGGACTCTGAAATGAGGGTCTGTAGGCCAGCACCCCCGAAGAACGCACGGTCTACACCACCACCCAATAGCCGATTTAGGGAGGGCAAAGAGTGCCCCTGCCGCTCGTCGGCGGTCAGGGTCTTAAGATGGACCGTGGTTCCGGCATACGTGGAAAGCCCAAGGGCGCGGCAGGCGTCAACCGCCATGAACCAAGGCGCCCCGTCGATTTCAACGGTGCGGATGCTGATCGGGCCGGCGGAAGCGGGGAACACGAAGCTGTGAACTTTGGTCATGGTCCGGGATACGGAGGCACCAACAGCAACCCCACCAGTCTTCAACCCTCTTTTTGCCAAGTGCCTTTTTCAGAAAGCCGGGGGCTGTTGGTTCCATCTGGCGTCCCACGCCTTCCCTGCATCGGCATAGCGCCCTCAGAAGCCCGCAGGTGACTCACTGAGCGCCCCCGGAGCTTGTCAGCTACCAGGGTAGCCGCGCTGGCAATGGCTGCTGTATCGAGTCGCTAGGGAGCTTTACAAACACTGCAACGGACAGGGTCAAATTGGGAGCTTTTGCCGTCCAAAGAGGACGAAACGGAGGGGCAAACGTGTACCCCATGCGTGTGCCCTATCGGGCACTTTCAGAGCATCAACTATCGCGGAAATTCAATGGCTTGGCACCTGCCAAGCAAGGTGGCGGAGGGGATGGGATTCGAACCCACGATAGGGCTTTAAACCCTATGACGGTTTAGCAAACCGTTGCCTTCAGCCACTCGGCCACCCCTCCAGCCAGTGCGGTTTCCCGTGGGTCACCGCTGGCGTGGGGAGGGTTCTAACGGCCGGCCGTACCCTTGTCAACGCTTACAAAGCCGCAAATCCGCTTTTCCTGAAAATCTTTGGAAAGGGACAAATCTGTATAAAATTTTAGGTACTTTTTAACGGAAGGCGCTTATGATGCCACCATGAGCAATAAAAAGCCCGGGTGCCGAACGACTCGGTCGCGTGGGGGCTGATCCCGACAGAGCCCCGCCGGTCAGTGACGCCGCACCCCGTCGCCGTGGAGGATGCCATGACCCTGTCACGCCGTTGCGCCGAAACACTGATCGACCTCGTCGAGATCAAGCTGAGCTGCCTGGAAATCACCGACCGCGAAGACCAGCGCGAGAAGGAACTGCTCCAGCGCTGCGTGCAGGAGTTGACCGCCGAGCTGCGCGGCGAGAACGGCGCGCTCGCCAACTTCGCGGCGCCGAAGCGTCGCGGCCGGCGGCCCAAGCATCTGCAATTCCACGAACTTCACGTTGCCTGACCGAACCTGCGCCTGATCGGCCACCCTGCCGCGGGGCTGCGCCACGGGTTCAGCCCAGGGCCGGCTCCGCTGCCACGGCCGGCTCCATCGCCGGAGCCTCGCGGGGCAGTTGGATGGTGAAGCGGGTCCCCTGCCCCGGCCAGGACTGGACGGACACGCTGCCGCCCAGCGGGCCGGTGACTGTGTTGAAGACGATGTGCAGCCCCAGGCCGGAGCCGCCCTGTCCGCGCTTGGTGGTGAAGAAGGGGTCGAAGACCTTCGACAGATGCTCCGGCGCGATGCCGGCGCCGTCGTCGATGAAATCGATCCGGACCCGCTCCGCCCCATCCGCCTGCGCCGTGATCCTGATCGTGCCGGCCGGCCTCTCGACCAGGCGGTCGCCGCCCCGATCCCCGCCTCGATCCCCGTCGCCATAGGCATGCACGACGGCGTTGATGACCAGATTGGTCAGCACCTGCCCCAGCGCGCCGGGAAAGCTGTCCATCGTCAGTTCGTCGTCGCACTCCACCGCCACCCGCAGATTGGTGCGCTTCAGCCGCGGACGCAGCGAGAACAGCAGCTCCTGGATATAGCCGCCCAGTTCGAACACCCGCCGGTCGCCGGAGGACTGGTCGACCGCCACCTGCTTGAAGCTCTGCACCAGTGACGCGGCGCGGTCGATGTTGGCCATCAGCAGGCGGCTGCTCTCGCTCAGCCCATCCAGGAACTCCAGGAATTCCGACCGGCGCAGTGCGTTGCCGGTGAAGCGGTCCCGCAGGACCTGCGCCTGTTCGCCGATGTGGCTGGCGGCGGTCAGGCCGATGCCGATGGGCGTGTTGATCTCGTGCGCCACCCCCGCCACCAGCTGGCCGAGCGAGGCCATGGTCTCGGCCTGGATCAGGCTCTCCTGCGCCTCCCGCAGGTCGGCCAGAGCCTGTTCGGCCTCTTCCCTGGCCTGGATCATCGCCGACTCGGCGGCCTTGCGGTCGGTGATGTCGTAGAGCCAGGTCAGCAGCGCCGCTTCACCGTCGAGTTCGATGCTGTTCCACGAGGACAGGACCCAGACGACGCTGCCATCCGGCCTGCGGAACCGGATCTCGGCATTGCGGAAGGCGCCCTCCCGGTCGAATCGGGCGATCAGCGCCGCGCGGTCGGCGGGTTCGGCATAGAGATCGGCCACCGGAGTGCGCATCAGTTCCGAACGGTCACGGCCCATCAGCCGCACGGACTGGGCATTGCAGAACAGCCAGCGGCCGTCGCGCGTGGTGACGTTCACCGCTATGGGGGCCGCCTCCATGATCTTCAGCAGCCGTTCCTCGCTGGCCCGCAGCCGCTCCTCCTGCCGGCGGGCCTCGGTGATGTCGGTCATGATGCCGGCATAGCGCACCGCCCGCCCGGTGTCGTCGCGAAAGGCGCGGCCCTTGGCGGCGATCCACACCCAGCCGCCCCCCTCGTGCCGCAGGCGGTAGCTGTAGGCGTAGGCCGAGGTCTCGCCGGCCAGATGCGAGGCGATGTGGGCCAGAACCCGCTCGCGGTCTTCCGCGTGCAGCCGCCTTTCCCAGAAATCGGGCGGCATCGCCGGGCGCGTGCGATAGCCCAGCATGCGCGGGAAGGTGTCCGACCACCAGCAGGTGCCGGCCACCAGATCGGCATCCCAGACCGCGGCCCCGGTCGCCTCCAGCGCCATCTCCAGCCGCTCGCCGATGTCCGGTTCGTGGAGGGCATGCGCCAGCCGGGCGCCGGCAGGATTGGCGGGGTGTGGCGACGATGGATGGCGGGCCGCCCGGCGACCGGCATACCGGCCCAGCAGCACCCCGAGCAGACCGCCGACAGCACCAGCCGCCAGCGCCATCATCACCGGCTCCGCCGCCATGGTTCCTCCACCGTTTCCAGCACTGTGACGGCGGAAACCGGGAAAATTCAACTGCGGCTTTACCGTAACGGCGGGTGGCACCCAAGAAAAAAGCCCCTCCGCCGAACGGAGAGGCTTTCTTTCGGGCAAGATGGCGATTTTTGCCCGCCAACAGGGACAGGCAGGTTAGCCTTTCAGTTTCTTCATCAGGATTTCGTTGACCATCGCCGGGTTGGCCTTGCCCTGGGTCGCCTTCATCACCTGACCGACGAAGAAGCCGAACAGCTTGTCCTTGCCGCTGCGGAACTCCGCCACCTTGTCGGGGTTGGCGGCCAGCACGGCGTCGATCGAGCCTTCGATGGCGCTGGTGTCGGTGACCTGGCGCAGCCCCTTCTTCTCGACGATGTCGGCGGCCTTCTCGCCGGTTTCGAACATCGTCTCGAAGACTTCCTTGGCGATGCGGCCGGAAATGGTGTTGTCGGCGATCAGGTCGATCAGGCCGCCGAGGTTTTCGGCGGACACCGGGCTTTGCTCGATCTCCTTGCCGGCCTTGTTCAGATAGCCGAACAGTTCGCCGGTGACCCAGTTGGAGGCCAGCTTCGGATCGCGGCCCTTGGCGACCGCCTCGAAATAGTCGGCCTTCGGCTTCTCCGACACCAGCACGCCGGCATCATAGACCGACAGCTTGTAGTCTTCGATGAAGCGGGTCTTCTTGTCGTCCGGCAGTTCGGGCAGCGTCTTCTTGATGTCCTCCACCCACACCGCATCGAGTTCGAGCGGCAGCAGGTCGGGGTCGGGGAAATAGCGGTAATCGTGCGCCTCTTCCTTCGACCGCATGGAGCGGGTCACGAACTTGGTCGTGTCCCACAGCCGGGTCTCCTGGTCGATCTTGCCGCCGTCCTCGATGATCTCGATCTGGCGGCGCGCCTCATACTCGATGGCCTGCATGACGAAGCGGATCGAGTTGACGTTCTTGATCTCGCAGCGGGTGCCGAAGGCGTCGCCCGGCTTGCGCACCGACACGTTGACGTCGCAGCGCATGGAGCCTTCCTCCATGTTGCCGTCGCAGGTGCCGAGATAGCGCAGGATGGAGCGCAGCTTGCGCACATAGGCGCCGGCCTCCTCCGAGGTCCGCATGTCGGGCTCCGACACGATCTCCATCAGCGCCACGCCCGACCGGTTCAGGTCGATGTAGGTCTTGGACGGATGCTGGTCGTGCAGCGACTTGCCGGCGTCCTGTTCCAGATGCAGGCGCGTGACGCCGACGGTGCGGCTGGTGCCGTCCGGCAGGTCGAGCACGATCTCGCCCTTGCCGACGATGGGCTGCAGGAACTGGCTGATCTGATAGCCCTGCGGCAGGTCGGCATAGAAGTAGTTCTTGCGGTCGAAGACCGAGTGCAGGTTGATCTCGGCCTTCAGGCCCAGACCGGTGAGCACTGCCTGTTCGACGGCATATTCGTTGATGACGGGCAGCATGCCGGGGAACGCGGCGTCGACGAAGCTGACCTGGCTGTTCGGCGCGGACCCGAATTCGGTGGCGGAGCCGGAAAACAGCTTCGCGTTCGAAATCACCTGGGCATGGACCTCAAGCCCGATCACGACTTCCCAATCGCCCGTTTCACCCTGGATGTACGACATCGTTCCGCTCTTCGACGTTCACGGCACGGGACGGGACGGGCATCGCCCTGAAAGGACGCCCCGGCCATACCCTTGGAATCCTGTTTCTTCTAGCGCCCTTTGCGTTCGCGCGCACGCTTTATCGCGCCGCATCCGTCCCGCCCGCATTCCTACCCCCGCTCCTACCCCCATTGTGTGGTCCGCCACAGACATACCGTTAACACTCGGGCAAGCTTTGACCGCCACGCTGGGTGGATCGAGCGCGGGAGGGTGTGATGTCGGTGCGGAAGCTGCTGCGGAAGGTCGGGTTCGGTGCCGGTCTCGGTGCCCTGCTGATCGCGGGCTCCGCATTCGGCCATGCCGCAACCCAGCCGGACGGCCTGTCGCTCAATCCGGCCGGCTCCGCCCCGGCTGCCATCGGTCCCGTCACCGTCAATCCGGTGCCCGCGGCCCCGTCTTCGGAGTTCCCCGACGCGGCGATGTCCCGCAACGACCAGGGCGACGTCACCGTCCTGCGGCTGGACGGCATCATCACGCCGGGAGCGGAACGCAGCTTCCTCGACGCCCTGCACGCCCTGCCGGCCCGCCGCCCGCTGGTGATCGAGTTGTCCAGCCCCGGCGGCTTCACCGCCGCGGGCTACCGGATGATCGATGCCGTCCTGGCCGAACGCAAGGGCGGACGGCCGGTCGCCACCCGGGTGCGCGACGGCGAGTCCTGCGAAAGCATGTGCGTCGGCCTCTATCTGGCCGGCTATCCGCGCTACGCCGCTCCGCGGGCGGAGTTCATGGTGCATGCCCCGCGCATGGCGGAGAATGGCCGGATGACCCTGCGCTCCACCCAGATGATGGTCGAGCGGCTGGTGTCGCTCGGCGCCTCGCAGAGCTGGATCGAGCGGGTGAAGGCCGAGGGCGGCTTCTCCGGTGCCCGCGACCATCGAGAAACCGCCGACCGGCTGACCGCCGACGGCGCCAACATCGTCACCGACCTGCTGCGCTGAGCAGCCCGTCGGCGACCGCCTCCGGCGAGCGGCCGACGATCCGCTCATAGACCTCCGGGTCGGTCGCCCCCTCGGTCCCGAACACCAGCACCCGCGCATCGGGAACGAGGCCCAGTGCCAGCCTCACCTCCTCGTGGGCGGCGGCGCAGAGCAGCCCGGCCAGCCCGGCGACGCCCGATTCACCGCCCACCACCGGACGGCCGCCATGCCCGCCGTCCGCCAGCTTGCGCATGGCGGTGACCGCCCCCTCGTCGGGGATGGTCAGGAAATCGTCGGCACCGCGCTCCAGGATCGCCCAGGCCAGCAGCGAGACCTCGCCGCAGGCAAGCCCTGCCATCACCGTGTCGAGGTCGCCCTCGGCCCGCATCGGCCGGCCGGCGACGGCGCTCTGGTACAGGCAGTCGGCGCTGTGCGGCTCCACCACCACGAAGCGCGGGCGCTGGCGTCCCCAGCTTTCCCAGAGATGGCCGCAGACCGCGGCGGGCAGCGCGCCGACGCCGCCCTGCACGAAGACGTGGGTCGGCCGTTCGCTGGCGGGAAGCTGCGTAATCGCCTCCTCCACCATCACGGTGTAGCCTTGCATCACGTCGCGCGGCACATCCATATAGCCGGTGTAGGAGGTGTCGGAGACGACGAACCGGCCCTGCTCCGCCGCGTCGGCGGCGGCACGGCGCACCGCCTCGTCGTACGGCCCGTCCACCACCACCACCCGCGCCCCGTACGCCTCGATGGCGGCACGGCGGCCGGGCGTACAGGCGGCGGGCACATACACCACGCAATTGCAGCCGAACACCTGCGCGCCCCAGGCGACCGAGCGGCCATGGTTGCCGTCGGTGGCGGTGGTGACGGTCAGCGTCCGCGTCACCTTGGCATAGCGGCCGACGACGAGATCCAACGCCGTCACCGGCACGCCGGGCACCCGCGCCGTCACCTCCCGCGCCAGCAGCCGCAGCACGGCGTACGCCCCACCCAGCGCCTTGAAGCTGCCGAGCGCGAAGCGGGCGCTTTCGTCCTTGTACCAGAGGCGGTCGATCCCGGCCTCCCGCGCCAGACCCGGCAGGGAGCGCAGCGGGGTGGGCGTGTAGCCGGGCCAGGCACCGATCTCTGCCATCGCCCCTTCGAAGGCGGCACGGCTGAGGATCGCGCGTTCCGACGGGCCGTAGACCCGCTCATGGTCGGCATGGGGATTTGAAAAGTGGCGCGGCAGGCAGGGGGAGACGGCGGTGTGGGGCATGGCTTCGCTCTCCGGGCCGGCGACGCCGTCGGCGACGGCACTTCCCACGACCGGACACAACGACACCAGAAGCCATCGCCCGCCGTCAAGACGCCAGCGCAAGCGGGGCTGCTACCGAATGAAGCATCGATAAAGGGAAAGGAGCGGGATTAACGCTTCCATTCGCGGCTGGACTTGATGAAGTCGGTCAGGGTGACGCCGATCTTGTCGTCGATGATCGCGACCTCGCCGCGGGCGACCAGCACGCCCTCGACATAAACGTCGGTCGGGTCCTTCAGATGGCGGTCCAGTTCCACGACGGCGCCGCGGCCCAGCTTCAGGAGGTCGCGGACGCGGAGCATGGCGGTGCCGATGACGACCTTGATCTCCACCGGCGCGTCGCCGATGGCGAAGGACGAGGCGTCGCCGTCGTTGGGATCGGGCGCGCCGAGCAGGTCGTCGATGTTGGCCATGGCTGTCCAAGCTCCCGCGCCGGAAAGGGGCGCCTTCCTATACGAACGGAACATCCTACACCCCGGACGGGTTAGCCGGCAACGCCACCGACCGGCCGGGATTGCGACAAGATTGGGCTTTTCCCGCACCGGCGCTTCGCCCACACTGTTTCGCCCCTACCGGCAGCCCGCCGGGCGGGCATCCGCCGGCCTGCCGGGCAATCCGTTGCGACTGAGCAACGATCACGGCAGGGCAAGGCAACCGACCAACCGGAACCGGGTTCACCCTGATGACCGACAGCAGCATTTCCCCGCTTGTGGACGCGTCCTGGCTGAAAGGCCGGCTCGACAGCCCCGGCATCGTCGTCCTCGACGTGCGAACCCCGCCCGCCGGCGGCTTCGTTCCGGGAGCGGTTCATTCCGACTACGCAACGGCCGGCTGGCGGACTGTAGTCGGTGGCGGGGCCGGGATGCTGCCGGACCCGGGGGTTCTGGCGGGATTGATCGGCGGGCTGGGGATCGGCAACGGCGATCATGTGGTACTGGTCGCGGCCGGTGCCAACGCGTCCGACATGGGCAACGCCACCCGCGTCTACTGGACCTTCAAGATGCTGGGCCATGACGCGGTGTCGGTGCTGGACGGCGGTTTCGCCGCCTGGATCGCCGACGGCGGACCGGTGACGCCCGAGCCGGCGGTGCGCAAGCCGACCGGCTTCGTCCCCCACCCGCGCGCCGGCCTGCGCGCCACCGTGGAGGATGTCGAAGCAGCCGTGAAGGCCGGCGGCACACCGCTGCACGATGCGCGGTCGGCCGAGCAGTTCGCCGGCAAGGCCAAGAGCCCGCAGGCCCGCGCTCCCGGCACCATCCCGGGCGCCGTCAACCTGGACATCGCCCCGCTCTTCTCGGCGGCCGAACACCGCTTCGCCACGCCCGACGCGGTGAAGGCGATGGCCGACCGGGCCGCTCTGCCCTTGCGCGACCAGCCCATCACCTTCTGCAACACCGGCCACCTCGCCTCGGTGTCCTGGTTCGCGCTCAGCGAGATCGCCGGCGTGCCCGGCGTGCGGCTCTATGACGGCTCGATGTCGGAATGGAGCGCCGATCCGGAGCGGCCTTTGCAGACAGAGGGGTGAGGCAGGAGGATACTTGGAGAGGAGCAGGCGTGTTCGGCAAGATCGACACGGATGTCACGGATCGCTTCACTGCAGCGTGCAGACCCACCGGCAGCCCGCAGCAAGGCAAATCAAGAAGAGAAATCCGTGTAATCCGTGTCCAAATCCGTGACATCCGTGCAAATCTTGCCCGACAAAGCAACACGACGACAAAGCTCCCCCCCCAACTTACGCCTTCGCCCGGCGGCGGCGCAGGCGGCTGAGGTCGCTGCGCCGCACCAGCCCCAGCAGCACGGCAGCCACGGCATAGACCGTCAGCCCGACCGCCGCCAGCACCAGCAGGCCGCCCAGCCGCTCCGCCACGCCGACGGCACCCAGCCAGGGGGCGAGCCGCTCGGTCGCCAGCCACAGGGCGCCCGCCATGGCGACGGCGGCGATGGCCATGCGCGGCAGGTTGCGGGTCAACCGCGCATCCGCCCGGAACAGGCCGCGGCGGTGCAGCAGCAGCGCCAGCAGCCCGGCATTGACCCAGGCGCCGACGGAGGTGGCGACCGCCAGCCCGACCTGGGCCAGCGGCCCCATTAGCGCCAGCTTCAACGCCACATTGATGCCGACCGCCGCCAGCGCCACCCGAACCGGCGTCGCCGTGTCGTGGCGGGCATAGAAACCGTTGACGAGGCTGCGGATCACCACAAAGGCCGGCAGGCCCAGCGCATAGGCTTGCAGGGTGAGGGCGGAGGCCGCGGCGTCCGACGGGCCGAAAGCACCGCGCTGGAACAGCACCGACAGGATCGGCGTGCCCGCCACCAGGAAGGCGATGGCGGCCGGAAGGGTCAGCACCAGCGACAGCTCGATGGCGCGGTTCTGGCTGTCGACCGCGCCGGCCTCGTCGCCGCTCTTGATCCGCTTGGACATTTCCGGGAGCAGAACGGTCCCGACGGCGATGCCGATGACCCCCAGCGGCAATTGGTTCAGCCGGTCCGCATAATAGAGGTAGGACACCGCCCCGGTCGGCAGGGCCGAGGCGATCAGCGTGTCGGCGAACAGGCTGATCTGAGTCAGTCCGGACCCCAGTGCCGCCGGACCCAGGACCTTCAGAAAGCGCTTCACGTCGGGCGACAGGCGCGGCATCACCGGCCGCAGGGTCATGTCGGCCCGCCTTGCGTCCCAGGCCAGATAGAGGAATTGCGCGACGCCCGACGCCAGCACGCCCCAGGACAGCGCATGCCCGGCCGTCGGCATCAGCGGCGTGCCGATCACCAGCGCCGCGATCAGGCACAGATTCATCAGGATGGGTGCGGCGGCGGCCGAGCCGAAGCGGCTCATGCTGTTCAGCACGCCGCCATAGAGCGAGACCAGTGAGATCAGCAGCAGGTAGGGGAAGGTGATGCTGGTGAACAGCACGGCCAGCCGGAACTTCTCCGGTTCGTCGGCGAAGCCGGGGGCGAAGACCGTCATGAATTGCGGCATGAAGGCCAGCACAGCCAGCAGCAACACCATCTGCACGATGACCAGCAGGGTCATCACCTCGTCGGCGAAGCGGCGGGCGGATGCTACGCCGTCCTGCACCAGCTTGCCCGAGAACAGCGGCACGAAGGCGGAGTTGAAGGCGCCCTCGGCGAACAGGGCGCGGAAGTGGTTCGGCAGCCGGAAGGCGACGAAGAACGCGTCGGCGACCGGCCCGGCGCCGAGCAGCGCCGCGGTCAGCACGTCGCGCAGGAAACCGAGCACCCGGCTGGCCAGGGTCAGGCCGCCGACGGACAGGATATGACGGAACACGATGGCAGGGTCGCTTCTGTGATGCGGATGATGCCCGGCGGCATCCTAGCGATGCGGCCGCGTTCGTCATAGGATCGCGACCCGCATTCGTCCAGAACGCATCTTCCGACATCACAGGCCGAAAGCACCGACATGCCGCAGCAAGCCCTCCCCCTGACCTATCTGGAAGCCGGCGAAGCCAATGGCGGAACGCCGATGCTGGTCCTGCACGGCCTGTTCGGCTCGGCCCGCAACTGGCAGACCCTGGCCCGCCGCTTCGGCGAATCGCGGCGGGTCTATGCGCTCGACCTGCGCAATCATGGCGGCGCGCCCTGGGCCGAAGGCATGAGCTATCCGGAGATGGCAGCCGACGTGCTGCGTTTCCTCGACGACCGCGGCTTCGCCCGCGCCACAATCGTCGGTCATTCGATGGGCGGCAAGACCGCCATGGCGCTGGCGCTTGCCCATCCCGACCGGGTGGAGCGGCTGGTGGTCGCCGACATCGCCCCGGTCTCCTACACCCACACCCACGCCCCCTTCGTCGCCGCGATGAAGGCCGCGAAGCTGGAGGGGGCCACACGCCGGCCGGAGGTCGAGGCGCAGCTGGCCGATGCCGTTCCGGAGGCGCCGCTGCGCTCCTTCCTGATGCAGAATCTGGTGCTGGAGAACGGCGCCTTCTCCTGGCGGATCAATCTCGACTCCATCGCCACGAACATGACCGGGCTGATCGGCTTCCCCGATTTCGGCGGCGCCCGCTATGACGGACCGGCGCTGTTCATCGGCGGCGGCGCGTCGGACTACATCCAGCCGGAGCATCACGACGCCATCCGCCGCCATTTCCCCAAGGCGGACATCCGCATGATCGACGGCGTCGGGCATTGGCTTCACGCCGAACGCCCGGCCGAATTCGCCGCGATGGTGGAAGGATTTCTCTGATTTCCGGCTCGAATCCGCGCATCCGCGCGGGGTTGTAAGCCGAAGCAGATATTGCATCGCCCGTACGTCGGGGCTATCAAGCCTGCGCGCCTTAAAACGCGGCCTGCGAGACAACGCGGCTGCCATTCCTCGAAGGATCGACCGATCATGAGCGTCATCACCGAGATTCACGCCCGCGAAATCCTCGACAGCCGCGGCAACCCGACCGTGGAAGTCGACGTTGCGCTGGACAGCGGCGCCTTCGGCCGCGCCGCGGTGCCGTCGGGCGCCTCCACCGGCGCCCAYGAGGCGGTCGAGCTGCGCGACGGCGACAAGTCCCGCTTCGGCGGCAAGGGCGTGCTGAAGGCSGTCSARTCSGTCAACRGYGARMTSTMCRASGCGCTSRYCGGYMTGGAYGCCGMCGACCAGCGCGKSMTCGACMTKRCGATGATCGASMTSGACGGCACSGAGAACAAGRGCCGKCTCGGCGCCAACGCSATCCTGGGCGTGTCGCTGGCGGTCGCCCGCGCCGCCGCCGAGGATGCCGGCCTGCCGCTCTACCGCTATGTCGGCGGCGCCTTCGCCTCGCTGCTGCCGGTGCCGATGATGAACATCATCAACGGCGGCGCCCATGCCGACAACCCCATCGACATCCAGGAATTCATGATCATGCCGGTGGGTGCCGAGACCGGMGCCGACGCCATCCGCATGGGKTCCGAGATYTTCCAGTCGCTGAAGAAGAAGCTGAAGGAYGCCGGCCACAACACCAATGTCGGCGACGAGGGCGGCTTCGCCCCCAACATCGGSTCGACCGACGAGGCGCTCGGCTTCGTCATGAAGGCCATCGAGGCCGCCGGCTACAAGCCGGGCGACGACGTCATGCTGGCGCTCGACGCCGCCTCGACCGAGTTCTTCAAGAACGGCAAGTACGAGCTGGCCGGYGAAGGCAAGTCGCTGTCGCCCGARCAGATGGTCGCCTACTGGGCCGATCTGGCCGGCCGCTACCCGATCATCTCGATCGAGGACGGCATGGCGGAAGACGACTGGGAAGGCTGGAAGGCGCTGACCGACGCCATCGGCAGCAAGGTGCAGCTGGTCGGCGACGATCTGTTCGTCACCAATCCGAAGCGTCTGGCCCAAGGCATCCGCCAAGGTGTGGCGAACTCGATCCTGGTGAAGGTGAACCAGATCGGCACGCTGTCGGAAACGCTGGAAGCGGTCGATATGGCGCACAAGGCCGGCTACACCGCCGTTCTGTCGCACCGCTCGGGCGAGACCGAGGACAGCACCATCGCCGACCTGGCGGTCGCCACCAACTGCGGCCAGATCAAGACCGGCTCGCTGAGCCGTTCGGACCGTCTGGCCAAGTACAACCAGCTGATCCGCATCGAGGAGCAGCTCGGCGCAGCATCCCGCTTCGCCGGCCGCGGCATCCTCAAGGCCTGAGTTCCACGAGCTTCCTGAAGTCCCCTGCCCGGCAATCCTCCGCCCCCTCTCCTGCCCCCGGAGAGGCGATCACGACGGCAAGGACTGCCCCTGAAGGGACTTCAAGGACGGGCGGCGGGCGCCCTTGATCGCTGAGACGTCCCGCCGTTGTGCCCCCTCCTCCCGTCTCTCCCCGGGAGGAGGGGGAAGCCCCGCCCGGCCATCCCGCAGAAATCGGCTCCGAGCCACCTGCGGCATAGTGTCAAGGGCCGGGCTTTTCGACGGTTCCATGTTGCGATGCACAGTTAATATATTAATATATCTAAGGTTCCCGGCGCGGCGCAGAACGCTGGCGCAAAACGGGCGACGACCTCGGACGACACACTGGACGGCCTCCCTTTCCGTCCCCTCCCGACGCCGCCCCTTCGGACCGAAGAAAACGGGCCGCTCGCTCGACCCGGTCAACCGGAGTGTTCAAAAATGCGTGCCAGTGGTGAAGCTTCCGGCAACGGCGCCTGCGCCGTCGTCGAGAATGTGACCTTTGACGAAATCCAGATCGGCCAGTCGGCCAGCCTGTCGCGCCAGCTCACCCTGATGGATGTGGAGCTGTTCGCCACCGTGTCAGGCAACATCAACCCGGCCCATCTCGACCCGAAATTCGCCGCCGACAGCCGGTTCCAGAAGGTGATCGGTCCCGGCATGTGGTCGGGCTCGCTGATCTCCGGCGTGCTGGGCACCTACCTGCCGGGCGCCGGCTCGCTCTATGCCGGCCAAAGCCTGCAGTTCCGCCGCCCGGTGGGCCTGGGCGACATCGTCACCGCCACCGTCACCGTGATCGAGAAGCGTCCGGCCAAGAACGTCGTCGTCTTCGACTGCGTCTGCACCAACCAGGATGGCGAGATCGTCGTGCTGGGCACCGCCGAGGTGGTCGCCCCGACCCAGAAGGTCGCCCGCCCGGCGCATGAGCTGCCGCAGATCCAGATGATCCGCCACGACAAGCACGACGCCCTGCTCGCCAAGTGCGACGAGCTGCCGCCGGTGGTCACCGCCGTCGCCTATCCCTGCGATGCCAGCTCGCTCCAGGGCGCCGTCGAGGCGGCAGAGGCCGGGCTGATCGAGCCGATCCTAGTCGGGCCGGAAGCGCTCATCCGCAAGGTCGCCGCGGCCGGCGGGCTGGACATCGCCCGTTACCGCATCGTCGACGCCACCCACAGCCGCGCCGCCGCGGCAGCTGCCGTGGCGCTGGCCCGCACCGGCGAGGCCGAAGCGGTGATGAAGGGCAGCCTGCACACCGACGAGTTGATGGGCGAGGTGGTGAAGAAGGAAACCGGCCTGCGCACCGCCAGCCGTATCAGCCACGTCTTCCTGATGAATGTGCCGACCTACTCCAAGACGCTGCTGATCACCGACGCGGCGATCAACATCTACCCGACGCTGGAGGACAAGGTCCACATCGTCCAGAACGCCATCGACCTTGCCAAGGTGCTGGGCGTCGCCACCCCGCGCGTCGCCATCCTGTCGGCGGTCGAGACGATCAACCCGAAGATCAACACCACGCTGGAAGCGGCAGCACTCTGCAAGATGGCCGACCGCGGCCAGATCACCGGCGGCATCCTCGACGGTCCGCTGGCCTTCGACAACGCCATCTCCGCCGAAGCCGCCCGCACCAAGGGCATCGTCTCCCCGGTCGCCGGCCAGCCGGACATCCTGCTTGCGCCCGATCTGGAGGCCGGCAACATGCTGGTCAAGCAGCTGTCCTTCCTGGCGAATGCCGACCTCGCCGGCATTGTGCTGGGCGCCAAGGTGCCGGTCATCCTCACCAGCCGCGCCGACAATGTGCGGGCCCGGCTCGCCTCCTGCGCCGTCGCCTCGCTGGTCGCCGCCGCCAAACGCCAGCCGAAGCTCGCGCTGGCCGCCGAATAGGACTTTCCGTCATGGTCGCACTGTCAAACTCCAGCGAGGACGCCTGCCTCGTCATCAATGCGGGTTCCTCCAGCCTGAAATTCTGCGTCTTCCAGGGTGGCAGCGCCACCGAGATCGAGCCGGTCGTCACCGGCCAGATCTCCGGCATCGGCACCGCGCCCCGTTTCGAGGCGAAGGATGCCGCCCGCCATAAGATCGCCGACCACAGCTGGGCCGACGGGGAGAATCCGGGCCGTCCGGAGTTGCTCCACCATCTGCTCGACTGGATCGGCGACACGCTGAAGGGCGCCACGCTGGTGGCCGCCGGCCACCGCGTCGTCCACGGCGGCACCCGCTTCTCGGCCCCCGTCCGCGTCACCCCGGCGGTGCTCGACCAGTTGGAGGAGCTGATCCCGCTCGCTCCCCTGCATGAGCCGCACAACATCGCCGCCATGCGGGCGCTGGCCCAGGTCTACCCGTCGCTGCCGCAGGTCGCCTGCTTCGACACCGCCTTCCACCAGACCCAGCCCTGGCAGTCGCAGACCTTCGCCATCCCGCGCGAACTGACGGCGGAGGGCATCCGCCGCTACGGCTTCCACGGGCTGAGCTACGAGTACATCGCCCACCGCCTGCCCCAGGTGGCGCCGGAACTGGCCGACGCCCATGTGGTGGTCTGCCATCTCGGCAGCGGCGCCAGCCTGTGCGCCATGCGCGGCGGGCACAGCGTCGACACCACCATGGGCTTCACCGCGCTGGACGGCGTGCCGATGGGCACCCGGCCGGGCACCATCGATCCCGGCGTGCTGATCTATCTGATGCGCGAGAAGGGCTACGGCGCCGACGAGCTGGAGAAGCTGCTTTACCACAAGTCGGGCATGCTGGGCGTCTCGGGCATTTCCAACGACATGCGCGACCTGGAAAGCTCCGACCTGCCGGCCGCTGCCGAGGCGGTGGAGCTGTTCTGCCACAACGTCGCCAAGCAGGTGGCGGCGCTGGCTGGCTCGATGGGCGGACTGGATGCGGTGGTCTTCACTGCCGGCGTCGGCGAGAACTCCACGCTGGTGCGGTCGCGGGTGGCGGAGAAGCTGTCCTGGCTCGGCGTCGCCATCGACCCGGCGGCCAACCGGGCGAAGGCGACCCGCATCTCCGCCCAGGAGAGCCGCGTGCCGGTCTTCATCATCCCGACCGACGAGGAACGGATGATCGCCCGCCACACGCTGGGCGTGATTGCAGCAGAGCAGTTGGAACGGGCGGCGTAAGCGCAGCAGACGCCGGCACTTCTCCCTCTCCCGGAACGGGAGGGGGAGACCTCCCTGGGCAGGAAAGCGTCATCATGGAACAGGTCCCTACGAGCGCCGCCGCCAAACCGCCGGAAAACGTCCGGCTCGGCATCCTGTCGATGCTGCTGGCGATGGCCCTGATGACGATCATGAACGCGCTCGCCAAGATCCTGGCGGAGAGCTACCCGCTGGGCGAGGTCACCTTCTTCCGCAACCTGTTCGCCCTGCTGCCGGCGGTCGCCATGGTCGCCGCGGCGGGCGGCCGGAGCTGCCTGCACACCGACCATTGGCAGGGGCATCTGTGGCGGGCCATCGTCGGGCTGGCATCGATGGTGCTGCTGTTCTGGGCCTATCACCTGATGCCGCTGGCCAATGCGGTGGCGATCTCCTACTCCGCCCCGCTGTTCCTAACCGCCCTCTCGGTTCCGCTGCTGGGAGAGAGGGTCGGCGCCTTCCGCTGGGGTGCGGTGGCGGTCGGCTTCGCCGGGGTGCTGATCATGGTCCAGCCCGGCGCCGGCATGCTCGACCGCGGGGCGCTGGTGGCGCTGACCGCCGCCGTCTGCTACGCGCTGGCGATGATCGCCATGCGCCAGCTGGGCCGTACGGAGAAGCCGGTGACGACGGTCTTCTATTTCACCGTGGTCTCGACCCTGCTCAGCGCGCTGGCCCTGCCGTTCGGCTGGACGACGCCGGACGGCCATGCGCTGGTGCTGATGGCGGGAATGGGGATTGCCGGCGGCGGAGCACAGTATTTCAGCACGCGGGCCTATTCGCTGGCCCGGGCGGTGGTGGTCGGCCCCTTCAGCTATGCCAGCCTGATCTACGCGACGATCCTCGGCTGGCTGGTCTGGGGCGACGTGCCGGCCCCGCATGTGATCGTCGGCGCCACCGTGGTGATCGGCAGCGGACTGCTGATCCTCTACCGCGAAACCCGCCGCGCCGCCGCGTCCCCACCGAAGCCTTGCACGACACACTCTGGCCCCGGACCGATCCGGACCGCCTGAACAGCAAAGAACGAAGAACAAGACTGGTTCGAAGGAAAGGACAAGCATCATGCTTACGACCGATGTCCGAGGCAATCTGGCCCCCCGACTGACCGGCCGGCTGCATCTGATCACGGGTGGTCGTGATGCGAGCGGGCCGGCGCAGTCAACCCTGTTCACCCCCGCCCGCAAGGCGGGACGATCCGATCACGCGGTCTGCGCCATCGTCGGCGGTGCGAAACTGTCCGCCAAGCTGGATCTGCTGATCCGGCTGGTGACGCGGGTCGACGTTCTGGCGCTGGGCGGCGGCATCGCCAACAGCGTCCTGGCGGCGACCGGCACCGACATGGGCGCCTCGCTGTGCGATTACGGGCTGATCGACGAGGCCCGCAAGCTGCTGGACCGGGCGAAGGCCTGCGGTTGCGAGCTGCTGCTGCCGGTCGACGTGGTGGTGGCGACCGAAGCGAAAAACGGGGTGGAAGACCGCGTCGTCCCCTGCGCTGCCATCGGGCCGGAGGACATGGTGCTCGACATCGGGCCGGCGACGGCGGCGCGGCTGACCGCCTGCGTCGAGGGCGCCCGCACCGTGGTGTGGACGGGACCGCTCGGGGTTTATGAAATCGCCCCCTTCGACGGCGGCACCAACGCGCTCGCATGGTTCATCGCCCGGCGCACCCGCGATGCCGGCCTGCGGTCGGTGGCGGCCGGTGACGACACCATCGCCGCCCTGGCTGCCGCCGGGGTGGAGGACCGCTTCAGCGAGCTGACCAGCCGCGACGCCCTGCCGGCGTGGCTGGATGCGATGTCGCCGCGCGCCGTTCCGGCATGAAGGCAAAAGAACGCCCTTAAATTGCAATTCCTGCGGGCTGAAACCCGCATTCCCCGGTTGAATCAGGTCACCGCCCCAACCGGCACGGGACCGCAACCGAACGACTGGAGCACATCATGGCTGTACGGGTAGCGATCAATGGGTTCGGCCGCATCGGCCGTCTGGTTCTGCGCGCCATCTACGAGAGCGGCCGCAAGGACGTGGAGGTCGTGGCGATCAACGACCTCGCCGATCTGAAGGCCAATGCCCACCTGCTGAAGTACGACAGCGTCCACGGCCGCTTCCCCGGCACCATCGAGACCGGTGCCGATGAAAACGGAAATGGCGTGCTGATCGTCAACGGCCACTCCATCAAGGTCGTSCAGGAGCGTGACCCGGCCAAGCTGCCGTGGAAGGATCTGGGCRTCSAGATCGCCATGGAATGCTCGGGCATCTTCACCAAGCGCGCCGATGCCRCCAAGCATCTGGAAGCCGGCGCCGAGAAGGTGCTGATCTCGGCCCCGGCCACCGACGAGGACATCACCGTCGTCTACGGCGTCAACCACGACAAGCTGACCGCCGAGCACCGGATCGTCTCGAACGCGTCCTGCACCACCAACTGCCTGGCCCCGGTGGCCTTCGTGCTGAACAACCTCGTCGGCATCGAAAAGGGCTTCATGACGACGATCCACTCCTACACGGGTGACCAGCGGATCGTCGACACCAACCACAAGGACCTGCACCGCGCCCGCGCYGCGGCCCTGAACATGATCCCGACTTCGACCGGTGCCGCCAAGGCCGTCGGCAAGGTCCTGCCGGAGCTGAAGGGCAAGCTGGACGGCACCGCCATGCGCGTKCCSACMCCGAACGTGTCGGTCGTCGACTTCAAGTTCACSKCCARGCGCGCCACCTCGGTCGARGAGATCRYCAAGGCGATCYSYGASGCCGCCAACGGCYCGCTGAARGGCGTGCTGGRSGCCTAYRMCGAGGAGCTGGTKTCGWCSGAYTTCAACCACGACSCGCACAGCTCGAYCTTCGCGCTGAACGAGACCAAGGTCATCGACGGCAAYTTCGTYCGCRTCATGRCMTGGTACGAYAACGAGTGGGGCTTCTCCAACCGSATGRSCGACACCGCCGTCGCSATGGCGAACGCCAGATAACACCAGCCCGACCCAGACCAAAAGGAGCCGGACGATGAGCAAGACGATCATGTGGGCCGAAACCGACGCCAAGGGCTTCGAGTCCGAGTGCCTGTTCAACGAGGACAGCCGCCACTATGAAGTGATGGTCTGCGCCTCGGGCCGCCGGCTCTGCCGGTCGGAGTCCTTTCCGGCCCAGTCCGACCCCATGCAGGGGATGAGCGACGACGACCGCCAGCGGGCGCTGCACTGCGCCGAACGGCTGGTGACCGAGATCGAACACGATCTGGGCGACCGCTGACCGGGCAAGCCCGGACTTGTTGAAACGGCCAGGGCCGGCATCCTCGCGGTGCCGGCCCTTTCGCCGTCCGGTGGCAGCGGCCTACCGATGGGCGGCGAAGTCAGCCGTCCGTTCGACGAGGTCGTCCAGGTTGCGGCGGAACTGCTCCAGCGCGAAGCCGGTGCCGAACATCCGCCACAGCCAGTCGGTCGGCATGTCGCGCGTCCGCCTTTCCGCCCGCGTGCGGTCGATGCCGGCCCGGTAGCCCGCCAGCGCATCGGCGAGCGCCGTCGAGCGGTCGGGCGGCTGGCCGGTGGCGAGGGCGTCGGCCAGACCGCGCAGGGTGGACGCTCCCGCCGCCGCGACCGGTGTCCAGTCGGGGCAGACGTCACGGTCGGCGATATCCTGCCGGGGCTCCCCCACCGCGCGGCGCAGCATCACCACGTCGTGCCGCAGCCGCATCAGCGTGCGCAGCAGCGGATCGGGGTCGGGCATGTCGGCCAGCCGGCTCCGCCGCTCCCGCGCGGCCTCGCCCACCAGGGTTTCCAGCCGGGTCAGGGCTTGCCGGGTCCGCACCACGAGCCGGTTCATGATGGCCTGGGAAGCGTCGTCGGTGACCGCCAACGCATCCAATTGCTCGGCCATCAGCCGCGCCGCCTCCGCCGCCGTGTCCAGCACGGAGCGCGAGGCGCGGGCCGGCACCACCAGCAGCGACACCAGAATGCCGACGATGCAGCCGAGCCCGACCTCCAGCATGCGGTCGGTGGCGAAGCTGAGGGGGCCGAGGCTGGCTCCGGCGCTGCCCAGCAGCACGATGATCGCGGTGATCGGTGCGATGCGGAAGCCGGCCGACTTGGCGGCCAAGTAGGACAGCGGCGCCACCGCCGCAAGCAGTGCCGCGGCACGCGCCAGCCCGTCCGTGTGCGGGATCAGCATGGCAATCGCCCCGCCATAGGCAACGCCAACCAGCGATCCGACGAAGCGGTCCAGCGCCGCCTTCAGCGAGCCGCCGACATTGCTTTGGGTCACGATCAGCGCGGTGATGACGGCCCAGAAGCCCTGCGGCAGGTCCAGCACCTCCGCCAGCGCGAAGGTTGCGAGGGTGGAGGCGGTCATCCGCAAGGCATGCACCAGCTTGGACCGGTTCCGCGCCACCCACGACGCCGGCACGCTCCGCCACCCGCTCATTCCATCAGTCCCGGTCCATCTCCGACTGGCGCTCAGTGTCCACCATGACGGCGCAAATCGCCAGAGACGGTGCGACACCTCCATCGTCCCGGAGAACGGGCAGCGGCGGCCGGTTCGCCGCCGCTGCCCCGCCCCCGTCAGTTCGCCTGGGCCAGCGTCTTGCGCACCTTCGCCACATCCCCGGCACTGACCGGCGGGGCGGCATTGCTCCAGCTGTTGCGGATGTAGGTGACGACCGCCGCCACGTCGGCATCGGTCAGCCGCCAGCCGAGCGGCGGCATCGCCGGTCCGGTCGGACGGTCGTCGGTCGCCACCGCGCGGGAGCCGTCCAGCACCAGCCGGATCAGCGTCGCCGGGTCGTCGGCCTGCACCAGACCGCTGCCGGCCAAGGTCGGAAACAGGAAGGTCTGGCCCTTGCCGTCGCCGCCGTGGCAGGCCATGCAGGTGTCGGTATAGACGGCCCCGCCCGTCCTCATCCGCGCGTCATCCGCCGCCAGCGGCACCGGCGCCTTCCCCGCGGGCGGCGTCCGGTCGAGCAGATAGGTCGCGATGGCCTTGAGATCGGCATCGGTCATCTTGGAGCTGGAGTTCTGGATCTCCTCCGCCATCGGGCCGGAGGCGAGCGACTGGTGGTTCGCCCCGGTCTTCAGATAGGCGGTCAGCTGGTCAACCGACCAGTTGCCGATGCCCTGCCGCTTGTCCGCAGTGATCGACGGTGCATACCAAGCCTGTAGGTTGGCACCCTGCAAGGCGCGGTCGTTGTCGTCGGCCCCCAGCGCGCTCTTCGGCGTGTGACAGGTGCCGCAATGGCCCAGCGCCTGGACCAGATAGGCGCCGCGGTTCCACTCCTCCGACTTCTGCGGGTCGGGCTTGAAGCCCGAAGGTTCGAAATTCAGCAGGTTCCAGCCCGCCATCAGCAGCCGGATGTTGAAGGGGAAGGGCAGCTGGTTGGCTTCCACCGCATTGCTCACCGACTCCAGCGTCTGGAGATAGACCCACAGCGCATGGATGTCGTCGTCGGTCATCCGGGTGTAGGCGGGATAGGGCATGGCGGGGTAGAGCCGCTTGCCGCCGCGGCCGACGCCCTCGCGCAGGGTTCGCCGCAGATCCTCCTCGGTCCAGTTGCCGATGCCGGTCTCGCGGTCCGGCGTGATGTTGGGAGCGACCAGCGTGCCGAAAGGGGTCTGCAAGGCCGTTCCGCCGGCATAGGGCTTGCCACCCGGCACGCTGTGGCAGGCGACGCAGTCGGCGGCAGTGGCGACATAGCGGCCGCGCTCGATCAGGGTGAAGTCCTGGTCGTCGGCGAGGGCCGGCGTCATGACGGCGGCAATGACGCTGAATGACGCCGTGACCAGCAGGGCCGCGGCGATGGCGAGACGGTTCCTGGTCATGCGTGCACCAAGGGGCCGGGGGATTTCAGGTAACGGCTGCGGATCGCATCCGCCGCGCGGAAGGCCAGCGCCCCCACCGTTCCGGTCGGGTTGAAGCCTGAATTCTGCGGAAAGACATTCGCCCCGACGGTGAAGACGTTCGGCACGTCCCAGCTTTGCAGGAACGGGTTCACCACGCTGGTGGAGGGATCGGCACCCATCGCCGTGCCGCCGACCACATGGGTGGACTGGTAGGGAACCGTCGACCAGGGCCCGGTGCGCGGATACTCGACGCTCTGCTGCGCCCCCATGGCGCGGACGATCTCCCCGACCTTCTTGGTGACGTAGGCCGACATCTTCACGTCGTTCTCGGGGAAGTCGAAGGTGATGCGCATCAGCGGCCGGCCGAGACGGTCGGTGTAGGTGGGATCGAGGTCGAGGAAATTGCCGCGGTTGGCATAGCTGCTGGCCTCGCAGCCGACGCTGAGATTGCTGAGATAGCTGTCCCTCATCGCCTTCTTCCAGCCCGACCCCCAGGCCGGGGTGCCCGGCAGCGTCGGTCGCTTGGAGATCGGTTCCGCCCCGATGGGGGCGCAGCGCGTGCTGCCGCCGCCGAGGAATCCCAGCGGCCCATGGTCGAAATTGTCGTTGTTCAGCTCGTCGATCGCCATGCCGGTGGCGCCGCCGCCGATGAAGTTGTTGAAGTTGTATTTGGCGGGATCGAAGAAACCGACGACCTGATTGGCCATCTGGTAGCAGAAATTCCGCCCCACCACGCCGGTGCCGGTGCTGACGTCGTAAGGCTTGCCGATGCCGGACAGCAGCATCAGCCGCACATTGTCCAGCATGAAGGCGCAGAGGATCACCAGATCGGCCGTCTGCTCCAGCTCTTCGCCCGAGGTGTCGACATAGGTGACGCCGGTCGCCTTCTTGCCGGTGGAGTCCAGATTGACCTTCAGCACCTCGCACAGGGTGCGCAGCTCGAAGTTGGACTTGCGCATCAGCACCGGCAGCACGGTCGTCTGGGCGCTCGCCTTCGAATAGTTGGCGCAGCCGTAATTGGTGCAGAAACCGCAGAAGGTGCATTGCCCCATCGTCACGCCCAGCGGGTTGGTGTAGGTGCGCGACAGCAGCGAGGACGGGATCGGGAAGGGCTTGTAGCCCATCTTGGCCGCCGCCTCGGCGAACAGGGTGGGGCCGTAGGTCTGCATCATCGGCGGGTTGGGGAACTCGCGCTTGCGCGGCCCTTCGAACGGATTGCCGCCCTCCTGGATCTGGCCGTTCAGGTTGCCGGCCTTGCCCGACACGCCGGCCAGATACTCGAACCTGTCGTAATAGGGCTCCATGTCCTCATAGGTCAGGCCCCAGTCCTGGATCGTCATGTCATCCGGTATGGCCTGAGCGCCATAACGCTCAGTAAAATGAGAGCGCAACCGGAAGTCGGCGGGCGAGAACCGCCAGGTGATGCCGGCCCAATGCACACCGGCGCCGCCGACGCCGTTGCCGGGATGGAAGGAGCCGAACTGCCGCATCGGCAGCGCCGTCTGGTCGGCGTTGTTGCGGGCGGTGACCGTGGTCTGCGCCGGGCGCAGCATCAGCTCCTGGCGCGAGTTGTAGCGCAGCTCGTCCGGGGCATAGCCGATGTTGAAGTCGGTGGCGGTGTCGCGCCAGGGGCCGCGCTCCAGCGCCACCACGTCCAGCCCTTCGTCGCACAGCTCGTTCGCAATGATCGAGCCGGTCCAGCCGAGGCCGACGATCACCACATCCTTGTGGGGAAGTTTGCGCGCCATTCCTCAGCCCTTCCTGGCCCAGTCGCCGCGACCGCCGATCGACACCGGCGGCAACGTGTATTTCTGATTGTGCTTCAGCACATGGTCCCGGTAGTCGTACCGGGTGCCGGGAAAGCCGATCATCTTCCAGCTGACCATGTCGCGGTTGCCGCCATGGATCGGGTCGGCGAAGAACCCTTCCATCGTGTTCTGCAACAACAGGCTGAAGAGGCTGCCGGAACCGACGGGACCGTCGAACTTTGTCTCGCCCGCCTCCATCGCCGTCAGCAGCTTGTCCTTCTGCTCCGGCGACAGGTCGGTGAAACTCTTGCCGTCCATCGTCCGGCGGCAATGGTCGTCCAGCGCCTTCAGACCCTGGCGGTACCTCATCGCCGGGGGCAGGTCGGTCTGGTCGCCCTGGGTCGGCAGGCCGGGCTGGAACGGCCCCTTCATGTAGAGCCGGTCGGAGGTGCCGTAATGGCCGGACAGCTGGCGGTCGATGAAGACGGCGCAGCCGGCATCCTTGCCGCTGACGCTGAGGTCGTCCGCGGGGATCAGCCGTTCGACGATGGCCTCGACCAGTTCGCCCTCGCGTGGGGTGAAGAAGGTCCAGGGGCCGGGAAGGACTTGGCGGGGCGGCTCGATGGAGCCGGAATCCCAGGGCAGCCCGGTGCCGAACAGGATTTTCGCCCGGGCGCCGGAGGCCGTCAGCGCCACCAGCCCCATCGCCGTGGTGGCGAGGAAGCGGCGGCGGCTGGTGTGGAACACGCTTGGCTGGCCCGTATTCGGGCTTTTGCTTGGGTTCATGTCTGGATCATCCCGGAATCGTCACAACCGCAGCCGTTGTCGCATTGCACAACAGATCAGCGGCGAAACGATGATTTCCAATGATCGAAAGACATACACCCGGGCTCAATGGCGCACGCCGTCATCATTGGGCGATGATCGAGCACAAACGGTCAGTGCGGTGGACGCAAATGTAGTCTCCACCGGTGGTACCCGAGGGCAGACACTGACCTATGGCGACGCAACCTTTCGGCGCCCTCGGTCACTCCTCTTCCTCGTCTTCCTCCTCTTCCGGAACCTCTTCGAAGACGATCCTGTCTCCTACGGCGTAGAGCATGCACTCATGGTTGCCGCCGGACTGCTCGCACCGCTCCAGCGCCGCGTCCTTCGCCTCTTCCTCGCTGTCGCGATCCCAGACGGTGGCCCAGCGGCCGGCGAGCGTCACGGCCAGCGCCTTGTAGCCGGGGTTGCGCTGGTAGTTCACCATGCCGACCTTGCGGGTGTGGTCGCTGACGAAGGGCACGCGCGCCGGATCGAAACGGCCGGCCCCGAGGATCTCGACCGGCATCGGCGTGAAGCCCTTGGCGTCCATCACCACCGCATCGTCGACCGCATAGAGCGTGCAGGGCTCCTCCGCACGGTACTGGCAATATTGCAGGGCGCTGCGCTTGACGTCGTCCCCGGTCCGGCTGTTCGACTTGTTGGAGAAATAGGCGTAATTGCCCTTGGTCGAGATCGCCAGCGCCTTGGGCGAGGGCAATCCCCCATACATCGCCAACGTTTGCCGCGATTTGGCGTTGAGATAGGGGATCGCCGCCACATCGAGCGGCCGGGCCGGCGGAGCCGCCGGAGCCGGGATTGCCGAGGGGGCCGGGATCGGCGCCGGGGCAGGAGTTGGGCCGGGAACTGGAGCAGGAACCGGCGGGGCGGCGAGTGCCGCGACCGAAAGCTGGGCCCGCTCCGCAGGCACCGTCCCGCCCAGTTCGGCGACGCGCGCCTCGGCGATGGGGGCGAAGGTGCCTTGCGGGAACTGCTTCAGATAGGCTTCGAACAAGCCGCGGTTGGAACTGCCCTTGATGCTGTCCCAGAACAGCGTCTCCTTGTCGGCGTTCGCCACGGGCGCCGCCGACGCCGCAGGCGCTGCGTCGGCGGGAGGCGCCGTCACCACCGTGGTCGGCCCCAGGAAATAGAAGCGCCCTTCGATGGGAGAGGCCGAAACCCAGGGCTGCTGCACCCCGCCGGAGTTGCGCTTCACCGCGATGCCGACATCGTTGAAGATATCGAACACGGCTTCGCCCGGCTTCAGCATCGCCTTCGACAGCACCTCGGTGTAGGGGCTGTTGGAGCCGGCGCCATCGGCCGCCACGGCGCCCGGCTGGGTCGCATAGGCGATGATCGTCCCGGCGGGGGCCTGCATCTGCGCCAGGCCCGGCGACGCCGCACGCATGCCGCGCCCGCCGAAGGGATTGTTGCGGCAGGCGTCCAGGATGACGATGTTCAGCCGGCTTTCCGCCAGCGCCATCTCGTCCAGCACCATGGCGACGTCGATCAGTTCGTACCGGACGTCCGCCTCCTTCTCCAGATTGGCGGAAACCGGCAGCAGGTAATTGGTGCCCCGCGCCTGCATGCCGTGTCCGGCATAGAAGAACAAGCCGACATCGGCCCCGGCCAGCTTGGCGCCGAAGTTGCGGATCGCCCGTTCCGTTGCGGCCCGATCCAGATCGAGCTGCGGCGCCCCGCCGATCAACTCGAAGCCGGCCGCGCGCAGGGACTCCGCCATCGCCTTGGCATCGTTGGTCGGGTTGGGCAGCCGTGGCGCAAAGCGGTAGTCGCTGTTGCCCAGCACCAGCGCCACCCGCCGTTCCGCCGCGGCCTCACCCGAGGCCGCCACCCACACGAAAAGCGACAGGGCGAGCGCGACGGTGCGTCCCAGGATCTTCAAAGCCGGTTTCCTTCGGATCGAAAGCAGTGCCGGCACTCTGCCCAGGCAACGGCACGGGATTCAAGGTCGGCGACCATCGTCCTGCACCAACCCGGCATCCGCCTTGCTGTCCGCCATGGACGCGGCGGCGCGAACCGCGTCGATGAAGGCCCGCAGGGCCGGGGCCATCTGCCTCTGGCGCGGATAGCACAGGAACCGGCCGGGAAAGGCGGCGGACCAGTCCTCCAGCAGCGGAACCAGCTCTCCCGCCGCGATAGGCCCGGTCACCGCGTCCTCGACACAAAAGCCGATCCCGATTCCCCGGAGGGTCGCACGCAGTGCCACGTCCTTGTCGTTGAAGATCAGCGGCCCGTCGACCGCGACCTCGAACCAGGTCCCGTTTCCGAAGAATTCCCAGGCATAAGGCATCACATGGCCCGGCCAGCGCCAGCGGATGCAACGATGATCAACCAGATCGCGCGGATGCGCCGGGCGGCCATGGCGATCCAGATAATCCGGCGACGCCGCGGCGATCTGCCGCAAATCCGGACCGAGACGCACGGCCACCATGTCGCGGTCGATTACTTCGCCGATCCGGATCGCCGCATCGAAGCCGCCGGCCACCAGATCCACCACCGCATCGTCCAGCGTGATGTCCAGCACCACATCCGGAAAGTCCCGCGCGAAGTCCGCCAGCATCGGCTCGATGTAGCGTTCCGCCGCCGCGCGGAAACTATGCACGCGAACGGTGCCGGCTGGACGCTCGCGATACTGGCGCACCTGCCCGATGGCATCGCCGAGTTCCGAGACGGCCGGCTGCACGCGCCGGAGCAGATTTTCGCCGGCATCGGTCAGCGCGACGCTGCGCGTGGTCCGGTTGAGCAGCCGCACTCCGACCCGCTCCTCGAACCCGCGCACCAGCTGGCTGAGCGCCGACGGGGAAACGCCCAGCCGCTCCGCCGCCCGGCTGAAACTCAGCGTCTCGCCGACGGCGAGGAACGCGCGAAGCTGGTTGTAGTCGCTGCCGGAGAGTAAGGGATCCATGGGCCGAAGAAAGCATTCTTCAGCCACGCTTACAAGTCTGATCAGAAATCCGGGCATTCTGTAAACATGCCACGGGACGTATCTCTGACCGCGAAAGGAGTCTCCCCATGACCACATGGTTCATCACCGGCATCTCGCGCGGCCTCGGGCTGGCGCTCGCCAAGGCGGCCCTTGCGGAGGGCGACACCGTCGTCGGCACCGTCCGCACCGGCAGGCCGGACCTCCCCGCAGGACGCGGCACCCTGCATGTCCTCACCGTCGATCTCGCCGACGTCGATGCGGCCGAGGCGGCGGTCGGTCAGGCCTTCGCTCTCGCCGGCCGCATCGACGTGATCGTCAACAATGCGGGCTACGGCCTGCTGGGGGCGGTCGAGCAGGCCAGCGACGACGAGGTCGCCCGGCTGTTCGCGGTCGACGTGTTCGCGCCCTTCCGCATCGTCCGCGCCGCCCTGCCCCGCCTGCGCGCCCAGGGGGCCGGGCATATCGTCAACATCACCTCCATCGCCGGACGGGCACCCGGCGCCGGTTCCGGCCTCTATGCGGCGGCCAAACACGCCTTGGAAGGATTGTCCTCCAGTCTCGCGCAGGAGGTTGGCCCGCTTGGCATCAAAGTGACGGCGGTGGCCCCCGGCGCCTTCCGCACCGACTTCCTGTCCAACCATTCGATCCGCAAGAGCAGCGCCGAGGACGCAGCCTATGCCGACAGCGTCGGACGCATGTCATCCGCCTTCGACGGCATGGCCGGGCGCCAGCTCGGCGATCCGGATCGCGCCGCACAAGCCATCCTGGCCGCCGTCCGTTCCGACACCCCTCCGCTCCATCTTCTGCTGGGGTCCGATGCCCTCAACCGCGCCCGGTCCAAGCTCGACGCCGTGATCGCGGAAATCGACGCCTGGGAAGCGGTGACCCGCAGCACCGACTTCACCGACCGGGGCTGAGGCGCGGGGCGGGCCGACGGGCGGGCCAGCGGGCGGGCCAGCGGGCGGGAAGGTTTGCAAGGCCGGCGAACTCTCCCGCCCGCGGCGCCGATTTTCGAACGGGCATTCACATTCGGTCCGCAAACCGTTCATGACGCTGACTAAGGGCATTCAATGGAATTGACGAGATTGCGCTCTCCCGCAGGCTGGCACGGGCCGGCCATAAAAATCGCAATGGGAGAGGAACGCCGTGTTCAAGACCACCACCCGCACCATGGGCCGCAGCATGGGCCGCAAAATGGCCGCCGCCGGACTTGCCGCGCTGCTGCTGAGCGGAACCGCGACCCACGCCGCCTTCGCCGATGACGGGCTGCCCAACGTCACCATCCTGGCGACCGGCGGCACCATCGCCGGCACCGGCGCCACCAGCACCACGACCGTCGGCTACACCGCCGCCAAGGTCGGCGTCGAGAAGCTGATCGAAGCGGTGCCGGAGTTGAAGAAGGTCGCCACCGTCAAGGGCGAGCAGGTCTTTCAGATCGCCAGCGAGAACATGACCAACGACCATTGGCTGAAGCTGGCCAAGCGGGTCAACGAGTTGCTGGCGCAGAAGGACGTCGATGGCATCGTCATCACCCACGGCACTGACACCATCGAGGAAACCGCCTATTTCCTGAACCTGACGGTCAAGAGCACCAAGCCGGTGGTGATCGTCGGCGCCATGCGGCCATCCACCGCCATCAGCGCCGACGGTCCGGTCAACCTCTACAACGCGGTGACGCTGGCCGGCTCCAAGGACGCCGTCGGCAAGGGCGTGCTGGTCTCGCTGAACGACCAGATCAACGCCGGCCGCGACGTCACCAAGACCAACACCTCGACCGCCGACACCTTCCGCACGCCCGAACTGGGCTTCCTCGGCTATATGCAGGACAACAAGGCGCACTTCTACCGTCAGGTCGTGCGCAAGCACACCGCCGAAGCGGAGTTCGACATCTCCAATCTGGACAGCCTCCCGCAGGTCGACATCGTCTATGGCTATGCCAACAACAACCGCACGGCGCTCGACGCGCTGGTGAAGGCGGGGGCCAAGGGCATCGTCCATGCCGGCGTCGGTGACGGCAGCCTGTCCAACGCGATGAAGCCCGGCCTGATCGATGCCCGCAAGCAGGGGGTGGCAATCGTCCGCTCGTCCCGCGTCGGCAACGGCATCGTCGCGCGCAACGGCGAGGCCAACGACGACGAGCTGGACTTCGTCGCCAGCGACACCCTCAACCCGCAGAAGGCGCGCATCCTGCTGATGCTGGCGCTGACCAGGACGACCGACAGCAAGGCCATCCAAAAGATGTTCTACACCTACTGAGCCGGGACATGCGGACAGGGGCCGTCCGGCACTTTCCGGCGGTCCCTCTCAAGTCGCGGAGAATTCCGTAGGCAACAAGCACCCCGGATCGGGCGTTGAGCAGGAGGAAACGGAAGCCGCACAGGGCTCCGACCAGCGGCCGCACCACCGAGGAAGAAGCCGATGCCTGCCCCACACCGCCGCAGCCTGATTGCCCTGTCCGCCGCGGCGCTGTTCGCTGCCCTGGTCGGTGTATCTCCCGCCGCGGCACAGGACACGGCCGGGCTCATCGTGCTGATGCGCCATGCGGACGCACCCGGCACCGGCGATCCGGCCGGATTCACGCTGGACGACTGCGCAACCCAGCGCAACCTCAGCGAGGACGGCCGCACCCAGGCGGCGCGGATCGGCGGGCGGCTGCGGCAACTCGGCATCGATCAGGCACGCGTGCTGTCCAGCCAATGGTGCCGCTGCCTGGACACCGCCCGCCTGCTGGATCTCGGCCCGGTGAAGGAATTGCCGGTCCTCAACTCCTTCTTCGGCCAGCAGGACGAGGAGAAGGACAGGATCACCCAACTGCGCCAGTTCCTGGCCGACCTGCCGCGCGACGGCAAGCCGGTCGTGCTGGTCACCCATCAGGTCACCGTCACCGCTCTGACCGGCATCTTCCCGGCTTCGGGCGAGGCGGTGCTGCTGCGGGCGAACGGCACCCCCAACCCGGAGCAGGTGGACCGGCTGGCCGTCCCCTGATCCGTGCGATGGGGGCGGGTGGTACCGCCCTTCGCGGCGGACCTGGACATCTGCGCCGTTGACCGGACGCCTGCCGTCGGTCTGGATAGGCCGCCCAACGCGGCTGATCGCCGGGAAGATGCCAGGAAAAGGACTGATGTTCGGTGGGCAAACCAAATACTCTCACAATGAAGCACCGATTCATGATGGCGCATGGAGCCGGCTTTACCGGATCGGGCTGCCGCTTCTATTGAGCATCGTCGGGTTTGGACTGGCCGGCTGCTCGACCTCCCACGTCACCACCCCTGCCCGCTCCGCCACCGAACAGCTGCTGATCTCCACCGCAGCCGATCAGGCCGCCGAGCGTTTGGCCGACAAGCTGGCGGTGCAGGGAAGCATTTATGTCGATTCCGCCGGCGTCGAAGGCTACGACACCAAATACGCCGTCTCCGCAGTGCGCGACGCCCTGCTGCGCCACGGCGCCGCCATGGCCGAGAACCGCGACAAGGCGGCGACCATCGTGGAGTTGCGGGTCGGCGCCCTGTCGGTGGACAGCGAAAGCTCGCTGCTCGGCATTCCCAGCATCGACATTCCGATGCCGGTCGGCGGCAGTTCCTCCACGCCGGAGATTTCGCTGTTCAAGAAGGAGCTGACCCAGGGCGTCGCCAAGATCGCCGCCACCGCCTACGATAAGAATTCGGGTACTCTGGTGTCCTCCAGCGGGCCGCAATACGGCTTCTCCAACCGGGCGGAATGGGTGCTGCTGCTGATGCTGAGCTGGGACACCAACGACCTGCTGCCGCCCGACACCCGGCCAGACCCGAAGCCCTGGGACAACTGACCGGACGGAAGCGATCTGAAGGAAACCAAGAGATGACCGGTGACCTGTTTCCGTCCTGGATGCTGTGGGCGCTGCTGTCGGCCTGCTTCGCGGCATTGACCGCCGTCTTCGCCAAGGTCGGCGTCGAAGGCGTCGGGTCCGACATGGCGACGCTGATCCGCACCGCCGTCATCTTCGCGATGCTGATCGGGATCGTCGTCTCGTCGGGGCAGTCGCTGTCGCCGTCGGCGGTGTCGGGCAGGACATGGCTGTTCCTCGTCCTCTCCGGTCTCGCCACCGGGGCCTCCTGGCTATGTTATTTCCGCGCGCTGAAGTTGGGGCCCGCCTCGCAGGTGGCGCCGGTCGACAAGCTCAGCGTCGTGCTGGTCGCGGTTTTCGGCGTGCTGTTCCTGGGTGAAAAACTGTCGGCGCCGAACTGGCTGGGGGTCGTGCTGATCGCCGCCGGGGTGATTCTGCTGGCATTCAAGTGACGCCGGTTTTCCGCACCTGAACGAGCTACCTCACCAAGTCCTGCGCGAATGAAAATCATTCTTATTATCATAGTGACTTTTCGGCAACATTGCCGATTTCCACCCCGAGACGCCCCCTTCCGCCGACATCGACCCGCCACCGCAAGCACACGTCATCTTATTGATAATTAAACATAAATTCCATAATCCGACGCAGCCTGCCGCCGCCGCGACCCAGATGACCAACCACGCGCATTCGGCGTGAAAGCCTTTCCGTTCGCCCGCGGCGGCTGTCCTCCCGCCCTCCAACTCAGAATGCCTCTCAATCTCAGCTGTTGCAAGGAAGGCCTATCCCATTGGTAGAAGGCGCTCCAGCGATCGTCCAATCCACCTTGGCGCATTTCGGGAGAGCTTGATGCGACAGACCACGTCCCCCCATGGACTGAGACCCCTTCTGGCAGGTGCCGCCGCCACCGCCAGCCTTGCCATGAGCTTCGCCCTGCCGGCGACGGCCGATGCGCAAGGCACCGGCACGGGATCGGGAAATCCGGGGACCGGTCCGACGCCGCAACGGTCCTCCGGCGACGCCTTGCAGCTCGATTCGATCAAGGTCGATGCCGCAGCGCCGCAGACCGGCAACGTCAACGCCGCCCCAACCGGCGTGTCCCGCCTGCCCGACACGGTCAAGGACACGCCCCGCGTCGTCAACGTCGTGCCGCAGGAGATCATCGAGCAGCAGCGCGCCACCTCGCTGGAACAGACGCTGCGCAACGTGCCGGGCATCACCATTTCGACCGGCGAGGGCAACGGCGGCCAGAACGGCGACCAGTTCCGCATCCGCGGCCTGACCGCGCGCGGCGACATCTACACCGACGGGCTGAAGGATTTCGGCGTCTACACCCACGACGTCTTCAACACCGAGACGGTGCAGGTCTTCAAAGGGCCGTCGGGCAACGGCTTCGGCGTCGGCAATTCCGGCGGCGTCATCAACCAGGGCACCAAGAAGGCGTCCCTGCAGCAGAAGGCCAAGGTGGAGCAGTCGGTGGGCAGCGGCCCGACCTACCGCACCACGGTGGACGTGAATCAGCCGCTGAGCGACACCGCGGCGCTGCGGGTGAACGGCCTCTACCACACCCAGAACGTCCCCGGTCGTGACGATGTGGACGCCGACCGCCGCGGCATCGCCGCCGACCTGGGCCTGGGTCTCGGCACGCCGACCACCTGGCATCTGAACTACGCCTTCCTGAAGGGCGAGAAGACGCCCGACATGGGCCAGCCGATGGTGCAGGGCCGTGACGGCATCTTCCGTCCGGCCGCGGAATACGGCCTCAACCGTTCGACCTCCTATGTCCGCACCCTCGACCGCGACGACACCGAGAACCACATCCTCACCTCGTCCTTCGCGCATGAGGTGAACAAGGCACTGTCGGTCTACAACGACTCCCGCTTCAGCCATTACGAGCGCAACATCGCCGCCACCACCCCGTCGCCCCTCAGCGGCGCCGCCGCGACCCAGTTCCTCGCCGGCCGCGACGTGGCGCTTAGCTATGGCGCCGGCGGCGGCATGGCGTTCAAGCAGCAGGGCTTCGGCGTTCAGAACGTCACCGGCGCCAAGGTCGACGGCGATCTGTTCGGGCTGCGCCACTCCCTGAACGGCGGCCTCGACGTCAGCTATCAGCGCGACAAGCGCGAGACCGGCACCTGGGTCAACCGGGTCAACAACCAGACGGTCCGCAACCCGACGCGCAACTACTCGGCCAACACCGCCATCATCTATCCGGAAAGCGGCGGCCGCGAGGCCAGCGTGACCAACGCCGGCCTGTTCGTCACCGACCGCATGTGGCTGTTCGACACGCTGTCGGTCCAGGGCGGCCTGCGCTGGGACTATTTCCGCACCAGCTTCGGCTCCGCCTCTCCGACCATCGCCGGCGGGCAGGCTTCCGACCGCACCTGGAGCCCGTCGGTCAGCCTGATCTATGAACCGACCAAGGAGTCGTCGGTCTACGCCTCCTACTCGCGCTCCTACAAGCCGATCGGCACCGACATCGCCGCGGCGGTCACCAACGGCACGGCGGAGACGCCGAACGGCGCCCGCAGCTTCGATCCGGAACAGACCGACCTGTACGAGATCGGCGGCAAGGCCGACTTCCTGAACGGCCGGCTGGGCGTCAGCGGCGCCATCTTCCAGGCGGAAAAGACCAACACCTACTCGGTCGACCCCGCCACCGGCACCGTCACCGACGGCTTCTCCGAAGCCGGACTGGGTGTCCGCGTCCGCGGTTTCGAGGCCAGCATCAGCGGCAAGCTGACGGAAGGCTGGAGCGTCTACACCAACTACGCCTATCTCACCGGCAAGGTGACGGAATCGCGCACCAACGCGGCGCTGGTCGGCCATGCCGCCCCCAACGTGCCGAAGCACAATGGCAGCCTGTGGACGACCTACGAGTTCGATGCCGGCAGCGTCGGCAAGTTCACGGTCGGCGGCGGCGTGCAGGTGGCGTCGGAATATTGGACGGACAGCGCCAACACCGGCCGCCTGCCCTACACCTTCTCGGCGGATGCGCTGGTGTCCTACGAGTTCCGCAACGTCTCGGTGGCGCTGAACGGCTACAACCTGACCGACCACCGCAACTACACCTCGGCCTTCAACGCCAGCCGCGCCGTGCCGGCCTCCGGCCGCACCGTCATGCTGACCACCGGGCTGACCTTCTGATCCGTCGCCGCATCGCCTGAAAAGTCGGCCGGGCCGCCCCCGTAACGGGCGGTCCGGCCTCTCTTGTACGAGGAACCACCCCATGCTCCTGCAGATCCCCGACATCCTCACCGCGGATGAGATCGCGCAGTGCCGCACGGTGCTGGAGGCATCGCCCTGGGTCGACGGGCGGGTGACCGCGGGCGATCAGGCGGCAAGCGCCAAGCGCAATCTGCAAATCCCGGAGGAGAGCGACACCGCGCGGGAGCTTGGCACCGTCATCCTGCGCGCGCTGGCCCGCAGCCCGGCCTTCAATTCCGCCGCCTTGCCGCTGCGCGTGCTACCGCCGATGTTCAACCGCTACGACCACGCCATGACCTACGGCTATCACGTCGACAACAGCATCCGCGCGATCCCCGGAACCGGCGGCATGCGCATGCGGGCCGACGTGTCGACCACCATCTTCCTCAGCGATCCCGAGGAGTACGAGGGCGGCGAGCTGATCGTCGAGGACACCTACGGCACCCGGCCGGTCAAGCTGCCGGCGGGGCATGCGGTGGTCTATCCGTCCAGCAGCCTGCATCAGGTCAGCCCGGTGACGCGCGGATCGCGCTGGGCCTCCTTCTTCTTCACCCAGTCGATGGTGCGCGACGACGGGCTGCGCGCCATGCTCTACGATCTCGACATGGCGATCATCGAGCTGCGGCAGGAGTTGGGCGACAACCACCATGCCGTCCTGTCGCTGGTCAACCATTACCACAACCTGCTGCGCCGCTGGGCGGAGGTGTGAGGACGGCTCCGATGCGGTCCACCTCCCGCGACATCGGCCCGGCGGACACCCTGCTGGCGCTCGGCCAGTCCTGCCTCGACCGCGGCGAGGGCGGGCAGGCCTTCGCCTGGTTCCGCAGCGCGGCGCGCGGCGGCGACGCCCGCGCCATCAACCTGCTCGGCCGTTGCCATGAACATGGCTGGGGCGTTCCCGCCGATCCCGTCCAGGCGGCGGCCCATTATCGCAAGGCGGCCGATCTCGGCGACGGCTGGGCGATGTTCAATCTGGCCGACCTCCATTGCCGCGGGATCGGCGTCGCCAGGGATGACGAGGCCGCCTATCGGCTCTATGCCGCCTCCGCCGCCAAGGGCAATGCCAAGGCGTTGAACATGCTGGGCCTGTTCCACGAGAGCGGGCGCGCGGTGCCGGCCGACGAGGCCGCGGCGCGTGCCCTGTTCAAGGCGGCGGCGGAGGGCGGCGATTGCTGGGGCCGCTTCAACCATGCCCGCCTGCTGATCGGGGACGGTGCGAGGGAGGAGGCGCTGCGCTGGTTCCGCCTCGCGCTCGACAGCGGTTTTCCCGACTTCTACCGCAGCATGGCGGCGGCCCTGGCGCCGCATCCCGATCCGCAGATCCAGGCGCTGGCCGCCGAGGCCCTGAGGCTGGCCGAAAGCCGGAAGGAGGCTTGTCGATGATCGTCCCGCCCGACACCGTGTCGCTGTCCGACTATGAGCGGCATTTCAACGGCCGGATCGATCCGGCGACCCGCGCCTACATCGCCGGGGCCGGGGCCGACGGCATCACCCAGCGCGCCAACCGCGAGGCCTTCGACCGCCTGCGGCTGATGCCGCGCGTCCTGCGCAACCTGTCCGGCGCCACCGCCCGATCCGAGCTGTTCGGGGAAGTGCTGGATTATCCCATCGTCCTGGCGCCGATGGCCCACCACAGGCTGGTCCATCCCGACGGCGAACTGGCGACGGTGGAGGCCGCCGGCCTGACCCGCAGCTGGATGACCGTCAGCACCCAGGCCAGCGTCCGGGTAGACGAGATCGCCCGGCGGGCGACGGCGCCCCTGTGGTTCCAGCTCTACAGCCAGCCGCGGCGGGAGGACACGCTGACCCTGGTGCGGCGGGCGGAGGATGCCGGCTGCAAGGCGCTGGTTCTGACGGTGGACGCGCCGGTGAACGGGATGCGCAACATGGAACAGCGCGCCGGCTTCCGCCTGCCGCCAACCATCGCCCCAGTGAACCTCGCCGGCCTCGCTCCCGACGATTTCCGCCCGGCCCGCCCCGGCAGCCCGGTTTTCCAGGGCATGCTGCACGCCGCCCCGACCTGGGACATGGTGGCGTGGCTGTGCAGCGAAACGGGCCTGCCCGTCCTGCTGAAGGGCATCCTCAATCCCGAGGATGTGGAGCCCGCCATCGCCGCCGGGACCGGCGGCCTGATCGTCTCCAACCATGGCGGCCGGACGCTGGATACCCTACCCGCCGGCATCGACGCCCTGCCGGCGGTGGCGGAGCGGGCGGCCCGCCGTCTGCCGGTCCTGATGGATGGCGGCATCCGCCGCGGCACCGACATCCTGAAGGCGCTGGCGCTGGGCGCCGACGCGGTGCTGGTAGGTCAGCCGGTGCTGCATGCGCTGGCCGTCGGCGGCATGGCCGGCGTCGCCCACATGCTGACCCTGCTGCAAACCGAACTGGAGGTCGCCATGGCGCTCACCGGGCGGCCGACCCTGCCGGACATCGATCGCTCGGTGATCTTCGGCGGCTGATCGCGGCGCCTGATTGCGGTATCAAGCCGCCCGGACATGGCGGAGGAACTCCTCCGCCTGATCGCGCAGGGACAGCGCCTGCCGGCCCAAGTCGGCGGCGGCGGCGCGGACTTCAGAGGCCATCACGCCGGTCTCGTGCGCGGACTGCGAGACCTCCTCGATGTTGTGGGTGACCTCCGTCGTGCGGTCGGCGGCGCGCTGGACCGACTGGGCGATGTCGGCGGTGGTGGCGCTCTGGTGGTCGGCGGAGACGGCGATGCGGCCGACGAGGTCGCTGACCGACAGCACGGTGCGGCCGATCCCTTCGATGGCCTCCACCGCATGGCCGGTCACCGCCTGGATTTCCGCCACTTGGCGGGCGATGTCGTCGGTGGCGCGCGCGGTCTGGTTGGCGAGCGTCTTCACCTCGCCGGCGACGACGGCGAAACCCTTGCCGGCCTCTCCCGCCCGCGCCGCCTCGATGGTGGCGTTCAGCGCCAGCAGGTTGGTCTGCGCCGCGATGTCCTGGATCAGCGTCACCACCTCGCCGATCTTGCTGGCGGCGGCGGCCAGCCCGTCCATCGTGTGGTTGGTGCGGGTCACCTCCTCCACCGCGCTGCGGACCATGCGGGCGGACTCCTCCACCTGCCGGCCGACCTCGCCGATGGAGCTACTCATCTCCTCCGCAGCACCGGCGACGGTGCGCACGTCGTCGCTGGCCTCGCCCGCCGCGGTGCTGACGGTGTGGGCGCGGACGCTGCCGGTCTCGGCGATGTCGTGCAGGCGCTGGGCATTGGCCTGCAACTGCGTCGTGGTGGCGCTCAGCACGCCGACGACGCCCAGAAGCGAACCTTCGAAAGACTGCGCCACCTCCTCCATCGCCGCACGGCGTTCCTGAACCGACCGCGCTCGCTCCGCCGCCTGGGCCTCGTGCAGTTGGGCGACCTCCAGCGCGTTCTCCTTGAACACGCCGAGCGCCCTGGCCATGCCGCCGATCTCGTCCTTGCGGCCCAGCGCCGGGATGGCGGCCGACAGGTTGCCACGCGCCAGTTCCTCCATCGCGACACGGATACCGGACAGCGGCCGGAACATGCGACGCGCCAGCAGCAGGCAGCCGGCGGCGACCAGCAGGGTGACGATGGCGCTTATGACCGCGATCATCGCCTGGGTATCGCGGATCGCCGCGAAGAACTCCGCCTTCGGAATGCCGACATAGAGGATGCCGACGACACGGCCGTCCGGCGCCTTGATCGGGTCGTAGGCGGTGTAGAAGGGCGTGCCCAGAATGTCGGCCTGCCCGCGATAGGGCACGCCGCGCCCCAGCACGGCGTCGTAGACCGGACCCTTCGCCAGCGTCGTCCCGACCGCGCGGCCGCCGTCCGGCTTCAGCACGTTGGTGGCGACGCGGCGGTCGCCCATGAACAGGGTCGCGGTGCCGCCGACCAGCCGCTTGACCCGATCCACCGGCTCGAAGAAGTCGTTCAGAGCGCGCTCGCCGGCAAACAGCTTGCCGTCATGCGCATCGAATGCCTGTCCATACTGGTTCAGCACGTCCCAGGCGACGCGCATGTTGGTTTCCTGCCGCTCCATCGCCACCCGGTCGGCATAGCTGGTCAGCAGAAATTCATTCACACCGAATGTAGAGAATGCAAGCAACAGCAGCCCACCGCCGCAGAGCATCACAGTCTTGCCCGCAAGGGACAAAGCCCTGATCGTCATACCCAATCCCCGATTTAGTCCCGCCAACGGCGCCTTGCTCTTCTTTTGCGGCGTATGCCTTTTCCGGCACCCATGTCAGACAGGAAAAACGGGAGAATACTTAAGAAAAAGTTAGAATAAATTCCTGACTTCTCTTCGGGTGATTGTCTCAGTCATACGGATTGATCGAAGGGCAACGATCACTTCGAAAGCTTAGTTCAACAAATTGGCCGCCGTTGCGCCATCGTTGCCGGTCGACGCGCTTGCCGGGGAGGATTCCGTCGCGGGCCATCGCCGTGCCGGTCCGTGGCGACGGATCTATGGAAATGGTCATATGATTGGGATCCGACATGCCAAGGAGGCTCACAGGCGAAGGCGGACAACTGCCCCCTACTGGGTCCGGCCGGTCGCGGTCAGGCTGTCGACGATGCGTACCAGTTCCACGACGGAGCGGGCCTCCATCTTGCGCATGGCCTGGCCGCGGTGCAGCTTCACCGTCGCCTCGCTGAGTCCGAGATCGTCGGCGATCTGCTTGTTGCGCAGACCGGACACCACCATCAACGTGATCTCGCGTTCCCGCGGGGTCAGCGTGTCGAAGCGGGCACGCTGGGTGGTCAGGCCGCGCTCCTGGCAGCGGCGCTCGCCATGGGCGGCGATGGCGGCATGGATGGCGTCCAGAAGCTCCTGGTGATGCACGGGCTTCGTCAGGAACTCGAAAGCTCCCGCCTTCATGGCGCGCACCGACATCGGCACGTCGGCATGGCCGCTGATGAAGATCACCGGCAGGCTGTTGCCGGAGCGCGCGAGTTCCGCCTGGAAATCCAGGCCGCTGCGCCCCGGCAACCGCACGTCCAGCACCATGCAGCCGACGTCGATGGCCGGCCGCTGGTCGACATACTGCTGGACCGAGCCGTAGCTCCTGACCTGCAAGCCGACGGAATCGAGCAGCCCCTCCAGCGCCTCGCGGACGGCTTCATCGTCGTCGATGATGACGACGGTCTCTACCGCGGCCACAGCCTCCGCCTTCCTCACCATCACTTTCCTCCGGGCGATACGGGCAGCACGAATTCGAACACGCTCCCGCCCGACGTGCCGGGCGTCGCGGTCAGCCGTCCGCCATGCAGCTCGACGATCGACCGGCTGATCGACAGGCCCATGCCCAGCCCGTCGGGCTTGGTGGTGTACAGCGCGCGGAAGATGGCGTCGATGTCGGTGTCGACGATGCCCGGCCCGCTGTCCTCGACCCGGACGCGGAGCCAGCCGCCGTCGCTGCCGGTGACGATGCGCAGCCGCCGTTCGGGCAGATCGTCGGCGGACATCGCCTCGATGGCGTTCATCACCAGATTGAGGACGAGCTGCTGCAACTGCACCCGGTCGCCATGGACCCAGGGCGGACCGGCCTGAAGATCGGTTTCCACCGTGATGCGGGCGCGGCGCAGCTCGGCCCGCACCAGTTCCAGCGTGTCGGCGGTCAGCGCGCTGATGTCGACCCAGCCGGGATCGACCGGAGTCCGGCGGGCCAGCGCGCGGATGCTGCGCACCACGTCGCCGGCCCGCTGGGCGTCGCGCACGATCCGCTCCACCACCATGCGGGTCTTGTCGAGGTCGGGCTGAGGCTGCGACAGGTGCTGGAGGCAGGTTCCGGCATTGGTGACAATGGCCATCAGCGGCTGGTTCACCTCATGTGCGACGGCGGCGGCCAGTTCCCCCATCATGGTCAGCCGGCCGATATGGGCGAGGTCGGCCTGGGCCGTGCGCAAGGCCTCGGCGATCCGGCGGCGCTGGGTCAGATCGCGGAAAACCAGGATCGATCCGACAAAATCCCCACGGTCGTCGATGATGGCGGAGCAACGCTCCTCGACGACGATCCCGGCCGGCAAAGCATCCGCATCCCCGCCGCGCGGCAACAGGCGGGATTGCCGTTCCGGCGGGGCGAAGTCGCCGCTGCGCAGGACGACGGCGGAGAAATCCTCCAGCGGCTGCTGCGTTTCCTCGTCGACCACGACGAAGACGACCGACAGCGGCTGTCCGGCGGCCTCCGCGGCGGTCCAGCCGGTCATCGTCTCCGCCGCACGGTTCATGAAATCGACCCGGCCGTCGCGGTTGCACAGAATGACGCCGTCGCGGATGCTGGCCAGAGTCGCAGCATAGCGCCGCTCGCTGAGGCGCAGCCTGGTGTCGCTGGCATGCTTGTACAGCGCCATCTGGATCACGGTGCGCATCTGCGGCTCTTCGAAGGGCTTCAGCAGATAGCCGAAGGGCTCCGTCAGGCTGGCGCGATGCACGACCTCGTCGTTGGCATAGGCGGTCAGGAAGACGATAGGGATGCGGTGGGCGTCGCGGATCCGGCGTGCCGCCTCGATCCCGTCCATCTCCCCTTCCAGGCGGATGTCCATCAGGACGAGATCGGGTTGCTGGCTGCAAGCCATCCGCACGGCATCCTCGCCGCTGGCAGACATGCCGACAACCACATGACCCATGCGGGACAGTTGATGCTGAATATCGCGCGCAACGATGCGGTCGTCTTCGACGATCAGGATGCGTGCCGCGATCATTGACTTCCCCGATTGCGCCCCTTCAAAGGAAAGGTAACGATGAATTCTGAACCGGCACCCGACCTGTACTTCAATGCACCGTGCAACTGACTGGTCAAGTCCGAAACAAGCTGAAAGCCTACGGACTCCATCCTATCGGGATCGCATCCTTCGGGCAAGCCCACGCCGTCGTCCCGGACGGACAGGCGGCACTCCTGCCCGTCGGTGGTCAGGGCGATCCGCAGAACCCCACCCTGCCCGCCCGGAAAGGCATGCTTCAGCGCGTTGGAGATCAGTTCGTTGACGATCAGCCCGCAGGGCACCGCGCGGTCGAGGTCCAGCTTCAGGTCGTCGAGTTCGGTTTCCAGCCGCACCGCCCCGGCATTTCGGGAATAGGCGCGCAGCAGATGGGCACAGACCGATTCCAGATGCTCGCGCATCGGCACCCAGGCGAAGTTGCCCAAACGGTAGAGGCTTTCGTGCACCAACGCCATCGAGCGCACGCGGTCGCGGCTGTCGGCGAACAATGCTGCCACCGCCTTGTCCTCGATGCGGCGGGATTGGAGGTTGAGCAGGCTGGTGACGAGCTGGAGGTTGTTCTTCACCCGATGGTGGATTTCCTTCAGCAGCGCGTCCTTCTCCTCCAGCGTCGCCGTCTCCAGCGAGGCCGCCGCCTGGGCGCCGAGCAGGGTCAGAACATTGACCCGCTGCGGGGTGAAGGCGTAGGTCGCCAGCGCATTCTCCAGATGCAGCAGTCCGACGACACGGCGGCGGCGGACCAGCGGCAGACACAGGATGGAGCGCGCCTCCGTCTCCTGGAAATAGGGATCGGCGGACAGCGGGCCGGCGGCGCGGGTGTCGTCGACGATCACCGCCTCCTGGTCACGGACGGCGCCATGGATGATGGTGTGGGGCAGCGGGAAACGGTCAGCATCCTCCTGCACCAGCCGGACCGACACGCCATAGAGGCCGATGGTCGCCTCCGCCTCCACGCGCAGCCGTTCGCCGCGGGCAAGGATCAGCAGGCCGCGGCTGGCGCCGGCATGTTCCAGCACCAGGGTCAGCAGGGTGGCGGTCAGCTGCTCCACGCCGGCCTGATCGGAAACGGTGCGCAGCGTCTCCAGAAGAGAGGCCAGATCGACCCCATCGAACCCACGCGGGGCCTCCGGCATCACCGCCTCGCCCGACTCCAGCGTCAGGGAGGGATGGCGGCGGGCGAGCTGCCGGACCTTGCCCGTCGCGCCCCAACGGGCGTAGCGGTCGGCCGCCTCGCGGATGCAGGCCAGCTCCAGCGTGGGAACCCCCATCCGGCGGTAGAGGCCGGCGGCGCATTCATGGGCCAGCGCCTCCACATGCGGCAGGGCGTTGCGGCGGGCGGCCAGAACGGCGCGGTCGTAGCCGCGCATCGCATCCTCGGTCCGCCCCTGCGTGCGTGCCGCCTCCGCCTCCGCCAGGGCGAAGCGCGCGTCGAAGCTGTCGGGGCTGTGGCCGGCCCATTCGCGCAACTGGTTGAGATGGCGGGACAGCGCCACGGCATGCCGGGCGCGCTCCTCCGGCTCCGCCCCGTCCATCGCCCCGGCCCTGGCCAGGGCGGCGTGGAAATGGAACTCCGCCATCTCCCAATGGCCCGAGGTGGTCCACAGAAGGCCCTCGGCGCGCTCGGCCGCCTCGACCGCCGCCGCCATCCGGCCGGCGATGCAGCGGAGCTGGAGCGTGCGGATCCAATGCCAGCAGGTGGCGATGTCCAGGCTGGGGTTGGCCAGCAGCCGCGCCTCGAAGGCGGCATTGTCGAAGCCGCGCCCGTCGAAGGAGCCGAGTTCGTCGGTCCGCCCGCGCAAGGCGCGCACAAGCTGCAACTGGGTCGTCAGGATGTCGGCGCACAGCCCGAACTTCACCTGCCGCACATAGGCGAGCCGCGCCTCCGCCGTGCGCTGCACCGTCGCCAGCGGATCGCCCGACGCCAGCATGCTGGTGACCAGCGTCACGCTGGTGAAACCGCCATAGGTGACGTCGCCGGCCTCCCGCGCCTCCTCGAAGGCGCGCAGGAGCAACGGCCGCTCGCTGCGGATGTCGCGGGTCCAGGGCACGACATGATAGGCGAACGTCATCAGCACCCGCGCCCGGTAACGCGTCCGCCCGTGCCGCTCCGCCAGATCGTAGCCGAGCCGGCCGAACGCGTAGCCGGCGTCATAATCGCCGAAATAGGGGCCGGCCATCATGCCGAGATAGGCGAAGCCCAGGGCGGAAGCATCGCTGCGCCCATGCTGGAGCGTCAGGTTCGCCATCCGGCAGAGGATCAGGCAGACGAGGTTACGGTCGCTGAAGAAGGCGGGCGGCAAGGCGGCCGCCAGCACGTCCAGCGTCGCCCGGCTGTCGGGATCGTTCACCGCCGACAGCGCCGCCAGCGAACTGATCGGCCGGCCGCCGATAGCCTCGCGCAGCCGTGCGTACTCCTCATGGGCCAGGGCGGCCGGCGGGTGGGCCGGCCAGTCGATGCCGGCACCGCGCAGATAGGCGAGGCAGGCGTCGATGGCGCGGTCGCTGCGGTCGATGGCGGTGTAGACGGTCACCAGCAGGGCGGTGATGGCGGCGCGGTCGGCCGGACATCCGCTCCGCCCGACCAGCCCGAGAAGCCGCAGTTCCGCCCGTTGCAGGTCGCCGCTGAGGAACTCGCATTCGGCCTGGAGATGTTCCAGCGCGAAGGCCAGCCGGTGCCGCCGCTCCCACTGGCCGCCCTCCAGCAGGCGCAACCCGGCCAGCGCATAGGCGAGTGCGGAGCCGTGGGCACTGGCGGCCTTGGCCTGATGACCGGCGGCGAGGTGGAGCGTCGCCACCTCCTCCCGCTCGCGCCCGTCCTGGATCAGGGAGAGGCAGCGGTCATACTGCCCGACCAGCGCGAACAGCCGCCCTCCCGACAGATCGGCGGCGAAACCGCGATGCAACGCACGGGCGATGTCGAGATGGAGCCTGCTGCGCCCCTCGGCCGGCACCAGCGCATAGGCCCCCTCCTGCACCCGGTCGTGGAGGAAGCGGTAACCGCCGTCGCTGCGCAGAATCAGCCCTTCGGCCAGAACCGGCTCCAGATCGCGCCTGGTTTCCGCCTCCGTCAGGCCGGCGGCAAGCGCCAGGGTCGTGAGGGGAGCGCTGGCGCCCAGCGCGGCAAGCCGGGCCAGCAGGTCGCGCGCCCGCGCCGGGAAGCGCCCGAGCCGTTCGGTCATCAAGGTGGCAATGCTGGCGCCCGACCGGGCCGTCTCCACCGCCGCCATGTCCCAGTCCCAGCGCTTTGCCTCGCGGTCGAACCACAGCCGGCCGGAGCGCTCCAGCGCGGTCAGGAGCTGCACGGCGAAGAAGGCGTTGCCGCCGGTCCGCTCCTCCAGCAGGGCGGCCAGCGCCGCCACCTCGTCCGGCTTGCGGTCCAGGCTGTCGGAAACCATCCGGCGCAGGTCGTCGGACGACAGCGGTCCCAGCGCGATCTCGCAGCAATCGATTTCCGCTTCGGCAGGCTCTGCCGCCGAACGCCTGATCCGCTCCAACAGGGCAGCGAGCGGGTGGTCCGGCCCGACCTCGTCGCTGCGGTAGGCGCCAATCAGCAGCAGATGACCGATACCGCCGTCGGCGACCAGCCGGTTCAGCAGATCCAGCGTCGCGTGGTCCAGCCATTGCAGATCGTCGAGGAACAGCACCAGCGGGTGGTCGGCGCGGGCGAAGAGCTGGAGCACGCGGCGGAACAGCAGGTCGAAGCGGTTCTGCGCCTCCTGCGGCGGCAGCGGCGGCACCGCCGGCTGTTCGCCGATCAGCAGGGCGAGGTTGGGGATCAGCGCGGTCATCAGCGCGCCGCCGTCGCCGACCGCGTCGGCAAGGCCGCGGCTCCACTGGTCGCGGTGCGGAACCGGCAGGGCGAGGAGGCGCGCGATCAGGCTGCGGAAGGCCTCCGCCAGACTGGCATAGGGGAGGTCGCGGCGGCCCTGGTCGAACTTGCCGGCGGCGAACAGGCCACGCGGCGGCACCAGTTGTTCCTCCAGCGCATGGACGACCGCCGACTTCCCCACGCCGGACCGGCCGGAAATCAGCACGATGCCCATCCGGCCCCGCCCGGCGACCCGATCGAAGGCGGCCTGGAGCACGGCCACCGGTTCCTCCCGGCCATAGAGCGAGGCGGGCGGCTCCAGCCCCTCCGGCAGGTCGCGGCTGCCGGGCGGGAAGGCCGGGATGCGGCCCTGCCCATCCCAGAGCTGGAGGGCGTGGGTGAGGTCGCGGACAAGGCCGTCGGCGGTCTGGTAGCGGTCCTCCGCCGTCTTGGCGAGCAGCCGCAGCAGAATGCCGGACATCGCCGGCGGCAGATCGGGAGCATGGGTGGCCGGCGGGATCGGCGCGCGGGCGAGATGGCTGTGGACCCACTCCATCGCATCGCGGGCGGCGAAGGGCAGTTCTCCCGTGAACAGCTCGTAGAGCGTGACGCCCAGCGCATAGAGGTCGCTGCGCCGGTCGACCGGACGGTTCATCCGCCCCGACTGCTCGGGCGCCATGTAGGGCAGCAGCGCCGCCGGCCGCTCCACCTCCTGCCGTTGCGGGGCCGACAGGTCGGCGGCGCGGCCGAAGCCGGTCAGCCGCACCGCGCCATCCTCCCCGACCAGCAGGTTGAAGGGCCGCAGGTCGCCATGCAGGATCCCGCGGCGGTGCAGCCGCGCCACCGCGGCGGCGATGCGGATCGCCAGGGACAGCCGCTGGCGGAATGCCCCGGCGGATACGGCAGGCATGGACAGCGACAGCGCCGGCAGCGGCTGCCCACCCGGATCGGCCAGGGTCAGCACCGGCACGGCACCATGGCGCAGCAGCTCGAGCGGCTTCACCGCCCAGGCGGGGTCGAGCAGCGGCGACAGCTCATGCTCCTGCCGCAGGCGGGCGAGCACGGCATCGGTGGGCACACCCGGTTCCGCCATGCGCGCCAGGATCGGAAAGGGCTGGCCCGGTCGCGTCACCCGCAGCAGCCGGGTTTCCCCATCGCCGCCAAGCGCGTGGGTGCCGGAGCCCGTCTCCGTCAGATGGTCTAGACTGGACTCCATGAAACGGCCCTTCCCCAGCACAGCCTCGGCAGGATAGCGGCATTCCGCCGCAGTTGGGGAAATTGCCGCGATGCGCCGGCAGGGCGATCAGGCACAGGGGATTTCGGCAAGCGCATGGGACGAGAGACCCGCCGGCAGGCCGGCATCGACACCGGCATTGCGCCGCCGCCAGCTGCGCGGCGAAATGCCGACCAGACGGCTGAAGGTGCGGGTGAAATGGCTCTGGTCGGCGAAGCCGCAGGCCAGCGCCACGTCGGCCAGCGTCTGGGATCCGTCGCGCATCAGCGTCTTCGCGTGGTCGATCCGCCGGTGCAGCAGCCACTGGTAGGGCGTGGTGTTGGCGGTACGGCGGAAAGCGCGGACGAAATGCCCGACCGACAGCCGGCATTCGGCGGCAAGATCGGCCAGCCGGATCTCGCCGTCGAGATTGGCGGCGATCATCTCCTTCACCCGCCTCTCCTGCCAGGGCGCCAGCATGCCGCCGGTCCTGGCGGCGCTCACCCGGCCATAGGCGGTCACGACATGGGCCGCCAGCGCCGAACAGACATGGTCGAGATACAGCAGGCTGATCCGCTCCGGAAACTCCAGTGTCGGCAGGATGGCCGATGCCAGCGCCCGCACGGTCGGATCGTTGACCGGACTGCTGGGCGCAATCGACAGATCCTCCAGCCGGCCGCCATGGACATCGGGGCAGGCGCTTTCCAGCGCCGTGCGGGGTAGATGGAAGGTCAGCGTGTCGAAAGCCGTGTGCATGTGGCAATCGATCTTGCGGCGGTAGTCGTGGATCGAGGTCAGCCCGGCGATGTTGGCGGGCTTCTCCACCAGCCGGCCGTCGACCCAGACGTCGGAATGGAAATTGGACAGATGATGGCTGACCAGAAAGGCGTCCTCCGACGCCGGGCTGAAATGGCCGACGCCGCCCGCCATGCAGCGGATCCGTGCAACCCCCACCGTGCCGCTGCCCGAGCCGAGGATCAGAACCTCCGGCTCATCCGGCGTCGGAACGTAGCGCATCCGCAGATTGGACTGGTGGGTCGAGGCCATGGGGCGTCTCCGTTGGCTTGCGCGCGTCTTCCCACGGAGAGGAAGCACCGCCCGGCTTGCCCACACAGAGTAAGCGCGACCATGTGCCGCACACCACTAGACACAGATTAACCCCGGCAGTGTTTAGGTCGAGCGACCCTAGACCTTGGTTTAGGGTCTTGGCCTTCGATGCAGCGAATACCGGATTTATACTGCGCGATCACTAATTTAGCAAAGTCAGCAGAGATGGCGGTCGAGTGCCGCGATCACCGTTCCGGGTGCCGACAGGTGGGGCAGATGCCCGGATGCCTCCAGGATCTCCAGAACGCTGCCCGACAGATGGTCGCGCAGATATTCCGCCGCTTCACGGGTCACCGCGGCATCCTCCCGGGCTTGCAGGAGGACGGCGGGCACCGTCACCTCGGCAAGGCGGCTGCGGACGTCGCTGCGCAGCACGGTCAGCAGCAGCGACAGCGCCATGTCCGGACGCATCGCCCGCAGCGAGGCGGCGAATTCCCGCACGACCGGATCCTCCGCCGGGCGGGAAACGACCAGCTGGCCGAATTGGACCGTCCACCGCATGTAATCCTGCGTGGCATTGTCGATCAGGGTATCGATGCCGGCGGCGTCGAAGCCGCCGCGATAGTCGCCGATATTGCGATAGCAGGCCGATCCGCCCAGCAGGACCAGCTTGGCAAACAGGTTCGGCATCCTGATCGAGGCGAGCACCGCCACCATCCCCGCCACCGAATGGCCGATGCAGATGCACTTCTCGATCCAAAGGGTTTCGAGGATGGCCACCACATCGCGGGCATAGGCGTCCAGCGTGGCGTAGCTGGCATGGTCGTAATGCATCTGGTTGCCGGGACCGATCCCGGCCAGATCGAACAGCACGATGCGATAGCGGTCCTGCATCGCCTCCACGACGTGGCGCCACGCCGACTGTTCCGTGCCGAAGCCGGGAATGAGGACCAGCGTTTCCGCCCCCGATCCGACCACGGAGACCTTGTGGCGCTCCAGAATCGAGGAACCGTTTTCGATCATGTCGAGCCCCCGATCAATCGCAATGACCGATGCAACCATAGTGTGCGGCGCATCGGCAAGCAGGATTGCCTCCTGACCGGCCCGGCAGGCTGAAAATGTTGCGCCCGCCCGGACGAACCGGACGGGCGCGGCAGAGAATGGCCGGGAAACGGACGGCTGGCGTTCAGCGGCACAGTCCGGGGCACAGGACCCGGCGGACGGAGTTGGCGGCCAGGATCACCGCCTCCTCCGCCTTGCGGACATGGTGGGTCATGCTGGCGAAGGAGTGGGGAAGAGTGTCATGCAGGACCAGCCGGTGCGGGATTCGTGCCTGCTCCAGCCGCTGGGCGAGCCGCAGGCTGTCGTCGCGCAGGCAATCCAGCCCGGCGGCGGCAATGTGCAGCGCCGGCAAACCGCGCAGATCGGCGAGCAGCGGAGCCGCCGCGGGGTCGCGGCTGATCCCGCCATGGCCGAGATACTGCCGCCAGTACCAGCGCATCCGTTCCGTTGTCAGGCCGAAGCGTCCGTCGCCGAACAGCCGGTGCGATTCGGTGTCGAAATCATGGGCGAACATGCCGTAGAGCAGCAGGACGAAGGACAGCGGCGGCCCCGGCTCGTCCCGCGCATCGAGGGCGAGGCCGAGCGCCAGATTGGCACCCGCGGAATCGCCACCGGCGGCGATCCGCTCCGGGTCGAGGCCATGGCCGGCCCCATGGCGGACCACCCAGCGCAGGGCGGCCAACGCCTCCCCCCGCTGATGGGGAAAGCGCCGCTCCGGTGCGAGGCTGTAGGCGACGGCGCAGACCACGGCACCGCTGTGCCGGGCCAACAAACGCAGCAGCCGGTCGTGGGTGTCGATGGAATTGACCACGAAGCCGCCGCCATGGAAGTAGATCAGCACCGGCAAGGGCCTGCCATCCTCCGGCGCGCCCGGCGGCCGGATCAGGCGCAGACGCAAAGGCCCTGCCGGGCCGTCCGTCACCACCTCCCGCACATCGGCGGGCAGCGCCGCGGGCAGCGCCGGGCCGTTGAGGAAGACATGGTAGCGCTCCGCCGCGGCACGCGCCTCGGCCAGCGGCTGGCGCAGCGGATCGGCGGGAACGAGGCCGGCGCGGGCCGCCAGCGCGCCCAGCTCCACCACCTGCGGATCGGGCAGATGTCGCTGAAAAGGCAGGACGGTGTCCGGCATCGCCTCTCTCCCCAAGGTCAGAGGATGTAGGACATGACAAGGTACAGCACCGCCTCGCCATCGCCGGAATTGCGGTAGCGGTGGGGAACGTCGGCCTCGAACAGGATCGAGTCGCCCTCCTCCAGCCGGTGCTCGCCGTCGGCGGTGGCGATGTCGACCTGCCCGCGGCCGACCAGGATGTTTTCGACGGTGCCGGGGGAGTGGCCGTCGGCGGACTCGTCGGCGCCGGGCGATAGGCGCAGTTCGTAGAACTCCACCTGCCGCTCGCCCTTCAGCGGGAACAGGGCGCGGGAGGTGAACAGGCCGTCGCGGGAGGTCAGGCTGCGCTGCTCGGCCCGCCGGATCACCGTGGTGCCGGCGTCGCCTCCGGTACTGAGCAGGCTGGAAAATGACAGGTCCAGCGCCTTGGCGACCGTCCACAAGGTGCCGATGTCGGGCCGGTGTCGTCCCTCTTCGATGGCCATCAGGATGTGCGGGTCGCTACCGGACAGCTGTGCCAGCCCGTCCACCGACAGCCCCTGCCGCCGGCGGAGGCCACGCAGATTGTCCCCGATCACCCCGACCAGATGGTTGAGAGACGGCGGGGCGGAGTGTTGAGCAGTGTCGATCGTCATGGCTCCGTTCTCCTGCGGCACGAATGTCCGGAGCGACACGGCTCGCCCCGACGGATCGGGGGAGATTGAACATCACATTTTCCTACTTTTCAAGTAGGGAAATTCATATTTGAGTGTTAATTGCCGATGTGGTCGTTATTTATTACATTATAAAATAGTTTAATTATGCAGATCTGCCATAAAGCAAAGTACCCCGCCCGTCCGGATGGCCGGATAGGCGGGGCGCTGGGCGGATCGGAAACGGACAGCTTGCTGTCCAGGCGATTACGGCAGGGCGGCGTCGGACGCGTGGGCCTTCACCTCGTGACGATGACGCTCGGCGAAACGCTCCAATGTGCGGCGTGCGGCGTCGAAGGCGTCCCGGATGGCCGCATCGGCGCTCTCGTGGCCATGACCGCCGGATTTGTCGCTGCGCACGACCAGTTCCTCTCCGGGAACGGTCAGGGCGACCTGGACGGTGTACTGCTTGCCCTGATGCTGGTGGCGGTGGGGAACTTCGAAGACCACGCGTTTGGACAGGATGTTTCCGAAATAGCGGTCGAGCTTGTCGGCATGCTCGCGGATCGAATGCTCCAGGGCGGGAGAGGGGTCGATGTTGCGGAAGGCGATCTGCAACGGTTGACGCATGACCATGCTCCTTGTTCTACGCGCGGGGCGCGCGGCGCCTGGGCCGCCCTCCCCGCGGGGCCCGCCCCATCCGCCGGCCAGCCGGTGAGGGGCGGGCGAAGGGGCTTGGTGATCCCAGGATCGCACAGCGGCGGAATCCTGCATTAACCTGCATCAATGCGGCCCTCGGGTGCCGGATGTAGACTCCCGCCCGTTTTCCAGCCCAAGCCTCAAGTCAGGCCGATCAGGCGGATCAGGGTCAGGCTGATCGTACCCAGCGCCAGCAGGGAAAGCACCACCGCCGCCGTCACCCGTCCGCCCGCCCGCGCCACCGTCCGCACATCGACCCCCAGCCCCAGCGCCGCCATCGACACCACCGTCAGCAGGGTGGCCGCGTGCTCCATCGCCAGCAGGGCGGTATGCGGGATGAGATCGAACGAGCGTAGGGCGATCATCGCCAGGAAGCCCTGGATGAACCACGGCACCAGATGATGGACCGGCGGGCGGGGCCGGCCTCGACGCGGCGCGCCGGCATCGGCGCCTACCGAGTCTCCACCCAGCCGGGGTGCCAGCAGCGATAGCAGCAGGCAGACCGGCCCGAGCATCAGCACCCGCACCAGCTTCACCAGCGTGCCGACCTGCACGGCGGTGGCGCCCAGTGGGGCGGCGGCAGCGATCACCTGCGGCACGGCATAGACGGTCAGTCCCGCCAGCGCGCCATACTGAACCCCGCTCAGCCGCAACCCGATGCCCAGCAGCGGCAGGCCAAGCACGACGGCCACGCCCAGCACGGCGGTGAAGGCGATGGAGGCGGCGACGTCGTCGCTGTGCGCATCGATCACCGGCGCCACCGCGGCAATGGCCGAATTGCCGCAGATGGCGTTGCCGCAGGCCACCAGCACCGCCATGCGCACCGGCAGACCGAGCAGCCTCCCGATCCCGAATCCCGCAAGCAGCGCCAGCGCCACCACGCCTGCAATGCCCAGCAGCAGGGCCGGCCCGGCCGACAGGATGGTCGCGGCGCTGACCGAGGCCCCCAGCAGGACCACCGCCACCTCCAGCAGGATTTTGGCGGAAAAGGCGATGCCCGGTTGCCAGCTTGCGGACGGCGCCCAGGCAGTGCGGAACGTGGTGCCGATCAGGATCGCCAGCACCAGCGCCTCGATCCACGCCTCGCCGAACAGCGCCACCTCCGCCCTCGCCACGGCGAAGGCGAGTGCGGTAACGGCGACGCACAGCGCAAGACCGGGCAGAAGGCTGCGAATTTGGAAAAGCATGGGCTTTCCCGGCACCGCCTTTGCGGGTGCCGCGGTATCGGGGATCATGGGACGGGTCTCCGGAAGCGGTTGGGACCGGAAAAACACCGTTCCCATACGTAAAATTATGGAGACCGCTTCCGATCACATCCAACACAAAGATGTGATGCGTTCGATAAATTGAACTTATGGATCAGGCCGGCAGGCAGTCGTCGAATTCAGGAACCTGCCACGGCCCGCCGAGATCGGCATTGCGCAGCAGCAGAACCAATTCCTCGCGCGAGCGGGTGACGGCGGTGTAGAGCCAGCGCCAGCGATGCTCCCGGAAGGCTGCCGAATCGTCCACCACGGTGACCGACGGGAATTCCGACCCCTGCGAGGCATGGCAGGTGATCAGCCACGCCCAGTCGTAAAGCTGGATGTCCTTGCCCACCCGCGGCTGGACCATCCCCTCGGTGTAGTGGGCCTGAAACATCCAGGGATGGACGATCAGCTTGCTGCGCGACCGCACCTCGTCCTCCATCTGCACGCCGAGCGACCACAGGCCGGCATCGCGGCCCTGCGCCTCGGCGGCCGGCCGGGTCAGGGCCCCGATCATGCCGTTGAACAGCCCCTCGTCCTTCTGGTTGCGCCGGCAGATGACCCGCTCCCCCGCCTGCGGCATCGTGGAGTCATGGCCCAGCAGCGTGCGCATGCGCTTGGTGTAGGTGGTGCGGACGCGGTGGGTGCCGCAGATCGCCTGTGACGACTGCCGCATCACCAGCGACTGGGTGCGGTGCTCCAGCGGCAGGACATGGACCTTGCCGACGGAGCCGAAGCGCCGCGGCATCTCCTGTCGGCGCAGAAGATGGGCCAGCCGGATCACCGGGCTTTCGCGGGCGGTGCGGTGCGGCTCTGTCAGGCGGAAATCCGGCTCCCCGCTGGTAAACAGCCCCTGACCGGAGACCGGCGGCAGCTGGTAATCGTCGGCGATGACGAGGATCTTCTTGCCGGTCCGCATCAGGTCGCGCGCCAGATCGTCGCCGATCATCGACCCCTCGTCGCAGACGATCAGGTCGGCGTCGGCCACCGGCCCGTCGTTGCGGCGGGCGAAGATCAGTTCGCCGCTATCGCCGTCCTTGCGCGGGGCGTAGAGCAGCGAATGCAGGGTCGCCGCCCCGTCGATGCCCTTCTGGCGCAGCACCTGGGCGGCCTTGCCGGTGGGGGCGCCCACCACATAGTCGGTCAGCCGGCGACGTTCGAGCAGATGCTCCAGCGCGAAGACGGTGGTCTTGGTCTTGCCGGTCCCGGCCTCCCCGGCCAGCCAGAAGACCTGCTGGGCGTCGTCGTCCTTGTACCAGGCGTCGATCGCCTGGATGGCGCGATGCTGTTCGTCGGTCGGGCTATCGGACTGCATTGGATCGAACCGGGATCAAACCATGAATGAAGACGGCACAGTAGCCCGCCCGCCCACCGCCGGTCCATAGAACTTCGCCGCGGCGACACCATCTCCTCCGGGACCATGGTTGCAAAGGATCCGGTACGCATGCGCAATCCCTATTGGCAGGGTCCGGCGACGTCGAATTTCGACGGGCTGCGCTTCTTCAATCCGGGCGAACCGGAAACCGACCGCGGCCTGCGCGAACTGCTTCGCTGGCAATTCGGGCGGAAGGCGGTCAAATGGCCGCGGCAGGTGGCGGTGACGCCGGCGATGCCGGCACGGCACGTCGCGGGCCTCCGCGTGACGGTGGTTGGACATGTCACCACTTTGGTCCAGGCGGCCGGGCTGAACATCCTGACCGACCCGGTCTGGTCCGACCGCGCCAGCCCGGTGCGCTTCGCCGGGCCGAAGCGGGTCACCGCACCGGGCATCCGCTTCCACGATTTGCCGAAGATCGACGCGGTCCTGGTGTCGCACAACCATTACGACCATCTCGACGTGGCGACGCTGAAGCGCCTGCACCGGCGCGACGCGCCACTGATGGTCACGCCGCTCGGCAACGACACCATCCTGCGCAAGCACATCCCGGGTGTGCGGGTCGCGGCGGGCGACTGGTGGAGCCGGTTCGAACTGGCGCCGGAGGCGGAGGTCCACATCGTGCCGGCCAACCACTGGTCGTCGCGCACCGGGCGTGACCGGCGCATGGCGCTGTGGGGCGGCTTCGTCCTGCGTACCCCGGCCGGCTCGGTCTATTTCGCCGGGGACACCGGCTATGGCAGCGGAGCGGCCTTCCGCGCCATCGGCGAACGGCTGGGGGCCTGCGATCTGGGGCTGATTCCCATCGGCGCCTATGACCCGCGCTGGTTCATGTCCGCCCAGCATTGCGACCCGGACGAAGCGGTGCGGATCATGCTGGACATCGGGGCGAGGAAGGCCGTCGGCATCCATTGGGGAACCTTCGCCCTGACCGACGAAGCGCGGGACGAGCCGCCGCAGCTGCTGCGCGCCGCGCTGGCCACCCACGGCATCGACCCTGCCCGCTTCGAAGTGGGGCACCCGGGGACGGTGGTGGACGGCTGACAGGAGAGCCGAACCTGACGGTTGGGTCCGCCGCATGCGTGCTGGACCATAAGCCGGCGGCCACGGTTCCGCCTGAAGGGCGTTCCACCATCGCCGCCGATGGCGGCGGCGCGGCGCTGAGCGCCGGCACCGCCGCCAGAGTGCCTGAACCGGGACTTGCTCAGGCCGGGGTCGGCGCCTGCTCCGGCAGGACGCCGGAAGACTTCAGTTCGCGCCAGAAGTCGGCGGGGATCGGTTGGCCCATCAGCGTCACATTCTCATGCACGCGCGCCGGGTTCTTGGTGCCGGGAATAACAGAAGCGACGACCGGATGCGCGGCGCAGAATTGCAGGGCCGCCGCGCGCAGGTCGACACCGTGGCGCCTGGCGATCTCCGCCAGCCGGTCGCGCGCCGCCACCTTGTCGGGGGACGCCTCCTGATATTCGAAATTCCTGCCCCCGGCGATGATGCCGGAGTTGTAGGGACCGCCGACCACCACATGGACGCCACGCTCGGCACAGCGGGGAAACAGCTCGTCCAGTGCCGGCTGGTTCAGCAGGCTGTAGCGTCCGGCCAGCAGGAATACGTCGGGGTCCGCCCGCTCCAGCGCCATCACGCAGGGCTCCACCCGGTTGACGCCAAGGCCCCAGCCGCGGATCACCCCCTCCTCGCGCAGCCGGGTCAAGGCGACGGCGGCGCCCTTCATGGCGGTGTCGAACACCTCCAGCCAGCGGTCGCCATGGGCGTCCTCGGCGCAGTCGTGGATATAGGCGATGTCGATGCGCGCCATGCCAAGCCGCTGCAGGCTGTCCTCGATGGAGCGGCGCACGCCGTCGGCGGTGTAGTCGTAATCGACGCGGAACGGCAGGCCCTTCACGAAGGGGCCATGCTGACCGCCCTTGCTGGCATCGGCGCGCAGCAGCCGGCCGACCTTGGTCGACAGGACGAACCCGTCGCGCGGACGGCTGCGCAGGACATGGCCGAACCGGTGTTCGGAAATGCCGGGACCATATTCGGGGGCCGTATCGAAATAGCGGATGCCGGCGTCCCAGGCGGCGTCGAGGGTTGCCGCGGCCGTCTCGTCGGTCACCTCCTCGAACATGTTGCCCAGGGGCGCTCCGCCGAAGCCGAGCGGGCCGGGCGGGGCGAAATGCGTGCTGTCTGACATTGGAAAACCTCTCCGTCGCTGGCACCGTTCGATGCACCCGCTCAACACCGCGCCTCAAGGGGCCGTTCCTGATCCAGGCGGCCTCTGCCGACTGTCCAGCCGGCGCTTGACTGGCATTTACGGCATGCCCAGCTTGCTACGCGGACTGGACGGGGATCGGGACGTAGATGGCGATGGGGGCGGACGAAAACACGGAAATCCTTGGCGAGGCCCGTCGAATCCTTGCCGCCGGGGACGAGGGCGCGCTGGCGCCCCCGGCAACGCTCGGCGATCTGGCGGACTTGCTCGCCGACACCTTCGACGAGAGCTACACTGCCGAACGGGTGCTGGCCCTGCTGACGCCCGCAAGACGCCGCGCTCTGAAAAGCCGCTTCGTCTCCACCGACGAGAGCGGAGGTGCTGAGGTCTGGCTGCCGGCCGACGTGCTGGACCGGTTGCGCGATGTCGCCGACACGCCGCTCGACGCCATCCGCGCCCTGCTGGACAGCGGGCGCGGCTTGCCGGAACCGGGCAGCGAGGAGCATTGCCGCAAGCGCCGCTGCGCGCCCCAGTTGCTGCTGTCCGACCCCGGTGCCTGGCAGTGCCGGACTTGCGGCCTGACCGGACGGGCCGACCTGCCGCCAAACCCCATCGTTGCCGGCCACCTGACCGACCAGCGAAGCCGCATCGCCGAGCTGCACGCCCTGGCCGCCGCGATCCATGAGGGCTGGGGCGCCGGCGAGCGCTTCACCGTCGCCGATGCCGCGGCGAAGCGCCTGCCCGGCATCCCGGCCGACCGCGACCGGCTGAAGTCTCTGCTTGCCGACCTTCTGCGCGACGGGCTGCTGGAAGAGGCGCCCGGCCCGCGCGGTGGCGCCGGTTACCGCGTGCTGGAGGAGCCGCCGGACTGGATCGCCGACGCCATGGCCGAACGCCGCCGGCAACGGGAAGCGGAGGCGCGCGTTCGCGAGGACCGCGCCGCCGCCCTGCGCAAGGTGTTGAAGGACGGGCTGACCCACACCACCGCCGACGGAGAGCGCGTGGAGATCGTGCAGAGCGACCGAGGACTGGAACTGCGCTTTCCCGCCATCCCGTCCTGGGAATTGCGGGAGGAGATGAAGCGGCAGGGCCATTGCCGGTGGGACGGCCGGCGACGGCGCTGGTGCCGCCTGTCCCCGGTCACCAGCGTCGAGCCCTGGCTTGCGGCGGCGCTCGACGCTGGCGCCACCGTGGCGCCGCTGGGCACCGCCGACCCGGATGCCGAGGATTGGGGATACGAGGAATGGCCGGATTGATGGCGGCTCCGCCCTACAGATCGACCTCCAGCGTCACCTTCACCGGGTCGAGCACGACCATCGTCTGGAAGGACTGCACCAGCTCGTTGTCGGCGAACAGGCGGCGCGACAGCACCTCGTAGCTCGCCATGTCCGGGACCAGCAGGATCAGGACGAAACTGGCCTTCCCGGTGACGAAATAGCATTGCTGAACCTCCGGCGCCTCGCGGAACAGGCGCTTGGCGGCGGCGATGACGGGGGAGCGGTCGTTGACCGTCTGGACCTCCACCACCACCGTCACGCCCTGCCCCACCGCGGCCGGATCGACCACCGCCACATTGCGGCGAAGGATGCCGGCCGCCTCCATGCGGGCAATGCGACGCTGCACGGCCGGAGCGGAGAGATGCACCGCCTCGCCGATCTCGCGCTGTGAGGTCTTGTTGTCCAATTGCAGGATGCGCAGGATCGCGCGGTCCTGGTCGTCGAGCTGATCCGGCGGGCGAGCGATTGTTGAGCGCATGGCGGCTTCGGCGAAAGAACAGTGCGTCGGAAGCGCCAAACTTAAGCGCCCTCTGCCCCATCGTCACAGTATCTTTTCGCCCGATCCTCTTCTACCGGGAGCCCGGCATATGGCGAACGCCTCCATCGAAACGTCTGCCGCCACCCGGCCCGAACCGGCGGCGCTGCCGCTGCTGCTCCTGCTTGCCTCGCTGCTGTCGCAATATGTCGGGGCTGCGTCGGCGAAATCGCTGTTCCCGCTGGTCGGGGCAGAGGGCGTCACCGGCCTGCGGGTGGGGCTGTCGGCGCTGATGCTGATGGCGATCCTGCGCCCGTGGCGCAGCCTGCCGGGACGCGGGGATCTGCGCAACCTGCTGGTCTACGGCGCCACGCTGGGGGCGATGAACCTGTCGATCTACCGCGCGATGGAGTTGATCCCCATCGGCATCGCCATCGCCATCGAGGTGACCGGGCCGCTTGCGGTGGCGCTGCTCGGATCGCGCCGGCTGAAGGATTTCCTGTGGATCGCCTGCGCTGCGGTCGGGCTTGTCCTTCTGCTGCCGCTGCGGGAGGCCTCCAGCGCGCTGAACCCGGTGGGCGTCGCCTATGCGGCGGCGGCGGCCTTCTGCTGGGCGCTCTATATCGTGTTCGGCAAGCGCGCCTCGGCCCTGCCGGGCGGGCAGGCGGTAGCCTGGGGCATGCTGGTGGCGGCCAGCTTCACCGTCCCGCTGGGGATTTCCCATGCCGGCGCCGGGCTGCTGGTTCCGGCGGTGCTCTTCACCGGCTTGGCGGTGGCGGTGCTGTCGAGCATGGTGCCCTATCTGCTGGAGATGATGGCGCTCCGCCGCCTGCCGAGCCATGTGTTCGGCCTCGCCGTCAGCGCCTCCCCCGCCGTGGCGGCGCTGATCGGCTTCCTGATGCTGGGCGAGCGGCTGAGCGCCGTGCAGTGGGCCGCCATCGCCTGCATCATGTGCGCGTCGGCCGGCAGCGCGCTGGGCAAAGCCCGGCGTGGCCGGGAGTAACGCGCTTCTCCCGTTACACTGCCTGATTGGGCCGGTCTGGAACCGGAACATCGAGATCGAGCAGCGCCGAAGCCAGACACTTGCCATGGGCGTCGAGCGCCAGCGACCGGGTCACCCCGCCGCCCAGCGCCTGCCGCATCACGAAGTTCAGCGCGCCGATGCTGGGGATCTCGTAGCGCACCACCTCGCCATGGACGACCTCGTGGAACAGCTCCTTCACGCAGTCGGCGGTGACGTGGGCCTCGATCAGCGGATAGTCAGCCTCGTCGAAGGCGATGACGGAGATGTTGGAGATGTCGCCCTTGTCGCCGGTGCGGGAGTGGGCGATGTCGCGGAGTTTCATGTCAGGCCTCCATAAACTCGATGGCGGGCTTTGCCAGCTCGCGGGGCAGCAGGGCCGACAGCATCGCCACCACGTCCTTGGCCGACTTGGTGGCGCCACCGCCGCTGGCCGGGCCGTTGGTGTAGAGGGTCTCGACCTCGTTGCCGATGCGCCGCGCCTCCTTCAGGCTGCGGGTGCGGCCGACCACCCGCACCCGCACCTCGTATGGCTCCTGTCCACCCGCGGTGGACAGCGCGTTGCCGTGGATGGAATCGACGCCGATCAGGTCGAAGCGCAGTTCGGTCGCCTCGACGCCGGTCAGCGCCAGACGCTCGCGCACGATCTCCAGCGCCAGCCGGCCGCGCGCCAGCGCGCCGGGACCAGCGTAGGAGATCTGCCCCTCGCCGATGAAGCTGTCGATGTAGCCGACCGAGACCTTCAGTGTGGCCGGCCGCGGACGCCCGGTGGCGCCGGCCACCCGCACCCGGTCCGGCCCCTCCTGGGTGAAGCGCACCTGCGAGAAGTCGGCCACCACGTCGGGGGTGAAATAGGCGGCGGGGTCGTGGATCTCGTAGAGCAGCTGTTCCTTGCAGGTGGCGGTGGTCACCGCGCCGCCGGATCCCACCACCTTGGTGATGACGGCGCTGCCGTCCTCCCCCACCTCGGCAATGGGGAAGCCGAGCCGGGCCAGGGCGGCGACGTCCTTCACGCCGGGATCGGCGAAATAGCCGCCGGTGATCTGGCCGGCGCATTCCAGCAGATGCCCGACCACCGTTCCCTTGCCGAGCCGGTCCCAATCCTCCATCGACCAGCCGAACTCGAAGATCTGCGGGGCGAGGAACAGGGCCGGGTCGGCGACGCGGCCGGTGATGACGATGTCGGCTCCGGCCTTCAGCGCCGCGACGATGGGGGCGGCGCCGAGATAGGCGTTGGCCGAGACCAGACTGCCGGCCATCGCCGACACCGGCTCGCCGGTCTCCTCAATGCAGTGGTCGCCAGATTTCAGCGTCTCCAGCACGTCGTCGCCGGACACGGCGGCGATCTTCAGCCCCTCCAGGCCGAGCGACCGGGCGATGTCCCGCGTCTTCGCCGCGGCGGCGGCCGGGTTGGCCGCCCCCATGTTGGTAACGATGCGGATGCCCTTCTCATGGCACGGCCGCAGCACCGCCAGCATGCGCTCCGCCAGCAGGGGATCGTAGCCCTGCGCCGGGTCCTTCAGCTTGGCGCCCTGGGCGATGGCGATGGTGCGCTCCGCCAGGCATTCGAAGACGAGATACTGGATGTCACCCTTCTCGGCCAGTTCAACGGCCGGCTCGATGCGGTCGCCCGAATAGCCGGCGCCCGATCCGATGCGGATGGTCTTCATGATGGTACTCCTGTGTGCGGACCCCCTTGGGCCCGCGTCAGAAGGGGATGACCCCGAGGATGGCCGCGGCGACGGTCATGACGACCGAGGCGGCGAACAGATAGGGGATCGAGAATTTCTGATGCTCGCCCAGCCCGATGCCGCACAGGCCGACGACCAGGAAGGTGGCGGGGGTGAGCGGGCTGACCGGGAAACCGACGGTCATCTGGCCGAGAACGGAGGCCTGGGCGATCTGGATCGGGTCGCCGCCCAGCGTCTTATAGACTTCGGCGATCACCGGCATCATGCCGAAATAATAGGAGTCCGGGTCGAACAGCAGGCTGAGCGGCATCGACAGGATGCCCAGCGCGAAGGGAACATGCTGCGCCATGTCCGGCGGGACGAAGGCGACGGCGGACTGGGCCATGGCCGTCAGCATCTTGGTGCCGGTCATGATGCCGGTGAAGACGCCGGCCGCCAGCAGGATGCTCGCCATCATCAGCGCCGCCTTGGCGTGGGCGTCGACGCGCTCCTTCTGCATCTTGACGTCGGGATAGTTGATCATCAGCGCCAGCACGGTGCCGACCATGAACATCACCACCGGATCGACCGCCCCCTCGATCATCACGGCCATGATGATGGCGGTGAGAACCAGATTGACCCAGAACAGCTTGGGACGGCGGATCTTGATCTGCTCCGGCGTCAGCACGCGCGGCGCCGGCCCGACCGGGGCGGCATCCACCCCCATGGCGCCGACCGACCGCGCCTCCCCCGCCGCGAGCGGCCGGGAGGACAGGCCGAGACGCCGTTCCTCGCGCTTACCGAGCAGGAAGGCGACAGTGAAGATGAACAGCAGCCCGATGCCCTGCACCGCGATCAGCGGGTTGAAGATGTCGGTCACCGGCACCTTCAGCGCGGCGGCCGACCGGATCATCGGCCCGGTCCAGGGCAGGAAATTGACGCCCGCCGCCATCGACACGCACAGCGCCAGGATGCGCTTGTCCATGCCCAGCCGGTCGTAGAGCGGCAGCATCGCCGGAATGGTGATGAGGAAGCAGACGGCGCCCGACCCGTCGAGATGGATCAGCAGGGCCAGCAGGGTGGTGCCCATGGTGATGCGTGCCGGCCGCGTGCCGACGACGCGCAGGATGCGGTCGATGATCGGGTCCATCATCCCGGCATCGGTGACGACCCCGAAGAAGATGATGGCGAAGACGAACATACCGGCGGTCGGCGCGATGGAACGGATGCCGGCGATGATGAACTTGCTGGTTTCGAGACCGAAGCCGCCCGCCAGCGCGGCGATGATCGGCACGGCGATCAGCGCGACCAGCGGCGACATCCGGTTGGTCATGATCGCCGCCAGCAGAACGACGATGGTTGCCAAGCCGAGTAACGCGAGCATGTAACCTCCTCCATGGCCGTTGTTATTGTTGTTTTCCGTCCACTGCACAATTCCTTCACGTCCGGTGAAGAAACATGGCGGAGTCCTGCGGGCGACCGGCTTCGATCCCCGAGTAACGCCGCATGAGCGGATTTCGATAAAACTGCGTCTTTTGCGAATCCGGCCGACGGAAGGACTGGCAGCGGGGCCTTTTATAAATCAGCCACTTTGCCGCACCGTGCCGAAGCGGTATCCGCGATTGACACTGTACGAACCCACAATCAGATTAGAGAAATGAATTTGTTGTATCACGGTAATTTGATTTTACTATAAGAGGCGCGCCATGCTCCAGGGAGTGAGACATATCAAGGCCTTCGTCGCTGTGGCGCGTCTGGGCAGCTTCACGAAGGCTGCGGCGGAGGTCAACCTGTCGCAGCCGGCGCTGACCGTGCAGATCCGCCAGCTCGAAGAGAGCCTGGGTGTGCGCCTGTTCGACCGCAACAAACGCCATGTCGTGCTGACCCAGGCCGGCCGCGACCTGCTCCCGGCCTTGCAGCGGGTGCTGGCCGAACTGGATGCGGTGATGAGCGTCAGCCACGATCTGGCCGGGCTGCGGCGCGGCTCGGTGTCGGTCGCCACCCTGCCGTCGGTCGCCGCCGGGCTGCTGCCCATCGCCATCCGCCGCTTCGCCGCCGACCACCCCAACATCGATGTCAGGGTCAGCGACGTCGTCGCCGAGCGGATCATCCAGCTGGTCAAGGCGGAGGAGGTCGATTTCGGCATCGGCAGCCGGGTCGGCCCCGACCGCGACGTCGAGGTGATCGATTTCCTCTGCGACCGCATGTGCGCCTTCTTCCCCGCCGACCACCCGCTGAACGGCCGGCGCCCGCTGCTGCTGAAGGACATCGTCGCCTTCCCGATGATCCTGACGGCGCGCGGCACCAGCGTGCGGTCGCTGGTCGAGCGGGCGTTGGAGAAGGAAGGGCTGGAGATCAGCCTGTCCTGCGAGGCGAACTACATGTCGACGGCGGTCGGCATGGTGCGGGCCGGGCTCGGCGTCTCGGTCCTGCCGGAATCCGCCGTCGACGCCGCCTCCTGCGAGGGCATCGTGGTGGAGCCGATCCGCACCGCCGGGCTGGTGCGCCGGATCGGCTTCATCCGCAAGACCGGCCGCTCCCTGTCGCCGGCGGCGGAGCGTTTCGCCGCCCTGCTGCGCGAGGTCGCCGGCTCGACGCTCGCCCACTTCTCCAACATGGAGGCCGCCGCGAAGCGGTAACGTGGCTGGAATAATTTTTTAACTGGATAACGTCAGTATATTACTGAAATCAGCCAATCCGATTTCAACCGCCCTCCTCTTTCGTAGTATATCAGTTGCCGCCCCCCGACGCGCGCGACATGAAGGCACCCATGAGACTCCTGGAAAATCTGACGATCCGGGCGAAGCTGACCGCATTGGTCGCCTTGTCCGTCCTGGCTCCGGCCGTGGTGATCGCCATCAGCAGCAGCTTCGCCCACCAGCGCATGATCGACGACCGCATCGACACCATCCGCTCCGCGGTGGAGATGGCGGTCGGCATGGCGAAGGGGCTGAATGCCGAAGTCGAGGCGGGAACCCTACCGCGCGAGCAGGCGCTGGCGCGCTTCCGCAACGCGGTGCATGCGATGTCCTACCATGACGGCGCCGACTATCTGTTCGCCTACGATCTCAACGGCATCGCCGTCGCCAACCCCTCCAACCACAAGGCGGTCGGCACCGACCGGATGGGGCTGCAGGACAAGGCCGGCAAGTATTTCGTCCGCGAGATCGTCGACACGCTGCGCCGGCAGGACAACGCCATCATCCATTATGTCTGGCCGAAGCTGGGGTCCGACGTCCCGCTGCTGAAGACCAACTACGTGCAGCGCTACCAGCCGCTCGGCCTGATCGTCGGTTCCGGCGTCTACACCGACGACATCGACGCCGCCTATCACGAATTCCTGACCAGGACCGGCGCCGCCACCGCCGCGCTGATTGCCGTGCTGGTACTGATCGCCTTCCTGGTCAACCGCGACATCGTGCGCTCGCTGCACCGGCTGCGCGACAAGATGACGGCGCTCGCCGCCGGCGACATGGGCGTCACTTTCCCGGAAGCGACGCGGCGGAACGAGATCGGCGGCATGACGCAGGCGCTTCAGGTGTTCAAGGAGAATGCCCAGGCCAAGGCCAGCCTGGAAGCCAGCCAAGCCGAGCAGGCGGAGCGTGCCGCAGCCGAGAAGCGGGAGGCGATGACAATGCTCGCCAGCCATTTCGAACAGACCGTCGGCAACCTGATCCATGACGTCGCCGGCGAGGCGGACGCCATCGAACGGCGCGCCCAGGACATGACGCGCGCCGCCGACGAGACCGGCAGGCTGGCCGGCGCCGTCACCGCGGCGACCGAACAGACCTCGGCCAACGTCCAGACCGTCGCCGCAGCGACGGAGGAGCTGACCAGCTCGATCAACGAGATCAGCCGGCAGGTCGGCTCGTCGGCTGAGATCGCCCGCGAGGCGGTCGAGAGCGCCGAACGGGCCAACGGCAAGGTCGAGGGGCTGGCCGGCGCGGTGGAGCGGATCGGCGCCGTGGTCGGTCTGATCAACTCCATCGCCAGCCAGACCAACCTGCTGGCGCTCAACGCCACCATTGAGGCGGCCCGTGCCGGCGAAGCCGGGCGCGGCTTCGCCGTGGTGGCGAACGAGGTCAAGGCGCTCGCCAACCAGACCGCCCAGGCCACCGAGGAGATCGCCACCCAGGTCGCCGCCATCCAGGGCGAGACCACCCAGGCAGTGCGCGAGATCAGGGACGTGGCGCAGGTCATCGGCCGGGTCAACGACGTCGCCACCTCCATCGCCTCGGCGGTCGAGCAGCAGGGGGCCGCGACCCGCGAGATCAGCCGCAACATCCAGCAGGCCGCCCGGGGCAGCCACGAGGTGTCGTCCAGCATCGGCGGCGTGAACGAGGCCGCCGGGCGGAACGGCACGGTCGCCTACGAAGTGCTGGAGAATGTGCGGGAATTGTCGATGCAGACCGAAAGCCTGCGCGGCGAGGTCGGCCGCTTCCTGGCGCAGGTGCGGGCCGGCTGACCGGCCCGCAAGGCCGGCGCCTTATACCAGTCCCGGAAAGTTCCGACCTGCGGTCGGCACTTTCCGGCCCCTCAGACGCCGGGCGGCCCGCGTGCGCGGGCCTTGGCTTCGCGGGCATGTGCCCGCGCGGCCGCCGTCGCGGCCGATACCAGGGTCAAAAGTCAAAACTTTCTGACCCTGGTATTACGGCGCGGCGACGAACTCCACCCAGTTCGGCTGCTTGCCGGCCGGATAGCGGGCGAGCGTGGTCAGCGCGCCGCTGCCGCCGTCGATGCGGTAGACGGTCATGCCGTCCGACTTCTCGCCCACCGCCGCCAGGAACCGGCCGGTCGGGTCGATGTTGAAGCCGCGCGGCTGCTCCTCGGTCGCCACGCTGGCGAGCGGGGTCAGCTGGCGGCTTTCCGGGTCGATCCGGAAGGAGCGGATGGTGCTGGTCCGCCGTTCGGAGATGTAGAGGAAGCGGCCGTCCGGCGTCGTGTGGATGTCGGCGGCCCAGGGCTCGCCCTTGAAATCGGCCGGCAGGGACGGCAGACGCTGCGTCTCCGTCAGCCTGCCGGTCGCGGGGTCGTAGGCGAACACCGCGACGGCGGCGTCCAGCTCGTCCACCAGATAGAGGTGGCGGCCGTCGGGATGGAAGACGATGTGGCGCGGACCGGATTTCGCCGGCAGCGCCACCGACGGCGGATCGTTCTCGCTCAACCCTCCGGTGGCCGCGTCGAAGCGGAACTGCACCAGCCGGTCCGATCCCAGGTTGGTGGCGAAGGCGAAGCGGTTGTCGGGCGACGGCTGGATCGAATGGGCGTTCTTGCCGGTCGCCACCACCTGCTGCGGCGGTCCAACCTTGCCGTCCGGCCCGATCGGGTTGACCGCCACCTTGTCGCCGCCGTAGGACGCGCTGAACAGGTACTTGCCGCTGCGGTCGGTGACGATGTTCGCCATGCTGTCGGCCAGCGGGCCGCTGCCGAGATGGCTCAGCTTGCCGGTCGCCGCGTCGATGGCGAAGATCTGCACCTGATAGGGCTGCGAGCGCACGCCGGCATAGAGGAAGCGCCGGTCGGGACTGAGCGCCAGGGGGGTGGAGGATCCGGGCTTGTCCACCCCGACGAAGGGCGCCGTCCCCACCGGGGTCATGGCGCCGCTGTTGCCGTCCAGCCGGAAGACGCTGATGTCGTTGCTGCCGGCGTTGGACACATAAGCGAAACTGTCGGCTTGCGCCGGCACGGCTCCGACGAAGGCAGCGGAAGTCAGCAGCATCGCCAGCGCGATGCCGTAGCGGCGTCCCATGATATCCTCCCTTGTGTGGATGTCTGCCCGCCGCGGGCGCCGGTTGCTCCGGTCATCTCCGCGGCAGGAGGCTTAAGACCCAGCCTCCGGTCAGGTCACCGGCGCCGGGTTGAACAGGGTCAGCGTGTTGCGCAGGCCCCAATGGTCGGCCCAGGTCTGCTTGCGGCCGCTCGCCACCTCCAGGATCAGGCGGAACAGCTCCCAGCCCACATCCTCGATGGTGGCGTCGCCGGTGGCGATGCGGCCGGCATCGACGTCGATCAGGTCGTGCCAGCGCGAGGCCAGCTCGGTCCGCGTCGCCACCTTGATCACCGGCGCCATGGCGAGGCCGTAGGGCGTGCCGCGCCCCGTGGTGAACACCTCGATGTTGCAGCCCGATGCCAGTTGCAGCGTGCCGCAGATGAAGTCGCTGGCCGGCGTGGCGGCATAGAGCAGCCCCTTGCGGGTCGCCCGCTCGCCCGGCGACAGCACGCCGGCAATCGGGCTGGTGCCCGACTTGGCGATGGAGCCCAGCGCCTTCTCCACCACGTTGGCGAGGCCGCCCTTCTTGTTGCCGGGGGTCGGGTTGGCGCTGCGGTCGGCCGAACCGGTCTCCAGATAGTCGTCGTACCAGCGCATCTCGCGGATCAGCGCCCGGCCGGTCTCCTCGTCGATGGCACGCGGGGTCAGCAGATGGATGGCGTCGCGCACCTCCGTCACTTCGGAGAACATGACCGTCGCCCCGGCCCGCACCAGCAGGTCGGCGGCATAGCCCAGCGCCGGGTTGGCGGTCACGCCGGAAAAGGCGTCGCTGCCGCCGCATTGCAGCCCGACGACGAGGTCCGACGCCGGGCAGGTCTCGCGCCGCCGCTCGTTGAGCTGGGACAGCCGGCGGTCCGCCATCTCCAGGATGGAGGCGACCATGTCGCCGAAGCCCTGGTGGCGTTCGTCCTGCAAGGTGACGATGCTCGGCTCCACCCCGGCCGGCAGCAGCCGTTCCGGCTGGAGCTTCTCGCAGCCGAGCCCGACCACCATCACCGCCCCGCCCAGGTTGGGGTTGCGGGCGAGGTTCTGCAAGGTGCGGATCGGCACCGCGGCCCCCGGCGCGTTGATCGCCACGCCGCAGCCGTAGGTGTGGTTGAGGGCGACAACGTCATCGACGTTGGGGTATTTCGGCAGCAATTCCTTCTTGATCCGCTCGATGGCGAAATCCATCACCCCGGCGACGCACTGCACGCTGATGCTGATGCCCAGCACATTCTTGGTGCCGACCGTCCCGTCGGGATTGCGGTAGCCCTCGAACGTATAGCCGTCCAGCGCCGGGGCGTCGGGCGGCACGGCGGTCGCCAGCGGCAGCGTATCCAGATCCGGCGCCTGCGGCAGGCGGACCAGCGACTCCTCGATCCAGGCGCCGCGGCGAACCGGCCGGGCCGCGGTGCCGATCACCTGCCCGTAGCGGATGATCGACGCCCCTTCGTCCAGGTCGGCCAGCGCCACCTTGTGGCCCTGCGGCACGAAGTCGGTCAGGACCAGCCCACACTCGAACTCCGTCCCCGGCGGCAGCCCGCCGGAATTCACCACAATGGCGACGTTGTCCTCGGGATGGACCAGGATGTAGAGAGGCTTCTGGGTCATGGCTTGCCCTGACTGTTTGGTCGGGTTGAAGGCGTTGCGGAGCGGCTTCACCGCACCAGGCACGGCCGCTTGTTGTCGAATGTCCAGCCGGGGATCAGGTACTGCATCGCCGTGGCGTCGTCGCGCGCGCCCAGCCCGTGCCGCTTGTAGAGGTCGTGCGCCTTCGCCAGCTCGTCCATGTCGATCTCGACGCCGAGCCCCGGCCTCTGCGGCACGGCGACCAGACCGCCCTCGATGCGGAACGGCTCCTTGGTCAGGCGCTGGCCGTCCTGCCAGATCCAGTGGGTGTCGATGGCGGTGATCCGGCCCGGCGCCGCCGCGGCGACATGGGTGAACATCGCCAGCGAGATGTCGAAATGGTTGTTGGAGTGCGACCCCCAGGTCAGGCCCCATTCATGGCACATCTGGGCGACGCGGACGGACCCTTGCATGGTCCAGAAATGCGGGTCGGCCAGCGGGATGTCGACCGACTGCAACTGGATGGCATGGCCCATCTGGCGCCAATCGGTGGCGATCATGTTGGTGGCGGTCGGCAGGCCGGTGGCGCGGCGGAACTCCGCCATGACCTCGCGCCCGGAATAGCCCCGCTCGGCGCCGCAGGGATCCTCGGCATAGGCCAACACGTCGCCCTTGCCCTTGCAAAGGCGGATCGCCTCCTCCAGCGACCACGCGCCGTTGGGATCGAGCGTGACGCGGGCCTGGGGGAAGCGCTTCGCCAGCGCCGTCACCGCCTCGATCTCCTCCTCGCCGCGCAGCACGCCGCCCTTCAGCTTGAAGTCGTTGAAACCGTAGCGGTCATGCGCCGCCTCGGCCAGCCGCACCACCGAGTCGGGGGTCAGCGCCACCTCGTTGCGCAGATGGAACCAGTCGTCCTTGGCGGCCGTCTCCGCCCGGTACGGCAGGTCGGTCCTGTTGCGGTCGCCGACATAGAACAGGTAGCCCAGCATCTCCACCGCGTCTCGCTGCTGCCCCTCGCCCAACAGGGCCGCCACCGGCACCTCCAGGAACTGGCCCAGCAGGTCGAGCAGCGCCGCCTCCAGCGCCGTCACCGCATGGATGGTGATGCGCAAATCGAAGGTCTGCAAACCGCGCCCGCCGGAATCGCGGTCAGCGAAGCCACGGCGCACGCTGTTGAGGATGGCGTTCCAGGCGCCGACCGGCTGGCCGACCACCAGGGCGCGGGCATCCTCCAGCGTCTGGCGGATGCGCTCGCCGCCCGGCACCTCGCCGACGCCGGTGTGGCCGGCGCTGTCCTTCAGGATCACCACGTTGCGGGTGAAATAGGGCGCATGGGCGCCCGACAGGTTCAGCAGCATGCTGTCCTGGCCGGCGACCGGCACGACCAGCATTTCGGTGACTTTGGGCGACGACATCTGAGTGGCCATGATGCGGGGTCCGGGAAAGGCGGGAAGGACGGATCAGGCGGCTTGCAGCAGCGCCTGGGTATAGCCGAGCGCGAAGGCGAAGAAGCGTTCGCGGTCGGGATCGACCTCGGAGAAGGGCACATGGTCGGGGCAGAGGATCCCCTGGTATCCGACCTCGCGGTAGGCGCGGATGCAGGCCGCCATGTCGACCGACCCCTCGTCCGGCATCGCCTCGCGGAAGTCGAGATAGCCGCCCTTGATGTTGCGGAAATGGACCATGAAGATACGGTTCTGCGGGCCGAACTCGCGGATCGCCTCCAGCACCGTCTCGGTCGGATTGCGCGACATCTCGGCGATGGTGCCCTGGCAGAAGTTGAAGCCGAGCGACTTGCTCTCCGGCGCCAGATTGACGAAGCGCCGCAGCCCGTCGAGCGAGCCCAGCACATGGTGGACGCCGTTCAGGCCCCCCGGCGGATAGGCCGGGTCGTGCGGGTGGCAGGCCAGCTTGACACCGGCCTTCTCGGCGGTCGGCAGGATGGCCTCGACCAGATATTCGATGGCGCGCCAGCCGTCGGCCTCGCTGACGCCGCCGGCCTCGCTCGCCATCACCTGCCCGCAGGTTTCCGGCGCGCCACGTGCATCCAGCGGCGACGGCTTGGTCCCCGTCTCGTCCTCCGGCAGCACGGTTCCCCAGTAGGAGAAGCGGGCGTCGTTCTCCGCCTTGTACTCGTCGGCGCGGAAAATGCTGCACTTCATGCCGCCGCGGCCGTCGACCACGCCGGTGCGGGTGATGCCGACCATGGCGACCGTGTATTTCACCGTGTCGACCCCGCCGTCGGCGGCGGCGCGGATGTTGTGGCGCAGCCGCTCCGCGGTGGCCGCCGCCTTCTCCGGCTCCCGCAGGCTGTCGAGCAGGATGGAGCCGACGTCCAGCGCCAGACAGTCCAGCGTCAGGCCATGGCCCTCCACCCACTTGCGCTGATCGGCGACCTTGCGGCCGTCCCACAGCCCGGCCTCGACATTGTCGTCAGCCATGACCGGCGCGTTCGGCCGGCTGTCGATGACGATGCCCCGGGCGCCGAGCTGGGCGGACAGGCGCAGGCGCTTGTCGGTGGGGTTGATGAGCTGTTCGCCGATATACATGGGAAAGACCCTTTGCCAGACCGTTCTCTGCCAAACCGTTCGACGCGTACCGGGCGAGGGGCGGTAGGCCATCGACCCCCGCCCACCCCGGCCGGTCGTTACGTCTTCAGTTCCATCCGCTTGATCTCGCCGACGATGACCAGATAGCCGCCTTTATGCACCAGGGTGAATCGTCATTTGGCCGCTGAACGGGGATGTTCATCGGGAGGTTGCGAAGGCGCACGCCGTCGACGCCGCGATGATGGCGGTTTTTTGATGGGTGTGGGTTTGGTGGTTGATGGGATGGTGTGG
>NZ_JBCEBL010000020.1:0-137695 GCF_049472615.1 Azospirillum sp. 11R-A | reverse complement strand
CAAACTCTCAGGTTCAGATCGTGACCGAAGCCACGACTGACAGGACCGCCGTAGCAACGGCTACCAACTGCCGCCGCCTGCGCATCCCTTCTCACAACACGGTATAAACTTGTCAAAGAGCCCGCAACGCTGATACGCGTCGCACCGGTCGCTCTTCCGCATCCCCTTTTCGGAGAGGATCGGATCGGAATGACCGGAGAATTTCGGTCGAAGCCGGAAGATCAAAACCGCTAAGTCGCTGTTTTCTCTTCCGTTTCTGCCACCGCCGCCGCGCCTCAATCAGCGCCCCGCCGTCGGTGGAGCGGTTTATAGGCGCCCTCCCCCAAACCGCGCAAGCGCTTTTTTCATCGCTCCGTCATTTTTTCGGCAGCGTCATTTTTCGCAGGCGCGGCCGATGGCGCGATCCGTAGAGTGGCTCATCGTTTCGTTGCGAGCGCAGGACCATGCGGAGCTTCCGTCTTCTCCACACCGCCGACTGGCATCTGGGCCAGACCCTGCACGGGATTCCCCGCGATGCCGAGCATGCCTGCTTCCTCGACTGGCTGATCGACCGCATCGGCGAGCATCGGGTGGATGCGCTGGTGATCGCCGGCGATGTGTTCGACGGGCAGAACCCGCCGATCCCGGCCCTTGCGCTCTTCTACAGGTTCGTTGCGCGGGCGAAGGCGCAGCACCCGCGGCTCGACATCGTGGTGGTCGCCGGCAACCATGACAGCGCCAGCCGTCTGGAGGCCCCTTCGCCGCTGATGACCGAAATGGGTGTGCGGGTGATCGGCACCCTGCCCGCTTCCGCCGCCGGGATGTTCGACCCGTCGCCGCTGATCGTGCCGCTGCACGACGCCGATGGCACCGTCGCGGCCCGCTGTGTCGCCATGCCCTATCTGCGGCCGTCCGACCTGCCGGCGGTCGAGGAGGCCGAGGACATCGATCCGCTGATCGAAGGGGTGCGGCGGCTCTATAGCCAAGCCTGGAGCGGTGGGCGGGAGCGCTGCGGCCGGAGTGAGGCGCTGATCCTGACCGGACATTGCTATATGCGCGGCGGTGCCCTGTCCGAGTTGAGCGAACGCAAGATCCTGGGCGGCAACCTGCATGCCCTGCCGGTCGACATCTTCCCGGACGATGCCGCTTATGTGGCGCTCGGCCACCTGCACCGGGCGCAGGCGGTCGGCGGGCGCGAGGCGGTGCGCTACAGCGGATCGCCGATCCCGCTGGCGCTGGACGAGCAGCCCTATCCCCATCAGGTGGTGCTGACCGAGTTCGCGGGCGGCCGGCTGGTCGGGCATGAGGCGTTGCGGGTGCCGCGCCATGTCGCGATCCACCGGGTCAGCGAAGCCAGTCCGGAGGCGGCGCTCGACAGGCTGAAGCGGCTGGAGCTGGACAACGGCCTGCCGCGCGATGCCTGGCCTTTTCTGGAGGTGACGGTCACGCTGCCGGAACCGCGCCCCGCCCTGCGCGACGAGGTCGAGGCCCTGCTGGCCGGTCGGCCGGTGCGGCTGCTGAAGCTGGGGGTGCGGCTGACCGGCAGCGGCCAGACCCTGGCGGACAGCGCGCCGCCGGTCGATCTGGCATCGCTGGAGCCGGAGGAGGTTTTCCGCCGTCTCTACCGCCGCAGCCACGACGGCGATCCCGAACCGGACCTGATGGCGGCCTTCCATGAGCTGCTGACCGGCGTGCAGGAGACGATGTGATGCGGATTCTCGCGGTTCGCGGCGCCAACCTGACCAGCCTGGACGGCCCCTTCGCCATCGATTTCGACCGGGAGCCGCTGCGGCGGGCCGGGCTGTTCGCCATCACCGGGCCGACCGGCGCCGGCAAGAGCACCATCCTGGATGCCCTGTGCCTCGCCCTGTTCGACAGCATGCCACGGCTGCCGGAAGGGCGCGGCGAGATGCTGGGGCCGGAGGGCGATCCCAACAGCATCCGCACCACCGACGTGCGGACGATCCTGCGGCGCGGCGCGGGTTTCGGCTGGGCCGAGGTGGATTTCATCGGCATCGACGGCGAGGCCTATCGCGCCCGTTGGGAAGTGCGGCGAGCGCGGCAGAAGGCTCAGGGCGCTTTGCAGCAGCAGAGCATGTCGCTGAGCAGCCTGGACGGCGAACGCCGCTTTGGGGACGGCAAGAAGAGCGTGCTCGAGGAAATCGAGCGGCGGCTTGGGCTGAGCTTCGAACAGTTCCGGCGCGCGGTCCTGCTGGCCCAGGGCGACTTCGCCACCTTCCTGAAGGCGCCGCCGCGCGACCGCTCCGCCCTGCTGGAACTGCTGACGGGGACGGAGATTTACTCGCGCCTGTCGATTGCGGCACATGAGAGGGCGACTGCGGAAAAGCAGGCGCTCGACCGGCTGGTGACGCATGGCGGCGGCATCGGGGTGCTGGGCGACGACGACCGGACTGCCCTGCAAGCCGAGGCCGGCGAGGCGGCGAAGGCGGTGCGGAGCGGCGAACAGGCGTTGGCGCTCGCCCAGGCAGCTCTGGCTTGGCATGAGCGCGACAGCCAGCTCGCCGCGGCGGAAAGCAAGGCGGTCGCGGCGGCCGAAGCGGCGGAGCACGCGTGGAGCGACGCGGAGGAGCGGCGCAATGCGGCTGTCGCGCTGCGCGGGATGCAGCCGCTGCGGCCGGTGCTGGCGGATGCCGACCGCGCGCGCAACGAGGCGGCGGAGGCCGCGGCCGCAGTGGAGCGGTCGGAGACGGCCCTGGCCGCGGCACGGTTGGCGGTGGATGAGGCGACCGGCCGCCATGGCGAGGCCCGGCGCCGCTTCGAGGTGGCATGTGCCGGGCAGGCCAGGGCCGAGCCCGATCTCGACCGCGCGGTCGACCTGGATGGACGGATCGCAACCCTGACCGGCGAACAGGGGACCGCCGACGCGGCGGCGAAGGTCGCGGTCCAGCGCAGCATCGCGCTGCGGAAGGCAATGCAGGACATCGACGCCACGCTGTCCTCGGCCCGCAGCGATGCCGCGAGGTTGGAGGTCTGGCTGCGCGAGCAGGCTGGCTTCGCGGCGGTGGCCGGACAGTGGGAGCGCTGGGACCGGCTGCTGGCGCGCATCGTCGCCGATGGACGGAGCGGAAAGGCCGCCGCGCAGGAGCGCCAACGGCTGGAGCGGGAGCTTGCGGCGACCGAAGCCGCGGCAAGCACCATGGAAGGACGGCTGACCGAGGCGCGGGAGCGTTGCCGTTCGGCCGAGAAGGCGCTGGAAAACTTGCGCGGCATAACGGTGCCGTCGCTGGAGGAGGCGCGGCAAGCGCGGTCGGAGGCCGGACGACGACGCGACGGGCTGCTGGCGCTGCTGACCACCGGAGAGGCGCGGCAACGGCTGGAAGCCGAGCGCACCGCCGCGGACGGAGAGCGGCTGCGGCTGCTGGGAGAGGCGGAACGCGACGGAACGTCGGCGCGGGAGCTTGCCGAAAGCCGGGCCGGACGGCAGGCCGCGGTCGATGAGGCGGAGCGTACCCTGCAACGGCTGCTGCTGGCCCAGCGCGAGGATGTCGAAAGCCTGCGCGGCCGGCTGGCCGAAGGCGAGCCCTGCCCGGTCTGCGGATCGGCGGATCATCCCTGGGCGGGCGCGGGAGCGACGCCGCTGGGCCGGGTGACACGGGATCAGGAAACGCATCTTGCCGGATTGCGCGAGGCCCTGGCCGCGACGGTCGCCCGGCATGCGGCACTGGAAGCGGCGGAACTGGCGGCGCGCAAGGGGGCCGAAGCGCTGACCGCGCGGCTGTCGGCGATGGCGCGGGAGGCCGACGGGCTTGACGCGCGCTGGGCCGCGCAGGCGGCGGCCGTCGATTGGGAAGCCGGGGGCGGAACGCTCACCGACACACACACCGACATCCTCATGGCCATCCGCGGGCAAGTCGATGCGGTGGACCGCCGGATGGCCGCCATCGCACAGGATGAGGAGCAAGCGCTCGACCATCGACGGCGGCTGGATGCGGCGCAGCTGGAGCATCGGCGGCTGGAAACCGCGGCTGCCGGTCTGGCAAGCGAGTGCGAGGCGACCCGGCAGCGGCTGGCCGACGGTCGGCAGGCCCTGGCCCTGGCGGCGGCGGCGCTGGAGCGGGCGGAGGCCGACCGGGACTCCGCGCTGGCCGAGCTGGCTGACGGCCTGGCGGGAGAGGCCGGGTGGCAGGCGCTGCTGGAGCGGGACCCGGAGGGCTACCGGGCCGCTTTGGCAAGGCGGGTGAGCGACTATCGCGAGAAGAGCGACGGTCTGGCCCATGCCGCCCGCGAGGTCGAGCGGGCGAGCGGCGAGCGGGCGGTGCAGAGCGCCGAACGTGAGGCCGCGCAGCGGGCGGAGGACGAGGCGCGCAATCGGGCAGCCGATCTCGCCGGACGGCTTGCGGAGGCCCGGACGGCGCGCGGTGCCGTGCTGGGCGGACGGCCGGTGTCGGAGGTGCGCACCGCGCTGGCCGCGCAGAAGCATGAAGCCGAAGCCCTGGTCGAGAAGGCCACCTTCGCCCGGCAGGACGCCATCGCCCGACTGTCGGCCGCGGAACAGGAGCGGGAAACCCGCGGCGAGGCGGCAAGACGTTGCGTCGACAAGGCCAAGGCAGCCGGAGAACGGCTGGACCGTGCGGCCACCGGGCGCGGGGTCGGGTTGGAGGAGATCCGCCGGCTGCTGGCTGCGCCCGAAAGCGAGCTGGACGCGGAAGAGCTGGCGCTGGCGGTGCTGGAGCGCGCGCGCGGCGATGCCGCTCTGGTGGTCGCCGAACGGCGGCGTCAGCGCGGCGACCATCATGCCGCGGGTCGTCCGGCACAGAGCGTCGAGGAGGCTGGGGCTGCGGCGGAGCGCATCCGTGCAGTGCTGGAGCGCGACCGCGACCGCTTAGGCTCAGCGCGCGGACGGCTTGAGGCGGACGATGCCAACCGGCAGCGGCTGGCCGGGCTGATGGCGGACATCGAGGCGCGGCAGGCCCGTTGCGCGCTGTGGGGCAAGATGGCGCAGCTGATCGGTTCGTCGACCGGGCAGAAGATGCGCAATTTCGCCCAGAGCCTGAGCCTGGACCTGCTGCTGACCCATGCCAACCGGCATCTGGAGGATCTCGCCCGCCGCTACCGGCTGGAACGGGTGGCCGGGGCCGATCTGGAGATCCAGGTGGTCGACCGCGAAATGGGCGACGAGCGGCGCGGCGTGCACAGCCTGTCGGGCGGCGAACTGTTCCTGGTCTCGCTGGCCCTGGCGCTCGGGCTGTCGGCGATGGCGGCGGGGACCTCCGGCGGGATCGGCACGCTGTTCATCGACGAGGGGTTCGGCACGCTCGATCCCGACAGCCTGGACGTGGCGCTGTCCTGCCTGGAGGCGCTACAAGCCGGCGGGCGTCAGGTCGGCGTCATCAGCCACGTGCCGGCGATGGTCGAGCGCATCGGCACGCAGATCCGCGTGTTGCCGCTGGGCGGCGGGCGCAGCCGGGTGACGGTGCAGTCGGTCGCCGGAACGGCGCTGGGGCTGGCGATGGAGGAGGTGGAGGGGGTTTGAAGAGCAGGCGGCAGCCCCTCACCGCCCCCGCTTGGCCAGGAACGCCAGCCGTTCCAGCGTGTGGACATCCTGCTCGTTCTTCAGCAGCGCACCGCACAGCGGCGGGATCAGCGTGCGGGCATCCTTGGCGCGCAGGGTCTCCGGATCGACATCCTCGACCATCAGCAGCTTGATCCAGTCCAGCAGTTCCGAGGTGGAGGGCTTCTTCTTCAGGCCCGGAACCTCGCGCAGGTCATAGAAGAGGTTCAGCGCCTCGCGCAGCAGGGCCGACTTCAGGCCGGGATAATGAACCTCGACGATCCGCTCCATCGTCTCGCGCTCGGGGAAGCGGATGTAGTGGAAGAAGCAGCGGCGCAGGAAGGCGTCCGGCAGCTCCTTCTCGTTGTTGGAGGTGACGATGACGATGGGGCGCTTGGCCGCCTTGATCGTCTGGCGGGTCTCGTAGACGTGGAACTCCATGCGGTCGAGTTCCAGCAGCAGGTCGTTGGGAAACTCGATGTCGGCCTTGTCGATCTCGTCGATCAGCAGGACCGGCGACTCCGGCGCTTCGAAGGCTTCCCACAGCTTGCCGCGGACGATGTAGTTGGCGATGTCATGGACCTTCGCCTCGCCCAGCTGGCTGTCGCGCAGCCGGCTGACCGCATCGTATTCGTAGAGGCCCTGCTGCGCCTTGGTGGTCGATTTGACATGCCAGGACAGCAGCGGCTTGTTCAGCGCCCGGGCGATCTCCACCGCCAGCACCGTCTTGCCGGTGCCCGGTTCGCCCTTCACCAGAAGCGGCCGCTCCAGCGTTATGGCGGCGTTGACCGCCACCATCAGGTCGTCGGTGGCAACGTAGCGGTCGGTACCGGTGAAGCGCATGGACAGGCTCCCTCAAGCGAAGACGTTTCAGTCGACGATAAACAGGGTGGCGCCGATTTCGGTCGAGGATCGGTGCGGATGGTCGCCGAAATCGGAGACCTGATAGCTCATGCCGGCGGTCAGGACGAAGCGGCGGCCATCCTTCAGCTCGGTGATCAGCTCGCCGCTGACCACGAACAGCACATGGCCGCGGTCGCACCAATGGTCGGCCAGATAGCCCGGCGTGTATTCGACCAGCCGCACCCGCAATTCCCCGGAGTGGAAGCTGCGCCAGCGGGCAAGCCCGGTCTTGCCCGGATGTTCGGTAACGGGAACGGCGGACCAGTCGGTCACGGTGAAGGGAAGAGTCGGGAGTTCCATCGCCGGACCTTATCAAGACGGCACAAACAGAAAAACGGCCCCCGGAGCGAACCGGGGGCCGGGTATCGATGGGATCAGGAGGCCTTCCTGGCCGCAATCGCCTTTTCGATGGCCTCGATGGCCGCCGGCGCCAGCGAGGCGTCGGGGCCGCCGGCCTGCGCCATGTCCGGCCGGCCACCGCCGCCCTTGCCGCCCAGCGCCTCGGCGCCGACACGGACCAGATCGACGGCGCTGACGGTCGCGGTCAAATCGTCGGTCACGCCGATGACGATGGAGGCCTTGCCCTCGTTGGACGCGATCAGCACGACGACGCCGGAGCCGACCTGCTTCTTCAGCTCGTCGGCCATCGGCTTCAGGTCCTTGGCTGGCAGGCCTTCGACCACGCGGGCGGCCAGCTTGACGCCCGCCACATCCTTGGCCTCGTTGCCGCCGTCGGCCTTGGCGCCACCCCCCATCGCCACTTGGCGGCGCAGGTCGGCCAGTTCGCGTTCCATCTTGCGGCGTTCCTCGACCAGGACCGCCACACGGGCCGGAACCTCGTCGGGCTTGACCTTGAGGACGCTCGCCGCCTCGGTCAGCAGATGGTCGCGCTCGGACAGCCACGCCTTGGCGCCGGTGCCGGTCAGCGCCTCGATGCGGCGGACGCCGGCGGCGACGGCGCCTTCGGAGACGATCTTGAACACGCCGATGTCGCCGGTGCGGCGGACATGGGTGCCGCCGCACAGCTCGATGGAGTAGTCGCGATCCTGCTCGCCATGCCGGCCGCCCATCGAGACGACACGGACCTCATCGCCGTACTTCTCGCCGAACAGCGCCATGGCGCCCTGGGCGCGGGCCTCGTCCGGGGACATCAGGCGGGTGATGACCTCGCTGTTGGCGAGCACGCGGCGGTTCACCTCGTCCTCGATGGCGGCGATGTCGGCACCGGTCAGGCCGGTCGGCTGGCTGATGTCGAAGCGCAGCCGCTCCGGCGCCACCAGCGAGCCCTTCTGGGTGACATGGTCGCCCAGGCGATGGCGCAGCGCCTCGTGCAGCAGGTGGGTGGCGGAGTGGTTGGCGCGGATGGCGGAGCGGCGCTCGGTGTCCACGCGCAGTTCGACCACGTCGCCGACCTTGAGCGTGCCCTTGGTCACCGTGCCGACATGAGCCCACACGGCACCCAGCTTCTTCAGCGTGTCGGACACCGCGACCTCGGCCCCGCCGGCGGAGAAGATCACGCCGGCATCGCCGACCTGACCGCCCGATTCGCCGTAGAAGGGCGTCTGGTTGACGACGACCAGCACCTGATCGCCGATGCCGGCGGCCTCGACACGGGCATCGCCCTTGACGATGGCGGTCACCTTGCCCTCGGCGACTTCGGTGTCGTAGCCGAAGAACTCGGTGGCGCCCAGCTCGTCCTTGATCTCGTACCACAGCTTCTCGGTGCCGACCTCGCCCGAGCCGGCCCAGGACTCGCGGGCCTTGCGGCGCTGCTCGTCCATCGCCGCCTTGAAGCCGGCCTCGTCGACGCCACGGCCCTGGCCGCGCAGAACGTCCTGCGTCAGGTCGAGCGGGAAGCCGTAGGTGTCGTACAGCTTGAAGGCAACATCGCCGGCCAGCGGCTGGCCTTCGCCCAGATGGCCGACCTCGTCCTCCAGCAGGCGCAGGCCGCGCTCCAGCGTCTGCTTGAAGCGGGTCTCCTCCAGCTTCAGCGTCTCGACGATCAGGGCCCGGGCGCGGTTCAGCTCCGGATAGGCGTCGCCCATCTGCTGGATCAGCGCCGGGACCAGACGGTGCATCAGCGGCTCGCGCGCGCCGATCATGTGGGCGTGACGCATGGCGCGGCGCATGATGCGGCGCAGCACATAGCCGCGGCCCTCGTTCGACGGCAGCACGCCGTCGGCGATCAGGAAGGAGGTCGAGCGCAGATGGTCGGCGATGACGCGGTGCGACACGGCATGCGCGCCGTCCGGCGACGTCTTGGTCGCCTCGGCCGACGCCGTGATCAGCGCCCGCATCAGGTCGATGTCGTAGTTATCGTGCTTGCCTTGCAGGACGGCGGCCAGACGCTCAAGCCCCATGCCGGTGTCGATGGACGGCCTGGGCAGCGCCACCAGATTGTCCGGACCCAGCTGTTCATACTGCATGAACACGAGGTTCCAGATCTCGATGAAGCGGTCGCCGTCCTGGTCCGGGCTGCCCGGCGGGCCGCCGGCAATCGACGGGCCATGGTCGAAGAAGATCTCGGAGCAGGGGCCGCAGGGGCCGGTGTCGCCCATGCGCCAGAAATTGTCGTCGGTCGGGATGCGGATGATGCGGTCGTCCGACAGGCCGGCGACCTTGCGCCAGATGCCCGCCGCGTCCTCGTCGGAGGTGTGGACCGTCACCAGCAGCTTGTCGGCCGGCAGCCCGTATTCCTTGGTGATCAGGTTCCAGGCGAACGCGATGGCGTCGTCCTTGAAATAATCGCCGAAGGAGAAGTTCCCCAGCATCTCGAAGAAGGTGTGGTGCCGCGCGGTGTAGCCGACATTGTCGAGGTCGTTGTGCTTGCCGCCGGCGCGCACGCATTTCTGCGAGGTGGTCGCGCGCTTGTAGGGCCGCGTCTCGGCACCGGTGAAGACGTTCTTGAACTGGACCATGCCGGCGTTGGTGAACATCAGCGTCGGGTCGTTGCGCGGCACGAGCGGCGACGAATCGACCTTCTGATGGCCCTGCTTGGCGAAGAAATCCAGGAACGTGCGACGGATGTCGTTGGCGGTCTGCATACGGTCAAGGCTCCGGGTGCGCGGCTGAGGCCTTTTGTTGGCCGAACCGTGCTTTTAGCGCGAGAATGGCGGCATGTCCACGACGGACGGATTATTACCCTAGGTCACGGCAGGCATTTTGCCAGTGGCGAATTGCCCCTGGCAAAATGCTGCGGGCGCGTTGCCGCCGATCACTCGGCTTCCGCGGCGGCCCGTGCCTTTTCGATCCGGCGCCCGATGACGATCGCGATCTCGTAGAGCGCGATCAGCGGCAGCGCCAGACTGACCTGGCTGATCACGTCGGGCGGGGTCAGCACCGCGGCGGCGATGAAGGCGCCGACGATGGCGTAGCGGCGCTTGGACGCCAGGGCGTCGGTGCTGACGATGCCGACGCGGACCAGCAGGGTCAGCAGCACCGGCAGCTGGAAGGCGATGCCGAAGGCGAAGATCAGCGACATCACCAGATGCAGATATTCGCCAACGCGCGCCTCGAACTCGATGGGCAGGGCGTTGCTGCCGTCCGGGTGGAACTCGAAGCCCAGGAAGAAGCGCCAGGCCATCGGGAAGATGAAGTAATAGACGATGCCGGCACCGGTCAGGAACATCACCGGGGTGGCGATCAGGAAGGGCAGGAACGCCTTGCGCTCGTGCTTGTAGAGGCCGGGCGCCACGAACATCCAGATCTGGCTGGCGATCACCGGGAAGGAGATGAAGCAGCCGGCCCAGAACGCCACCTTCACATAGGTGAAGAAGGCTTCGGTCAGGCCGGTGTAGATCATCCGGCGCCCCTGCCCCGCCAGGATGTCGGCCAGCGGCTGGACCAGGAAATTGTAGATCTTGTCCGACACCGCATAGCACAGCAGGAAGGCGATCAGGATTGCGCCGATCGCCCACATCAGCCGGTTCCGCAGCTCGATCAGATGATCGATCAGCGGCATCTTGCTGTCTTCGAGTTCGTCCTGCTGCGTATCGCCGGTCATGGGCCGTCTTTGTCTTCAGGTCTGCTTGTCGGTCGGCTGGGCGGCGGCCACGACGTCCGGCCGCGGGGCCGGAGCGGGCTGCGGCACCGGGGCCGGCGGAGCGGGTTCGGTGGTGATCGGCGAGGTCGTGATCGGCGACGGAGCGCCGGCCGGCCCCACGCTGTCCGTCACGGCCGGAGCAGCCGGGGATGGAACCGGGGTCGGCGACTGGGGCAGGTCCGGTTCCGGCGTGCTGCCGGCATGGCCGTTCAGGCCCACATCGAATTCCTTGGCGTCGAAGGCCTTGCCCACCTCCCCCTTCGGGTCGATGGTGTCCTCCATCATCTTCTTGATGTTCAGGTCGCGGGTCTTCAGCGCTTCCTTGCGAAGCTCGTCCAACTCGGTTTCCCGCATCATGTCGTCGATGTGCGTCTGGAACTCGCGGGCGACGACCCGTGCCTTACGCACCCATTTGCCGAGCGTGAAGATCGCCTTGGGCAGATCCTTGGGTCCAATGACCACAAGGGCGATGACGGCGATCACCATCAGTTCGGACCAAGCGATGTCGAACATGTTCTTCCGGCTTCACGAATGCGGTGGGCAGGGTGGCGTGCGGTGCCCGGAGGGGCGGCCGCGCGCCTGCCGGTCAGCTGCGGACCGCCTCGTCCTTCTTGGCCGCGGCTTCGGCCGTGTTGGCCGGCTGGTTCGGAATGGTCTTGGCGTTGGCGCCGGGAGCGGCATCGTCGCTGTCGTCCTGCAACCCAGCCTTGAAGGACTTCACGCCCTTGGCAAGATCGCCCATCACCTTCGGCAGCTTACCGGCGCCGAACAGCAGAAGAACGATCAGAAGAACGATGATCCAGTGCCAGATGCTGAAAGAACCCATGGCGCGCCTATCACGTTTGAACGGCCTTTGCGGCGGGCCGGCACTATGGCAGAAAGGCCAGGGTGCCGCAACGTTCGCACCACCATCCTTAACCGGTTGTCATTGAGGTTTCACGGGAATTCGCGCGGACGCCGGAGAAAAACCGAGCCCCCGCCTGCGGCTTATGTCTCGTCGCCCGTCCCGAGCGCGCTGTCGTCGGCCGTCGCCCCCAGCCCCAGCAGCACCGGGCGGCTGTCCAGCAGGCCGGCGGCACGCAGGTCGTCGACGCTGGGCAGGTCGCGCAAGGTCTCCAGCCCGAAATGGTCGAGGAAATGGTCGGTGGTGATCCAGGTCAGCGGCCGGCCCGGCGTCTCCCGCCGCTTGCCCGGCCGGATCCAGCCATGCTCCATCAGCAGGTCCAGCGTGCCCTTGCTGGTCGCCACACCGCGGATGGATTCGATCTCGCCGCGGGTCACCGGCTGGTGGTAGGCGATGATCGCCAGCGTCTCGATGGCCGCGCGGGAGAGCTTGCGCGACACCTCCTCCTCGCGCCGCAGTTCCGGCGCCAGATCGACCGCGGTGCGGAAAGCCCAGCCGCCGCCGGTGCGCACCAGATTGACGCCGCGCGGGGCGTAATGGGCGCGCAGCTCCTCCAGCAGCAGGCCGACCTCCGGCCCGATGCGGCCGGCCAGCGTCTCCTCGTCCAGCGGCTCGCTTGAGGCGAACAGCAGGGCTTCCAGCAGGCGCAGCTTGCCGATGCGGGCCTCCGCCTCGTGGGCGTCGGTGACTTCCTTAATCATGCGATTGCGCTTCTTCCGAAATGTCGCCGTCCTGGGCACCGGCCGCCCGCCCGCGGACATAGAGCGGGGCGAAGGCGCCCTCCTGGCGCAGTTCCACCCGGCCGGCCTTGGCCAGTTCCAGCGTCGCGGCGAAATGCGCGGCGAGCGCCGAGCGGGTCAGCAGCCCGCCGCCCTCCCCGCCCGGCAGGAAGCTCGCCAGCGTCGCCCAGTCCGGCATGCGGCCCAGCAGCGAGGACAGGCGCCGCACCGCCTCCTCCATCGAGTAGAGGCGGACCGGGGCGATGTGCAGGACACCGGATTCCTTGCGGGCGCGCTGCTGGCCGTAGGCGCGCAGCAGGTCGAACAGCGTGACCTCGTAGACCGACTTGCGGCGCAGGTCCAAATCCTCCGGCGCGCCGCGCGGGTGGAGGTCGATGCCCAGCCGCGGGCGGGCGAACAGCTTTTCGGCGACACCCTTCATCGCTTCCAGCCGCTGGAGCTGGAAGGCGAGGGCGGCGGCCATGTCCTCGCCGGACGGCTCCTCCCCCTCCGGCTCGGGCAGCAGCAGCCGCGACTTCAGGTAGGCCAGCCACGCCGCCATCACCAGATAGTCGGCGGCCAGCTCCAGCCGCAATTTCCGCGCCTCCGCCACGAAGCGGAGATACTGGTCGGCCAGTTCCAGAATGGAGATGCGCGTCAGGTCGACCTTCTGGTCGCGCCCCAGCGCCAGCAACATGTCGAGCGGCCCCTCGAAGCCGTCCAGAACCAGCAACAGCTGTTCGGACGCCGACTCCTCCGCAACCTCGGGAGAGCCGGCCTCGCGCTCGGCCAGCAGATCGGCCATTCGATACCCTATCAGTCGTTGCCGGTCAGGACGCGGATGAAGTCGATCACCGCATCGACGGGCGGCCCCAGCACCCAATGCATGACGCTGAGGTCCATGCCAATCTGGCGCCCCAGCATCGGCAGCAGGAAGAAGGCCGCCATCAGGATCAGCAGCCCGAAGCGCTCCAGCTTCGCCAGCGGCACCGCCAGGACATCGGGCAGGATGCCGACCGCGACGCGACCGCCGTCCAGCGGCGGCAGCGGGATCAGGTTGAACACCATCAGGATGACGTTGACCAGGACCGACACCTCGGCGGCGGAGCGGATCCACAGCTCGATATAGCTGTTTTCCGGATTGACCAGCCGCCAGATCACCGCCGACGCCACCGCCAGCAGGAAGTTGGTCCCCGGACCGGCCAGCGCCACCCACACCATGTCGCGGCGCGGATGGTCCAGCCGGGCGAAATTGACCGGCACCGGTTTGGCCCAGCCGAAGACGAAGCCGGTGGTGAAATACATCAGCGCCGGCAGCAGCACCGTGCCGAACGGGTCGATGTGACGGATCGGGTTGAAGGTGACGCGCCCCAGCCGATAGGCGGTGTCGTCGCCCAGCCTCCAGGCGACGAAGCCGTGCGCCGCCTCATGCATGGTGATGGCGAGGATGGCCGGCAGGGCCACGGCCGTCACCTGGAAGATCCATTCCTCCATCGTCCGCTCCCGTCCGTCAGGTCTGCGCCGTGCCGAGAAGCTCGGCCAGCCGGTTCGTCAATGCCGCGATGTCCGCCGCCTCCGGCGCATGGCGCATCGCTTCCGCCCGCGCCCAGCGCTCCGCCGCCACCCCGCTCAGCAGCGGAACGGCGCCGAGGATCGACCGCATCTCGGCCAGATCGCCATTGCAGTGGAGCACGACATCCATGCCGGCCGCCAGCACCGCTTCGGCCCGCGTCCTTGGGTCGCCCCGCAGCGCGTTCATCGACAAATCGTCGCTGAACAGCAGGCCGCCGAAGCCGATGGACGGCCCGCGCACCACCTCGCGCACCACAATCGCCGAGGTGCTGGCGGGGGCGGTCGGGTCGATGGCCTTCAGCACCACATGCGCCACCATCGCCAGCGGCAGGTCGGCCAGCGCGCGGAAGGGGGCGAAGTCGGTCGCCTCCAGCGCGGCGCGGTCGGCCTCGACCACCGGCAGCTCGGCATGGCTGTCGGTAAAGGCGCGGCCATGGCCGGGGATGTGCTTGATCATTGGCAGCACCCCGCCGGCCAGCAGCCCGTCGGCGGTGGCGCGGGCGAGGTCGATCACCAGGGCGGGATCGCGCGAGAAGGCACGGTCGCCGATGATGTCGTGCGCGCCCTCCACCGGAACGTCGCAGACCGGCGCGCAATCCACCGTGATGCCGACCTCGGTCAACATATGGGCGAGCAGACGGCCGTTGATCCAGGCGGCTTCGCGCCCGGCGGCGGCATCGAGTTCGCCAAGCGCGCCGATCGCGCCCATCGGCGGATGGGCCGGCCAGTGCGGCGGGCGCATGCGCGCGACCCGGCCGCCTTCCTGGTCGATCAGGACCGGAGCGTCGGCCCGGCCGACGCTGGCGCGCAGATCGTCGACCAGCCGGCGCATCTGGTCACGGCTGTCGCAGTTGCGGCGAAAGAGGATGAAGCCGAGCGGATCGGCATCGCGGAAGAAGGCGGCCTCGTCGGCCGTCACCTCCAACCCGGCGCAGCCGAAGACGACCGCGCGCGGGTGGGAGACCTGGGGGGAACTCACAGACTCAAGTCCAACGGAATCGAGGCTAGAAGAATCAGGGACGGACAACCACACACCCCACGTTTTGCGCGCGCAGCTGGGCGCAGGCCGACTTGGCCCGCGTCTCATCGGCGCCGGCGCCCTGCACCCGATAGAAGATGCCCTTCTCGCCCAGATCGACCTTGGCGACCTGCATCGACAGCCCGCCGAGCGCGTCGGGGTGGCGGCCGGCAAGGCGGCGCCATTCGGCCGCGGCCTCGCCTTCGCTGCGCACCGACGCCAGCTGGACACGCCAGCCGCCGCTGCCGCCGGCCGCCGGGGCGGGACCCGCCGCCGGCTTCGCCGGCTGCGGCGCCGCCTTGGACGGGGCGGCCGGCAGGGACGCGGCCTCCAGCTTGGCGATCAACTGCCCCACCGACGGGGCGGCATTCTGCTGCGCCGGCGGCGTGGCCGGCGGGGCGGGCGGCTTGGCGACCGAAGCGACCTGCTGCTGCGGAGCCGGTTTGGCCGGAGCGGCCGGGGGCTGCTGCGGCTTGGCGGCAACGCTGGGCGGAGTTTGGATGGCCGGGGCCTGCGCCGCCGGGGCCGGAACGACCGCTGTCGACGTGGCTGCGGGCAGACCGGGCACCGGTTCCGGCGCCGCAAGCGGAGCAGCCGCCGCGACCGCCGCGGCGACGCTGTCGCGCGGGACGGTGGCGGTGGCGCCCGGCGGCAGCTGGGCCACCGACGCCACCGAGGGCAGCGGCACCACGGCCGGCATCTGCGGCGTCACCACCGGACGCGGCAGCGGCACCTCCGGCGGCGGCAGCAGCCGTTCCACCTGATTGCCGCGGCCGCCGTCATGGTCGCGCAGCCGCTCATAGGCCAGGATGTCCTGGTGCGGCACCTCCATCCCGCCCGGCTGGTCGGGACGGGCCTTGGACGGGCCGGCTTCCGCGGTCAGCAGCGGCGGCCCGTCGCCGGACAGCCGCGACGGGCCGCGCAGCCCGATCACCGCCGCACCGGCGAACGTCACGACGCCGACCACGGCGAAGCCGAGCGCCAGCAGCCCGCGCCTGTTCGCGGACTGTCGGGGCGGCATCCCATAGGGATTGGCCGCGTAGTTGACGTCGCCGTCGTACTTCATGAACGCAATTCCTCCACCGGTTCCACGCCCATCACCGTCAGGCCCGAGGCGATGACCGTCGCCACCGCGGCGATCAGCGCCAGACGGGCCGTCGTCAGCTCCGCATCGCCTTCGATCAGGAAGCGCAGCGAGGCATCGTCGCGGCCCCGGTTCCACAGCGCGTGGAAGTCGCTGGCGAGGTCGTAGAGGAAGAAGGCGATGCGGTGCGGCTCATGCGCCTCGGCCGCCGCCTCGACCACGCGCGGCCAGGTGGCCATGCGCTTGGCGAGCGCCATCTCCTCCTCGGCGTCCAGACGGGCGAGGTTCGCTGCGGCGGCGAGCGAGGCCGGCGCCTGGTCCAGCTGCGGCAGGGCGGTCGCGGCATGGCGCAGCACCGAGCGGCAGCGGGCGTGGGCATACTGCACGTAGAAGACCGGGTTGTCCTTCGACTGCTCCGTCACCTTGGCGAAGTCGAAGTCCAGCGTCTGGTCGTTGCGGCGGGTCAGCATGATGAAGCGGACGACATCCTTGCCGACCTGATCGATGACGTCGCGCAGCGTCACAAAGGTGCCGGCGCGCTTGGACATCTTCACCGGCTGGCCGTTCTGCATCAGATGGACCAGCTGGCACAGCTTCACGTCCAGCTCGGCCTCGCCGCCGGAGATCGCCCGCGTCGCCGCCTGCATGCGCTTGACGTAGCCGCCATGGTCGGCGCCCAGCACGTCGATCAGCGACGCGGCACCGCGCCGGTACTTGTCGTAGTGATAGGCGATGTCGTTGGCGAAATAGGTGAAGGAGCCGTCGGACTTCTTCAGCGGCCGGTCGACGTCGTCGCCGAAGTCGCTGGACTTGAACAGGGTCTGCGGGCGCGGCTCCCAATCGTCGGGCTTCTTGCCCTTCGGCGGCTCCAGCACGCCGGTGTAGATCAGGCCGCGCTCCTCCAGCGCCGCCAGCGCCGTCTGAACGGCACCCGCCGTCACCAGCGCGCGCTCGCTGCTGTAAACGTCCATCGTGACGCCGAGGGCGCCCAGATCCTCGCGGATCCAGCCCATGATCATGCCGATGGCGAAGTCGCGGCAGGCCGGCAGCCATTCGGACTCGTCGGTGTCGACCCAGCGGTTGCCGTCGCGCGTCGCCAGGGCCTGGCCGACCTCCTTCAGATATTCGCCGGGATAGAGGCCGGCAGGGATCTCGCCGACCTGCTCGCCCAGCGCCTCGCGGTAGCGGATGAAGGTGGAGCGGCCCAGCACGTCGACCTGCGCGCCGGCATCGTTGATGTAATATTCGCGGGTGACGGCGTAGCCGGCCTTCTGCAGCAGCGCGGCCAGCGCGTCGCCGAACACGGCGCCGCGGCCATGGGCGGCATGCAGCGGGCCGGTCGGGTTGGCCGACACATACTCCACATTGACCGGGGTCTTGGCCCCCAGCTCGCTGTCGCCATAGGCGGCGCCGGCGGTCAGCACGTCGCGGATGCGGTCGCGCCAGACGTCCGGCGTCAGGCGCAGGTTGACGAAGCCCGGACCGGCGATCTCGACCGACGCCACGTCGGCGCGGCCCTTCAGCTTGGCGACCAGCAGCTCTGCCAGCGCGCGCGGCGCCATCTTCGCCGGCTTCGCCAGGATCATCGCGGCGTTGGTGGACAGGTCGCCATGCGAGGCCTCGCGCGGCGGCTCGACCGTCAGACGGCTGCTGTCCAGCCCGGCGGGGATGGCACCCTCGGCGGCCAGCTCTTCCAGCAGCTTGCGAATATCGGTCTCGAAGGCCTTGAAAATATTCATCGTCTCAGGTCGTCTTTTCAGGAGGTCACAGGAGCCTCACGGCTCAGGTCTTCGCGTTTCAGGTCTTCACATGCAGGTCGAACAACCGGTCATGTTCGGCCAGCGCGTAGCGGTCGGTCATGCCGGCGATGTAGTCGGCCACATGACGGGCGCGCACCGCAAGATCGGCGTCGCCCCCATTTTGGGCGATATCGCGCTGCCATTCGGTCGGCAGGGTATTGGGTTCGTCCATGAACAGCTGGAACAGTGCCCGCACCACGCGCTTGCACTTGCTCATCTCGCGGTTCACGCGATAGTGCCGGTACATGCGCTGGCGCAGGAAGGCGCGCAACGGCCGCTGCGCCTCCAGCATCCCGTCGGAGAAGCCGGCCATCGCCAGCGGCAGGGCGCGCAGTTCCGCCGCACTGCCCGGCCTGTGCTCCGCCAGCCGCCGCCGCGTCTCGGTCACCAGATCGACGACCATGGCGTTGATCATCCGCCGGATCGTCTCGTGGATCAGGCGCGAGCGCTCCAGCCCCGGATAGCGGTCGCAGACCTCGCGCACCAGCGGGCCGACCAGCGGCAGTTCCGCCACCTCGTCCACCGTGAACAGGCCGGCGCGCAGCCCGTCGTCGATGTCGTGGTTGTTGTAGGCGATGTCGTCGGCCAGCGCCGCCACCTGGGCCTCGGCCCCCGGATTGGTGTCCAGCTCCAGATCCCAGTCGCCCTGGAAGGCGGCGATGGTGGTCGGCAGGCGATGACCGGGATGCAGCGGCAGCAGCGGGCCGTTGTGCTTGACCACGCCCTCCAGCGCTTCCCAGGTCAGGTTCAGCCCGTCGAACTCGGCATAGCGCCGCTCCAGCCGCGTCAGGATGCGCAGGGTCTGGTCGTTGTGGGCGAAGCCGCCGAACGGCTCCATGCAGGCGTTCAGCGCCTCTTCCCCGGCATGGCCGAAGGGGGTGTGGCCAAGGTCGTGGGCCAGCGCCACCGCCTCCGCCAGATCCTCGTTCAGGCCCAGCGTGCGGCTGATCGAGCGGGCGATCTGCGCCACCTCCAGGCTGTGGGTCAGCCGGGTGCGGTAATAGTCGCCTTCGTGATAGACGAAGACCTGCGTCTTGTGCTTCAGCCGGCGGAACGCCCCGGAATGCACGATGCGGTCGCGGTCGCGCTGGAAGCACGAGCGCGTCGGGCTTTCCGGCTCCGCCACCAGCCGCCCGCGCGTGTCCGCCGGGTTGCAGCCATAGGGAGCCAGCCGATCGTGGGAACAGTCCGCCGTCATGGGGCGGACACTACCGGCGGGGAAACGCAGGTGCAACGGCGAAGGCGTGCTATGCCCAGGCGTTGGGCCAGCCGGCGGCGGAGCGTGCCAGATGCGCAACGCTTTCCCGCAACGGTGCCCATACTTTGACGAAGCCGTCGATCCCCCTTACATTTGTGCCCAACTCCCGCACCGCACCAGAGGGGCCATCCCATGCCCGACACCGCACTTCCCACCGAAACCCGCATCCTCGGCGTCAGCGAAAGCGCCGCCAGGCGCGTCGCCTTCCTGATCGAGCAAGAGGGCAATCCCAACCTGATGCTGCGCCTGACCGTGTCCGGCGGCGGCTGCTCCGGCTTCCAGTACGGCTTCACCTTCGACGAGACCGCGACCGGCGAGGACCATGTCTTCGAGAAGGATGGCACGAAGGTCGTCACCGACGACGCCTCGCTCGACCTGCTGGCCGGCGCGACGCTGGATTATGTCGAGGACCTGATGGGCGCCGCCTTCCAGATCAAGAATCCGAACGCCACCGCGTCCTGCGGCTGCGGCAACTCCTTCGCGGTCTGAGACCAGAAGAAAAAGAAAAGAAGGCAGGCCTTTTTCGTGAAGATCGCCACCTGGAACGTCAACTCGGCGAAGGCCCGCCTTCCGCTGATCACCGACTGGCTGCGCACGGCATCCCCGGACGTCGTGCTCTTCCAGGAAATCAAATGCGAGACCGCCGCCTTCCCCGCCGCGACCTTCGAGGACCTCGGCTACCACGTCAATGCCGTCGGGCAAAAGGCCTACAACGGCGTCGCAATGCTGTCGAAGGCCCCGGCGGAAGACGTGCTGACCCGCCTGCCGGGCGAGCCGGAGGACGAGCAGGCCCGCTATGTCGAGGCCACCGTGTCCGGCGTGCGCATCGCCTCGCTCTACCTGCCCAACGGCAACCCGGTGCCGGGCGAGAAGTTCGCCTACAAGCTGCGCTGGATGGACCGGCTGTACGACCACGCCAGCAAGCTGCTGGCGCAGGAAATCCCGGTGGTGCTGGGCGGCGACTACAACATCATCCCCGAGGCGCGCGATGTCTTCTCGCCGCAGGCCTTCGCCGGCGATGCGCTGTTCCGGCCGGAATCGAAGGCCAAGTTCCGCGCCCTGCTGAATCTCGGCCTGACCGAGGCCTACCGCGCCCTGCATGACGACGACCGCGCCTATACCTTCTGGGATTATCAGGCGGGCAGCTGGCCGCGCGACAACGGCCTGCGCATCGACCATTTCCTGCTGTCGCCGCAGGCCGCCGACCGTCTGGCCGGCTGCACCATCGACCGCGGCCCGCGCGGGTTGGAAAAGGCCTCCGACCACACTCCCGTCATCCTGGAACTGCGCGACGCCTGACCGGCGCAGGTGCGCCGGGTGTGGAAAGTCCGTGATAAAAGCATTTTGTTAAAAGTTTCGCTTCTACGATGACCACGCCGCCCGGCCGACGACCGGGCGGTGGCGGTCAACGGCAGAGCGTAGGGCGGGCATGGCGTGGGGGCGCGATATCGGTCGGGAGCGGGTGAAGTCTCTGCTGGCGGCATTGGAGCGTCAGGCGACCGAAGCCTCCCAGCTTGCCGACCGCGCCCAGCGCGACATGGGCGACGATCGCTTCGCCTCCTTCCTCGACTTCCGCCGCAAGGTGGAGGAGATCCGCGCCCTGTTCACCCTGACCGAGGAACATCTCCAAGGCGTGGACGAGTCGCGCCTGACCGACCTGCGCGCCGAGTTCGAGCGGATGGACCTTCTGCTGACCCGCATGCTGGCCCGCACGATGCGCAATTACTTCGCCAGCATGCGCGAGGACCAGGTCCTGCCCATCGGCGCCCGCGAGCTGTTCGAGCCCGAACTGCGCAGCATCGACCAGACCCGCACCCGCCTGCTGAGCCCCCGCTACGCCGACCGGGTGGCGCCGGAGATTCTCGACGATCTGGACGCCACGGCCGAGCTGATCCGCAAGACGATAGCCCGCGCGCCCAGCCTGCCCGACTTCTCCGACAGCCCCAGCCCGCCGAAGCCGACCCGCCGCCTGCGCACGCTGGGCCGCCCGATCCGCAATTGAGGGGCTGCGACTGACGGGCAAATCGCAGCAGTTTGCGCGCGACACTTGACCCACCGCGACGCATTCGCTACTCCCGTGGGCCGGAGGATGGGTGGCCGAGTGGTTTAAGGCTCCAGTCTTGAAAACTGGCGTAGGTGCAAGCCTACCGTGGGTTCGAATCCCACCCCATCCGCCAGCCTTCCTAAGTTTTTTCGGGCCTGCATTTTGCCGCATGACGCTGAGCGAAATGCCAATGCGCCACTCCACACCATGGTCCATAATGTGCATGGACATCGCGACCCTTTCCGGCATTTCATATACCTTCTTGATGAATTAGAGTACTGCCCACTAAGACCTTCATGAAGTACATGAATTTCAAATGCAGAAACGTTTGACAATAGATCAAGTGGATCAAACGCAGCCGGCTGCTGAATGGAAGCCGTTCTTGGCTGATTACGGCCGTCGACGGCACATGAGTTACACAATGGATTTCGACACGCGATGCTACTTATTTAATGAATTGGGCGAGGGGTGGAATGAAGCACTACGCCGGCAACATTTCGATAATCGCGAGCGTGTAAAATGTATGTTAGCTAGCGAGTTCGGTAGCGAAGACTTAGAGGGAAAAATCGCTAACTTTGTCGCTATCGGTACAAAGCCATTTTCCGTCGTCAGTTACCACAACGCTCTTTTTGATCAAGTTCGGCGAGCATTTGTGGTTGGAGCCTACTACCCTGCGCTGCTCGGTGCCTGCGCACTCGGTGAGCGCATCCTAAACCATCTGATCCTTGATCTGCGCGATTCTTATCGACACACTACAGAGTACCGAACCGTGTTCGGCAAGGATTCATTTGTTGATTGGATGAAAGCCATAGGAACTTTGGAGGCTTGGAGAGTTCTATTGCCCGGCGCTATCGACCAGTTTCGTGCACTCATGCTATTGCGCCACCGATCTGTCCATTTCAATGCATCAACCTACGCCACGCTGCGCGAGGACGCGCTCGCAGCAGTACTTCATATTCGCGAGATAATCGACCAGCAATTCACTGCTTTCGGCGCCCGTCCTTGGTTTATCGAAGGCACACGCGGTTTGGTCTTCATCAAGCGTGAATGGGAAGAAGACCCGTTCATTCGTGCTTTCTACCTACCAACCTGCCCGTTCGTTGGGCCGCACGTGGCCATCTCGTTCCAAAATGGCCTAAAATTCTATGACAAAAGCGACTACGGCGACGGGGACTGGAGCGACGAGGAATTTGCGGTCGCGTTTGAGACGCGTTCGTTTGGGGACGTGGTAAAGACGCCGGATAATGGACATCAGAATGCAATCCCTCCCTAACCTACAACTGAACAACGGCCGCTTTCAAAGTTACTTTAGGACCCCTTATTAGTTTGAGAAGGACATAAGTACCTGACATCAGGCGCAGTTAGTTGGTGCTCAGAAAGACCATTGGCATGCACTCAACTGCCAACAATTCACTACTAAGATCCTCAGATGCATAAATGGTTGCCGAAAAAGTGGCTCATCTGGTTCTCCGTATCGGGTGCGCGAACAACCTAGCAGCCCGTCCATTCCCACCCACGACAGCCCGCCCCCGCCTTGCTACAGTCCCTGTTCCTCGGACCTGTCCCGAACGGCTTGATCCGCAAGACAGACACAGACCAGAGACAAGGCACATGGACAAAGGCACGCCGAAGGCCATCCGGCTTCAGGACTATCGCCCGCCGGCGCATCTGATCGACACGGTCGACCTGTTCGTCGACCTGGGCGAGGATGTCACCACCGTCCGCGCGGTGCTCGCGATCCGCCGCAACCCCGACCGGCCGGAGGCGGCGACGGAACCGCTGTCGCTCGACGGGCAGAGGCTGGATCTGGTGTCGGTGGCGCTGGACGGCCGCACTCTGGGGCCGGACGAATACACCGTCACCCCCGATCACCTGATCGTGCTGGAGGTGCCGGCCAGCTATACGCTGGAAACAATCGTCCGCATCAAGCCGCAGGAGAACACCGCGCTGGAAGGGCTCTACAAGTCCTCCGGCAACTTCTGCACCCAGTGCGAGGCGGAAGGCTTCCGCAAGATCACCTATTTCGCCGACCGGCCGGACGTGATGGCGCGCTACAGCACCACCATCACCGCCGACAAGGCGCGCTATCCGGTGCTGCTGTCCAACGGCAATCTGGCCGAGTCCGGCGATCTTGAGGGCGGGCGCCACTGGGCGCGCTGGGAGGATCCCTTCCCCAAGCCCTGCTACCTGTTCGCGCTGGTCGCCGGCAGCCTCGTCCATGGCGAGGACCGCTTCCGCACCGCGTCGGGCCGCGACGTGACGCTGCGCATCTATGTCGAGCCGGGGAACGAGGACAAGATCGACCACGCCATGCGCTCGCTGATCAAGTCGATGCGCTGGGATGAGGAGGTCTATGGGCTGGAATACGACCTCGACATCTTCAACATCGTCGCGGTCGGCGACTTCAACATGGGAGCGATGGAAAACAAGTCGCTCAACGTCTTCAACACCAAATACATCCTGGCCAAACCGGAAACCGCGACCGACACCGATTTCCTCAACATCGAGGCGGTGGTCGCGCACGAGTATTTCCACAACTGGACCGGCAACCGCGTCACCTGCCGCGACTGGTTCCAGCTGTCGTTGAAGGAAGGGCTGACCGTCTTCCGCGACCAGGAATTCTCGGCCGACATGCATTCCCGCGCGGTGAAGCGCATCGCCGACGTCCAGGGGCTGCGCACCGTGCAGTTCCAGGAGGATGCCGGCGCCATGGCCCATCCGGTGCGCCCGGACAGCTATGTCGAGATCAACAACTTCTACACCCCGACCGTCTACAACAAGGGTGCGGAAGTCATCCGCATGATCCACACCCTGCTGGGGCCGGAAAACTACCGCAAGGGCACCGATCTCTACTTCCAGCGCCATGACGGGCAGGCGGTCACCTGCGACGATTTCGTCGCCGCCATGGCCGATGCCAGCGGCGTCGATCTGACCCAGTTCCAGTTGTGGTACCGCCAGTCCGGCACGCCCGAACTCGACATCGCCGGCAGCCATGATCCGGCGGCCGGGACCTTCACCCTGACGGTCAGGCAGACGGTGCCGCCGACGCCGGGCCAGCCGACCAAGCAGCCGATGCACATCCCGCTGGTCGTCGGCCTGCTCGGCCCCGACGGCCAGGACCTGCCGCTGCGCCTGGACGGCGAAGAGGAGGCCGCCGGCACCAGCCGCATCCTGCATGTCACGGCGGAAAGCCAGAGCTTCACCTTCCGCGACATCGCCGCCCGGCCGGTGCCGTCGCTGCTGCGCGGCTTCTCCGCCCCGGTGAAGCTGAAGACCGACCTGACCGACGCCGACCTCACCTTCCTGATGGCGCACGACAGCGACGCCTTCAACCGCTGGGAGGCCGGGCAGATTCTCGGCACCCGCATCCTGCTCGGCCTCGTCGCCGACAAGCAGGCCGGCCGCGATCCGGTGCTGCCGGAGGGCTATGCCGACGCCTTCGCCAAAATCCTGGACGATGCGGAGCGCGATCCCGCCTTCGCCGCCCAGGCGCTGGTGCTGCCGACGGAGGCCTATCTCGGCACCCAGATGCCGGTGGTCGATCCCGACGCCATCCATGCGGTGCGCGAATTCGCGCGCAAGACGATGGCCGGCCGCCTGCGGGCGCGCTTCCTCGACCTCTACCGCCGCAACAGCAGCCAGGAACCCTTCTCCGTCGATGCCGACGCCATCGGCAAGCGGGCGCTGAAGAATCTCTGCCTCGCCTATCTGATGGCGCTGGAGGACGACGAGGCGCTCGACCTCTGCCTGACGCAGTACCGCACCGCCCAGGGCATGACCGACGAGATCGCGGCGTTGCAGTTCCTGTCCAACGCCGCCTCGCCGGAAGGGGAGAAGGCGCTGGCCGACTTCTACGCCCGCTGGAAGGGCGAGGCGCTGGTGGTCGACAAGTGGTTCGGCGTACAGGCGATGTCCAACCGCGCCGACACGCTGGCCCGCGTCACCGCCCTGCTCGGCCATCCGGCCTTCGAGATCCGGAACCCGAACAAGGTCTATGCGCTGATCGGCGGCTTCGCCAACGGCAACCCGGTCCGCTTCCATGACGCGAGCGGTGCCGGCTACCGCTTCCTCGCCGATCAGGTGCTGCGCCTGGACCCGATGAACCCGCAGGTTGCGGCTCGTCTGATGGGTCCCTTCTCCCGTCTGCGGCGCTATGACGCGGCCCGCCAGGGGCTGATGAAGGCCGAACTGCAGCGAATCGTCGCCACGTCGGGACTGTCGCCGGACGTTTACGAGGTCGCGAGCAAGAGCCTGGCCGCCGCCGGCTGAGACTCGGGACCAAAGGACTATTCCCAAACGCAGGGGCTCAAAAGCAAAGGGCCGGTGGCATCGCCACCGGCCCTTTCGCCGTCCGCAGCGTCCCCCGGCCGCCGGACCGGGGGACAGCGGTCTTACTTCTGCTCAGACAGGAAGGCGATCAGGTCGGCGCGCTTGGCGTCGTCCTTCAGGCCGGCGAAAGCCATCGTGCCGCCCGGGACGATTTCCTTCGGCGCCTTGATGTAGGCGTCCAGGTTCTCCGCGGTCCAGACCAGACCGCCGGCGCCCTTTTCCTTCATCGGGGCGGAATACTTGAAGCCCTCGATCGAGGCGGCCGGACGGCCGACGACGCCGAACAGCGACGGGCCGACCTTGTTCTTGCCCTGCTCGGCGGTGTGGCAGGCCATGCAGACCTTGAAGACATCCTTGCCGGCGGCGGCATCGGCCGCCTGGGCGGCACCGGCACCCATCACGACCGCGGCGATGGCGGCAACGCCCATCAACAGCTTCTTCATTCTTCGGCTTCCCTTCCGATGGATCCACCGGCCGACGGCGCCGACCGGAATCGCGCGGCAGCATACACATTCCGAAAGGGTGTCAAACCCCTTTGATGCAGCCGTACGACCAATGAACAATCTGCCACGTCAACTCATCCAAGCAAGCGATACGAGCAGGACCACAACCACAAGAAGTGCAGCCCACGGCACGTAGAAATTGCCGCCGCCAACACCCGCGCCGCGCCCGACCGGCAGCGGCAGCGGGATCTCCGGCGGCACCTCCGCCATGCGGCTGGCAGGCTTCGCCGTGGGGGGAGCCGCCGGGGCGGGATCGGAATAGACAGCAGGGCGGACAGCCGGCTGGGGCGCCGCGGCGGCGGGCTCAGGCAGGGCGGCATCGACTGCCGGCGGGGCCTCAGCCGGGGCGGGACCGACGATCTGGGTGAAGCGGGCGAAGAACTCCTCCGCCATCTTGCGGGCGGTGGCGTCGACCAGCCGGGAGCCGATCTGCGCCAGCTTGCCGCCGACCTGGGCCTTGGCGGTGTAGCTCAGCAGCGTGGCGCCGCCATCGTCGGCCAGCGTCACCGTGGCGCCGCCCTTGCCAAAGCCGGCGGCACCGCCCGACCCTTCGCCGGTGATGGTGTAGCCGTTGGGCGGGTCGAGGTCCGACAGGGTGACCTTGCCGGCGAATTTGGCGCTGACCGGGCCGACCTTGGCGACGACCTTGGCCGTCATCTCGGTGTCGGACTGCCGGACCACCTCTTCGCAGCCGGGAATGCACTGGCGCAGGATGTCCGGATCGTTCAGCGCCGCCCACACCGCATCGCGGCTGGCCTCGATCCGGTGGCTTCCGCTCATGTCCATGGTTCGTGGTTCCTCCCACCCTGGTGGCAACCCGGATGCGCCCCGTTGCGGGCGTCGGTTCCCCGGCTGCGGCCGGGGTTACGGTCGAGAATATGGCATAACAGGGCGCGGCGACAGCCCCGGCCGCTTCATCTCAAAGTCTTAAGCCGCAGCGGGCATGGTCAGCCGGGTGGCGGCGCCATGCAGGTGCTGACGATCGGTGTGCAGGACGACAGCGAGGCGCCGGCCGGGTAGCTGACCTGCTCCACCGTGCCGCGCGGACCGATCACCACCGTCGCCTCGCATCCCGGAGCCGTACCGCCGCCGACCGGCACCCCGAAGCCGAGGCCAAGCCCGACGCCGCCGCTACCGCCGAAGCTGCCGGCCCCGATGCCGATGCTGCTGCCGGGGCTGTAGGCCACCGCCGGATGGGCGACATAGGTGTAATATTCGCGCCCCGACGCGGTCGCCTGCCGGTCCGGCACGCCGGCGCAGGCCAGCAGGTCGGCCTTGGGCATGCCGACCATGGCGGTCTGGGCGCGGCGCGCGATCTCCGGGTCGGGACCGGTGGCGCAGCCGGCAAGGAGGACGGCCGTGCCGCCGAGAAGGATCATCGCAGCGCCCACGGTCCTTGCCATACCCTTGTCTCGGCCCATCTCTCGTCCTCCACCAGAATATCGTGTCATCGCCGGGTTCTTCTCAACCGGTTGATACAGTGCTGAAACCCCGCCGCTGCCCGTCCGTTCCCGGACGGCGCCGGGCGATGCGGACTTGCGGCCCGGAAGTGACGGGCGGGTCCGGATTTGCTAGGAGTCCCGCTCCCTGCCCATACCAGCATATCGGGACCGCCGACGCCATGGCCGAGCTTACGCCCCCCTCCCCCTCCTCATCGACCTCCGCCGCGACGGTGTATCTCGCGCTCGGCGGCAATATGGGCGACCGCGCCGCCAACCTCGCCGAGGCGATCCGGCGGCTGGGCGGTGCGGTGCGGATCGACGCGCAGTCCGCCCTCTACGAGACGGCGCCGATGTATGTGACGGACCAGCCGGCCTTCCTGAACATGGCGGTGCGCGGCACCACCGAGCTGGAGCCGGCGGCCTTGCTGCGCGTCCTGAAGGAGATCGAGGCCTCGCTGGGCCGCGACCTGGGCGGCCTGCGCTTCGGCCCGCGGCCCATCGACGTCGACATCCTGCTCTACGCCGACCGGGTGGTGGCGGCGCCGGATCTGGAGATCCCCCATCCCCGCATGGCGGAACGCGCCTTCGTTCTCTGCCCGCTGGCCGACATCGCCGCCGACATCGTCCACCCGCTGCTGAACCGGCGGATCGACGCGCTGTGCGACGAGGTGCCCGGTCGCGAAACCGTCGTCCGCATCGCCGAAGCGCTGTGATTCGGGCGGCCGGAGCGCGGTGGCAAGCGGCCTCCGCACCGCTTATAGTGCCGGCCTGAACGCAACGCCGGCGCCCGCTCGCCGGCCGGGAGAGTGTGTTGTCGGACGATAGCGTGAAACGGACCCTGCTGGTCCAACCGGGCGGTGCGCCGCTCACCTACACCATCCTGGTGCGCGGCTTCGCCGCCGCGGTGGCGCTCGCCGGCCGCACCGACCGGCCGGAGGTCGGTTTCGACCTGACGTTGACCGTCACCCATCCCGGCCCCGGCTTTCCCGACGACATCGCCGCGGTGATGTCTTACGAGGATATTGTCGAAGACTTGCGTCGTCTTTGTGGCGAATCCAATGTACCCGGCGCCGATTATTTGGCGGACCGCGCCGCGGATTTGTGCCTGTCTCATGCCAAGGTGAGGCGGGTGCAGGTCGATGTCGCCATTCCTGCGGCCGACTCGGGCGGTCCGACCGCCGGCGCCAGCCTGACGCGGGCACGGCCGGGGCAGGGTTGAGCGGCCGACCCCCCGGCCGCGCGCCCTAATACTGGAATACACAAAGATATAGCGGCTGTTGACAAAAGGACGGGTGACAATACCACTCCGTCTGAGTTATGGTCGCCATATTGTATTTCAGACCCACAATCCGGACCGAAGGGGGTATATCCCTGGAGGCAATCCGGACACCGAAAGCCGAGACGAGCGCGCAGCAGGGATTAGGCCAATCGCCATTGCCGGCTTCGTCCGTCCGCCGATCCCCCTTCAGGGACGGCTGCGGCACCCGGAGGCCGGACACTAAGGGAGGGACGCATGGACCGAAACACGACGCCGACCCTTTCCGAACTGCTCGAAGATCCGATCGTGATCGCCGTTATGGTGCGCGATGGGATCAGCCCCGACAGTGTCCAGCAGCTTTTCGAGCGCCTCCGCCGGAGCCGTCGAGTACAGGAAGAGCGGCTCGCCGCCTGACCTGCGGGACTCTTGATCCGGGCGTCGCAGACGCCCCGAGATAGATGCGTCACGGACGCCCCGACATAGGTGCCGGATAAGGCCCGGTCAGGCAAATCGGCTGGAATCCACGACAGCGAAACGCCGCCCTCCCCTGGAGAGCGGCGTTTCGCATTTCCCGGGACAGGCGCTTCACCCCTCTAGAACCGCGCGCACCACCTCCATCACCTCGGCCGGGGTGAAGGGCTTGCGCAGGGTGCGGTGCGCGCCCAGCGCCTCCGCCACCGGCAGCACGTCCAGCGACGCACGGGCGCCGCCGCCGGAAATCGCAATGATCTTCAGCGACGGCGCGCCGCGCCGCAGCTCCATGATCGTCGCCAGCCCCTCCTGGTTCGGCATGAAGATGTCGGTGATGACGAGGTCGAGCGGGCTGTCGGGGGGACGGTTGCGGAACCGCTCCATTCCCTCCACCCCGTCGCTGGCACCGACCGCCTCATGGCCGGCCATCGTCAGCGTGCGCAGCAGAACCGCACGCGCAACGTTGTCGTCATCGATGATCAGAACATTCGCCACCACACCGCTCCCGTCATTCGGCCGGATGGGGCGCACCGTGGCCCTGCCCACCGCCATGTCCACTGGCCGCCTGCTCCGCCTCGCCGGTGTCATCCTGCATCGGCTTCTTGCGGGCAAGATAGCTGTAAACGGTCGGCACGACGAACAGGGTCAGCAGCGTGCCGAGCGTCATGCCGCCGACGATGACGGCGCCGATGGCCTGCCGGCTTTCGGCACCGGCCCCCTTGGCATAGGCCAGCGGCACCGCCCCCAGCACCATGGCGCCGGTGGTCATCAGGATCGGGCGCAGGCGCAGCACGGCCGCCTCCTCCACCGCCTTGCGGATATCGGTCCCGGCGCGCTGGAGCTGGTTGGCAAACTCCACGATCAGGATGCCGTGCTTGGTGATCAGCCCGACCAGCGTGACGAGGCCGATCTGGCTGTAGACGTTCATCGTCCCGCCGCTCATCTGCAAGGCCGCCAGCGCGCCGGTCATCGACAGCGGCACCGTCAGCATGATGACGAAGGGGTCGACGAAGCTCTCGAACTGCGCCGCCAGCACCAGATAGATGAAGGCCAGCGCCAGGATGAAGACGAAGTAGAGCCCGGTCGCCGATTCGCGGAACTCGCGGCTCTGGCCGGCATAGTCGGTCTGGGCGGTTGCCGGCAGCACCTTGTTCGCCGCCGCCTGCATGACGGCCAGCGCCTCGCCCAGCGAGGTCCCCGGTGCCAGCGTCGCGGTGATGGTGGCGGAGCGCAGCTTGTTGAAGTGGTTCAGTTCCTTCGGCGCCACCCGCTCCTCGACCTTCACCAGATTGGCGAGCGAGATCATCTGCCCCGCTCCCCCGGTCGCACTGGTGCCGCCGCGCACATAGATGCCGGCGATGTCGTCCGGGTTGCGGCGGTCGACGTTGGCCACCTGGACGATCACGTCATACTGCTTGCCGTCCTTCTTGAAGCGCGTCACCTGCCGGCCGCCCAGCAGGGTTTCCAGCGTGCGGCCGACGGTGTCGACATCCACCCCCAGGTCGGCCGCCTTGTCGCGGTCCAGCGACACCCGCAGTTCAGGCTTGTTCAGCTTCAGATCGGTGTCGAGATTGGTCAGGCCGGGGAAGTTGCGCGCCTCCGCCATCATGGCGTTGACCATCGCCTGCAACTCCTCGAAGGGCAGCGAGGTCTGGATGACGAAATTGACCGGCTTGTCGATCGGGCTCTGCCCCAGCGACGGCGGGTTGGTGACGAATCCCAGGATGCCGGGGATGCCGAACATCTTGGGGAACAGCTGGGCAGTGATCGCCTGCTGCTTCACCTCACGCTCGTCCCAGTCGATCAGGCGGACGAAGGCGATGCCCTGGTTGACCACCGGGAAGCCGACGACGACGAAGAACTTCTCCAGCACCGGGATCTGGCGGAACAGCGCCTCCATCCGCTGGGCATAGCCCATGGTGTAGTCGAGCGTGGAGCCTTCCGGCGCGATGGCGATGCCGACGATGGTGCCGCGGTCTTCGACCGGCGACAGCTCCGATTTCAGGCCGGTGAACAGAAAATAGCTGGCGGCGGCGACGCCCAGCCCGATCAGCAGCACCAGCGGCCGTGCCCGCAGGGACAGGCGCAGCAGCCTGCGGTAGCCGTTGGTCATCCCCTCCAGGAAGCGTTCGATGGCGCGGTAGAGCAGCCCATGCTTGGTCTCGTGCTTCAGCAGTTTGGAGCACATCATCGGCGACAGGGTCAGCGCGACGAAGCCGGACACGATCACCGCGCCGGCCAGCGTCAGGGCGAACTCGGTGAACAGCCGCCCTGTACGCCCGGTCATGAAGCCGATGGGGGCGTACACCGCCGCCAGCGTGATGGTCATGGCGATGACGGCGAAGCCGATCTCGCGCGATCCCTTCAGCGCCGCCTGGAAGGGGTTCATCCCCTCTTCGACATAGCGGAAGATGTTCTCCAGCATGACGATGGCGTCGTCGACGACGAGGCCGATGGCCAGCACCATCGACAGCAGGGTCAGCGTGTTGATCGAGAAGCCCAGCGCGTACATCAGGGCGAAGCCGCCGATCAGCGACACCGGGATAGTCACCAGCGGCACCAGCGTCGCCCGCAGCGAGCGCAGGAAGAAGAAGATGACCAGAACGACGAGGATGATCGCTTCGAAGATGGTGTGGAACACCGCGTCGATCGACTTGGCGATGAAGACGGAACTGTCGTACCCGACATCCACCCCCATGCCGTCCGGCACCGCCGCGCGGATCTTGGGCAGCGCGTCGTTGACCGCCTTCGACACGTCCAGCGGGTTGGCGGTGGATTGCTTCACCACGCCGATGGCGACGGCGCCGCGGCCGTTGAAGCGGGCGCTGACCCGCTCGTCCAGCGCACCCAGCTCCGCCCGGCCGACATCGCGCAGACGGACCAGATAGCCTGAATCATCGCGCAGGATGATGGCCTCGAACTCCGCCGGGCTGCGCAGATCGGTTTCCGACACCACGGTGAACTCGCGCGCCACGCTTTCGACGCGGCCGGCCGGAATCTCGACATTCTGCCGGCGCAGCGCGTTCTCGACATCCTGCGGCGTCACCCGGTAGGCGGCCATCCGCTGCGGGTCGAGCCACAGCCGCATGGCGAAGCGGCGCTCGCCGAAGATGCGCACCTGCGCCACGCCGGGCAGGTTCTGCAACCGGTCCTTGACGTAGCGGTCGGCGAAATCGGTCACCTCCAGCGGCGAATGCCGGTCGGAGGAGAAGGCGAGATAGATGATCGGCTGGGCGTCAGCCTCGACCTTGGCGATCACCGGCTCGTCGATCTCGCTGGGCAACTGGGCGCGGACGCGGCCCACCCGGTCGCGCACGTCGCTGGCGGCGACATCGACGTTGCGGTCCAGCCGGAAACGCAGGGTGATCTGCGACTTCTCCGCCCGGCTGATCGAGGACATCACGTCGATGCCCTCGATGCCGGCAAGGCTGTCCTCCAGCGTCTGGGTGACCTGGCTTTCGATGATCTGGGCCGAGGCACCCTTGTAGGTCGTCTCCACCGTGACGACCGGCTCGTCGATCTTGGGATATTCGCGCACCGACAGGCGCTGGTACGACACGATGCCGATCAGCATCAAAGCGAGGCTCATCACCGTCGCCAGGACGGGACGGCGGATGGAAATGTCGGAGAGGACCATCGACTTAGCTCCCGGCCGGCTTGGCCGGCAGAACCGTCACCGGCACGCCGTCGCGGATCTTCAGCTGGCCGGCGGTGACCACCATGTCGCCGGGAGCGAGGCCCTTGGCGATCTCCACCTCGGCGTTGCGGCGTTCGCCCAGCACGACGCGGGTCTGGACCACCTTGCCGTCCACCACCTTGAAGACGAACTGGTCCTTGCCGAAGGCGACGATGGCCTGTTCGGGGATCAGCACGGCGTCGGGCACCGTGGTCAGCGTCAGCGACACGCGGGCGAACAGGCCGGGGCGCAGCGAGCCGTCGGGATTCGGCACGCGGGCGCGGATCGCCAGGGCGCGGCCGTTCACATCGACCAGCGGGTCGATGGCGTACACCGTGCCATCGAAGCTGCGCCCGCCGAAGGCGTCCACCGCCACCCTCACCGTCTGGCCGACCTTCACCGCCGGCAGGAACATCTCCGGCACGCGGAAGTCCAGCTTGAGGGTGTCGATGTCCTCCAGATTGACGATGTCCTTGCCGGCCTGGACGAAGTCGCCGACCGACGCCTTGCGCAGGCCGAGAACCCCGTCGAAGGGAGCGGCGATCACCTGCTTGTCGAGCTGCGCCCTGGCCAGCTGCACCGCCGCCTCGTCGGCCAGCAGCTTGGCCGAGGCCTGCTCCCGGTTGCGCAGGGGGCCGGTGTTCTGGCGGACCAGCTGGTCGGCGCGTGACAGCTCGGCGCGGGAGAAGGCGATGCTCGCCTGCGCCTGGGCCAGGGTGGCGCGGGCGATGGCGTCGTCCAGCCGGACCAGCACCGTGCCCTTGGCGACGCGCTGCCCCTCCTTGAAGGCGATCTCGCTGATGCGGCCGGCGATCTCGGGCCGGACGACCACCGATTCGTTGGACAGCAGCGAGCCGACGGCGGTCACCGTCCGCTCGACCGTGCCGACGCGGACCTGAGCGGCCTCCACCGGCATCGGCGGGGCGCCCCCCGGCGGCTTGGCTGCCCCGGCGGCGCCACCGGAGGCGCCGCCCTGGGCCGGTGCGCCGCCGGAAATGGCACCGTTCACCATCGCCGTCAGACCGGCAACGGTCCCGCCCTGCTTCACGAAATACCAGTAGGCCCCGCCGGCGAGTGCCGCCAGGACGAGGAGTGCAGCGATGCGAAGCGTGTGGCGCATGGGGCCGGGATCCGGACGGGTTTCGCTTTGCCGCAGCGCAACCGACGGGGGCACCGGGCAAACTGAACTATATCGTTCAGTTCACATCCGGAGTCGAGAAGGTTCAGCGATCCGAACCGTCTCTATGCACCGCATCTTTATGACCGCCTATCCCTTAGGTCTTTGCGGTTTCGAGCTTTCCCGCCCGCATCGGCACCGTCCGGCCGCCGCACAGCGTCACCCACAGGTCGGCCGGATCGCCGGCCATCGGCGGAATATCTGCGTCCATACGCCGCACCTCGCCGCCGTCGAGGTCGAGTCCCGGCGCGCAGCAGGGCGACTCGCCGGCCGGCACCAGGGCGCGGACCCGGCCGTTCTCGATCCGGATATCGCGCAACCCGTCGTGAACGCGCGCGTTCTTCAGCCAGAATTTTCCATTGGCGGGGATGCGGGCGAGGCAGCAGGTCGGGGCATTCATGGGAGTTTACCCGTGTCCGGTCCGGCGATGTGCGACGCAACAAAGCTGACACAGAATGGTAAAGCAAAGCCAGCGGGAGCTTGGCGGTTCAGGTCTTTACCCCCACTCCAGCACCAGGAATTCCTGGAAATTGGCGCAGCGGCCGGCCTTGAACGCAGCCTCATAGGCGGCATTGCGGGCGCGCTTGGCGGCGATGGCCTGGGTGAAGCGCCGGCGAAGCCCGTCGTCCCGGATGCCCAGCCCGTCGCCGTCCAACCGGTCCAGCACATGGCGGTAGCAGCGCTCCGCCCGCGCGCCGCTGTCGGCGGAAAAGGTGATGGAGCCGGCGCGCTGGCGGTATTCATAGAAGGGCGTCGCCACCAGCGGCACCGGCCCGGCGGCGTCGAGAAGCCGGACGTTGAAGACCACATCGTCGCAGAAATCCACGTCGTCGTCCCAGCCCGGCACCAGATCGCGCCGCACCACCGGGAACATCGGCACGGAGGTCGCCAGGAAGCCGTCGCCATCCAGCAGGGCCGGCGCCTGCCCGTCCTCATACAGGTGCTGCAGCGGCGAATCGTCCTCGTCGCGGACCACGGCGACATTGTCGAAGGCGGCGCCGTTGCCGAGCGCCAGCGGCACCAGCGCGGACAGCCGGCCGGGGCGGAAACGGTCGTCGGCATCCAGCGGCGCCAGCAGCTCCAGCCGCGCCGCTGCCAGCCCGGCGTTGCGCGCCGCGGGCGCCCCGGCGCCCACCCGGCCGGTGCCGGTGAAGACCAGCCGCGGATCGTCGATCCCGGCGGCCCGCAGGGTCGGACGGTAGTCGGTGCCATCGTCGCTGACGATCACCGCCTCCCATGCCGTCCAGTCCTGCTCCAGCAGGCTCCGCACCGCGCGGGCGATGGTGTCGTGGGCGCGGTGGGCCGCGATGATGACGGAAACGCCGAAGGAGGGGTCCTGCCCTGTTCCAGTCCCGCCCATAGCACTGCACTCCAGGCCCGTCCGCCGGCAGAGTTTGGCGTCGCTACGCAAAGGTCGTCAATGGCCTGAACAGGATTTCGCGCCTCCCCTTACCGGCGGCGTTGCCGCATGGTAGGAAGGGTGGTCGTGCCTGCGATGTCGGAGAGGACAGCCTTTTGTCGGACGGGTGGAACGGTGGAACATCGCCGGGAAACTGTTGCACGGCGTTTCAAACGTCCCATCCGGAGGCGGCCCGACCCATCGATTTTGGCCCGGCGGACGTTGAACATGAAGCCCGGACGGGCTATGTGGTGAAGCAGGCAAGGCGCATGCGGCAGCGGGACAGCGGTCGGGGCATTCCTCCGGCGGCGAATCCCGGTCCCGATACCCCGCTTCCGATACCAGGGAGAAGAACATCAATGGCGCAGGTCGGATACACCCGGTTCGACGATGAACCCGAAAAGGAACCGGACGAGAAGTCGAAGGAAAGCGCCCAGCCGCAGTTCGCCGCCGTGCAGCAGAGCCTGTTCAAGGCGCGCACGGTCCTGATCTTCGGTCAGATCGACATGAAGCTGGCGCAGGTCGTGTCGGCCCAGCTGCTGGCGCTCGCGCATGAGAACGACGACGACATCACCGTCGTGGTCAACTCGCCGGGCGGCCATGTCGAGGCGGGCGACACCATCCACGACATGATCCGCTTCATCAAGCCGCGGGTGAAGATGCTGGGCACGGGCTGGGTCGCCAGCGCCGGCTGCCACATCTATCTGGCGGCGAAGAAGGAAGACCGCTTCTGCCTGCCCAACACCCGCTTCCTGATCCACCAGCCGCTGGGCGGAACGGGCGGCCGGGCGACGGACATCGCCATCGAGGCGAAGGAAATCATCCGCATGCGCGAGCGTCTGAACAAGATCATCGCGCGTGAGACCGGGCAGACGTTCGAGAAGGTCGCCAAGGATACGGACCGCAACTATTGGATGCTGGCCGACGAGGCCAAGGAATACGGCATCGTCAGCCACGTCATCGACACGATGGACGAGCTGAAGTAAAAGTTCCGCCTCAGCCGGAAGAAACCGGGCCTTTCTCCCGATGGGAGGAAGGCCCTTTTTCTTTTGGAAAATGTGAAACTTATCGGTCGGCAGCGGCGTTGATCCGCCACAACATCCACGAAAGATGGAGCCAACCGATGAAACGCTATCTCGTTCTGGGCTGCACCGCCGCGCTGCTCGCCGCCACACCCGCGCTCGCCGCCTCGGACCACAGCGTGACCAAGTCGACCAACCCGTCGGTTGCGGCAATCGACGACAGCGTCGACCCGGCTCTGATGAAGCTGCATGTCGACCAGCTGAAGGGCAAGGACATCTACGGCGCCAAGGGCGAGAACATGGCGGAGGTCGAAGACGTCGTCCGCTACAACAACAAGCTCTATGCCGTGATCGACGTCGACCACACCATCGACGTCAGCGACAAGGACGTGATCCTGCCGCTGAACAAGCTGCACATGAAGGGCGACAAGCTCACCCTCGACATGACCGAGCAGCAGCTCCAGGGCCTGGAGAAATGGCAGAAGGGCCGTTACGAGACCGTGAAGGGCAAGGGTCCGCTGAGCGAACTGTCGCGCTGAGTCTGCCCATGGAAAAAGGCGGCGGAGGGAACGCCCTCCGCCGCCTTTTCCTTTTTGGAGGGATGCCTGCCCTGGACCGACAGGTTCAGCCCTAGACCGACAGGTTCAGCAAAGAACCGCGCGGCTGGTAGCCCTGCGCATTCACCCGGGCGGCGAGCGTTCCCGCGGTGGTGTCGACGGCCTGATTGCCCTGGGTCGCGGTGCGGGCGTCGCGGGTCTGGTCCGACTTGCCGGCCGCCTGGGGAGCCGCGACGGTCTGCGTCCGCACCGCAGGCGCGGTCTGCTGCGCCGCCTGGACCGCTGGGGACATGGCGACCTGCGCCGCGGGCGTCAGCTGCGGGGTTGGCTTCAGCGTCTGGAAGGACGGTATGGCCGGGTTGACTTGCATGGTCGAATTATGCGCTCACCCGGCGCAGGATTCAAGACGCCCAGCCGTAGCTTACTCTACGAATTCACGGCGTTTCGGGCACCGCGGACGGCGTCGAGGCCGCGGACGGCACCGCCGGCTTCGCCGGCTGCCGGCGGGTCCGCCGCCGCTCCAGCACAAGCGCCAGAGCCAGCAGCGCGGCGACCCCGACCAGATTGACTGCCAGCACCATCAGGGCACCGTCCTCCGCCACCAGCAGGGCGGAGCCGGCGATGGACAGCACCACGCCGGCGCAGAAGACCGGCAGCGAATGCCGGCCGCAGGCGACCAGCAAGCGGGCGGGGGCGGAGCGCAGCCATCCCGCATCCCGCGGCACCAGCAGGGCCGCCGCGCAGGCCAGCGCCAGGAAATGCAGGAGCCGCATCGGCCCCAGGGTGTCCTTGTCAGCCCAGGGGATCGTCTCCTCCGGCAGCCAGCCCCGGAGTGCCGCCGGCGTCACGGCGTGGCCGATGTCGGAAGCGGCGAACTTCCACACCGCCATGCCGGCGAGCAGCGCCAGCACAGCCGTCAGCAGCCAGCGCGACTGCGGCAGCCGGACCCGCCCGCTGCGCACCACCAGCGCCAGGGCGGTGCCGAGGAAAAACACGCATTGCCAGGCCAGCGGGCTGAAGTTCCAGTCCTCGTCCCACAGGTTGGGCGGCACCAGCCCGGGGGCCGCCTGCGCAACCAGATAGAGCAGGACCGACAGCGCGACCGCCGCATAGCCGAAGCGGGCATAGCTCCACAGGAACAGCGGCGCCACCGCCACCAGCAGGATGTAGAGCGCCAGGATGTCGAAGGCGAAGGGCAGATACATCAGCACCAGCGTCCACGCCATCGCCGTGACCGGGGTGTCGAACAGCGGCGCGAAGCTTTCCAGCCGGTTCGATGCCTCCATCGGCAGATCGCCGATATACACGGCGAAGGCCACCACCAGCGCGCTGACCAGCATGGTCAGGATGTTGGCGACCCAAAGCTGACGGCAGCGGTCGAGCGCCTTGCGCTGGCAGGCCGCGAACCCGCGCTCCGCCAGCACCGGGCCATAGGCCAGCGCGATGGCATAGCCGGAGATGAAGACGAAGATCTCGGCCGAATCCGACGGTCCGAAGCGGGCGGGCATTACCTTCGCCAGCGGATTCCCGCCGACATGGTTGATGAAGATGATCAGAAGGGCCACGCCCTTGAAAAGATCGAGCCGGGCGTCGCGTGTCTGACGTTGCTGCATGCAGCCCTCGCCTCTCCTGCTGTCGCGGGCCTCTGCGCCCCGTGTGGAAGCGGCCCCGGTGGGGGTCAGCAGACGAATCGCTACGGTGCCCGACTACCTTGGGTCCGGCACCGCCACGACGGATGTAGCCCAACCATGGTCAATTTCGCCGGCGGGATGTCCAACGCGATGGGGGAATCCTTCCAACGCGGCGCCGGAGGGGAAAAGCGTTAAGCCCTTCTCGGGAGGGGTGTGGAAACCAACCCGTTATCGGGGGAGGCAGGGATAGCGGGCGGATGAGGAGGGCGAAGCACATCGCCGCACCTCTCTCATTTTCATCGTGCCGGACAAGCCATTTCCCTGCACATGCCGGACGAGCAGAGCGAGGCCGTGGCGGAGTATTACTCCGGCCGAGGCTCCGTTTGCGCCATGGTGAACGGCGTATGCGGAAAATCGTGATGCGACGTCAGGGAACAAGAAGGCCCGCTGTTGATTGTTCTTCACATGACCCAGCTGTCGCTTGCCGTGCGGCAGGACAGTACAGGCCGCACCGGGCGGCGGGTCGCCAACATCGAAGCGTAATCGAGAAGGATGGCAACCATGCGTGGGATTTCGAAGATCGTCATGACCGCCACTGCGGCCGGCGCCCTGTTCGCGCTCAGCGCCTGCGGCAGCACCGAAACCTCGCGGACGGCCACCGGCGCCGGCACGGGCGCTGTGGCCGGTGCCGTCGTCGGCGGTCCGGTCGGTGCGGTGGTCGGCGGTGTCGGCGGCGCGGTGGCCGGCAACACCATGGACGAGAGCCTGAGCAAGAAGACCGACCGCGTGACCGACCGCGCCACGGCCGAAGTGAAGGACGAGACCTCGGGCAGCTCCACGCGCCGGTCGTCGGCCAACCATTCCGGCAGCATGGCCTCCAGCACCCGGCTGAGCCACGATCAGGTCCGTGAACTCCAGCAGGCGCTGAACGACCGCAACGACGGCCGCGACATCGCCGTCGACGGCGTCTGGGGCGCCGGCACCCGCAGCGCCCTGATGAAGTTCCAGCGTGACAACGGCCTGCGCGTCACCGGCCGCGCCGACCAGCAGACGATGTCCGCCCTGAACATGGGCAGCACCGGTCAGGCCACCTCGGGCAGCACGACCGGCACCACCACGGGCAACACCACCGGGACGACCGGCACGACGAACAACACGATGCCGGGCGACACCACCACCCCGGGTGCCACCGGCACGACCGGCACCAAGCAGTAACATCACCTCACAGCCGTAACCGCATCGCCGGTTCCGGGGCATCGCGACGGCAGGCAGCCGCCGCGGCGTCTCGGAACCGGCGATGTCGTTTTACCGGCGCTGTCGCTTTCCGGTCAGTCCCTTCCCCAGAGACCCCGTTCGCCCAGATCCTCGCCGCGCTGGCGTTCCAGCGCCTGGGAATAGCGGCGCAGCGCGAAGGACTCCGTCACATAGCCGATGATCCGCCGGTCGGTGGGGGAGGACAGCACCGGCAGGGCCTCCACCTCCTCGCTGCCGAAGCGGCTCAGCACGGTGCGGGCATCGTCGCCGGGCATCAGGACGGCGTCGGCCTTGCTGGCGAGCGAGCCGACCCGGGTTTCGGTGGCGGCGGTGTCCTGGTCGGGATCGTGGACGACCGACATGTCGACCATCCCGGCATAACGGCCCATCTCATCCACCGCGAAGACCGCCTTGGTGGAACCCAGCGGGTAAAGGCGGCGCAGCGCCTCCACCGTCAGGGTGGCCGGCACCGTCTTGGCATCCCGGCGCATCAGCCGGAAGGCCGTCAGCTCCGACAGCCAGCCGACATCGTAGGCCCCGCGGATCGGCACGCCGCGCAGGTGAAAGCGCCAGGTGGCGAAGGAGTAGCCGAAGGCCTGCCGCACCACGGTGGTCGACAGCACCACCCCGATCAGCACGCCCGACGCCGCCCACAGATCCTGCGTCGTCTCCAACACCAGCAGCACCATGGTGACCGGTGCGCCGACGACGCCGGCGGCGACCGAGCCCATGCCGACCAGCAGCAGCAGGCCGCCGTCGATCCCCAACCCGGGCAGGAAGGTCGCTATGGCCTGTCCCAGCAGGCCGCCGAACAGCCCGCCGATGAACAGCGAGGCGCTGAACAGGCCGCCGCGGAAGCCCGAACCCAGCGACACCGCCGAGGCCAGGATCTTCGCCGCCAGCGTCAGGGCCAGCGCCAGCGCGCCGCCCGCCAGTTCCGGCGGCACCGCGCCGGGGCCGCTGCCCATCACCGCCGGAACCGCCAGCGCCAGCGCGCCCACCATCAGCCCGCCGATGGCCGGGCGCATCCAGCGCGGAACCGGCAGGCGGTTGAAGCCGCGTTCGGCCATCGTCACCGCCTGCATGGCGAGGATGCTGAGCCAGCCGGCCAGGAAGCCGACGACGCCGCAGGCGGCATAATCCCAGCCGGCGATCTCCACCGGCCGGCCGAGCGCCAGCGGCACCTCGCCGCCGGTCAGCAGGGCCGACGCCGCCACCCCCAGCGCCGCCGCCGCCCCGACCGGAGCCAGCACCGCCAGCGTGTAGCCGCCCAGCACCAGCTCGAAGGCGTAGAAAGCCCCCGCCAGCGGCGCATGGTAGGCCGCGGCGATGGCTGCCGCCGCCCCGCAGCCGACCATCGTGCGCAGATCGGCCCGGCGCAGCCGCAGCCGCTGGCCCAGCGACGAGGCCAGTCCGGCGCCGGCCTGTGTATAGGCCGCCTCCATGCCGACCGACGCACCCGACGCGTTGGACAGGGCGGTGGTCACCGTCAGGCGCAGGCTGTCGATCAGGGACATCTTGCCGCCATAGAGCGCGTTCGCCTCCACCGCGTCGACGATGGCGTTGGGACGCCAGCGCCGCACCAGCAGCGACAGGATGCCCAGCAGCAGCCCGCCCACCGCCGGCACGCCGAGGGTGCGCAGCAGGTCCGGCGCGCCCTGCCCCAACCGCTCGCCATCGGGCACGTCGAAGGCCAGCGTCTGCATCAGCAGCACCGCCTCATGCAGGAGGCCGACCGCCAGCCCGACCGCGCCGCCGATAAGTGCTGCCAGCACGACCACGGCGAGCGCGCTGTTGCGCACGCTCCAGCGCTCGGACACGGTGGTGGTGGCTGAGGCATCGAGCGACGCATAGGGATCGCTTCCGGCGCGGGCGTTGTCGCCCACGCCGTCGATGGATGCGGAGTTGTCAGGCATGGTCACGCTGATCGATGGCCCTTCCGTATAGGGTCAATGGGCCGGAAGGGCTTGAGTTCCGTCAGGGCTTCGACGGCTGCGGTTTCGATTGCGGCTTCACCGTCGGCGGAACGGGGGCCGCGGGGGTGGCCGCAGGAGCAGCGGGAGCCGGTGCGGGAGCCGCTGCCGGAGCAGGAGCCGGAGACTGGACGGCCGGTGCCGGTGCCGGTGCCGGTGCCGATTGAGCGGGCGCCGGCTGAGCAGGCGGCGCGTCGGCTGTCGGAACGGGCGCCGGGGCGACACCGGCACGGCGCAGCACCTGGGCCAGGTTGTCGCGCACCTTGTCGGCCAGCTGTACGTCGGGCTCGCCGGCCTCGTGGAAGATGACGGTGAACAGGCGGCGCTGCGACAGCAGGAAGTTCAGCGTAACGTGCAGCTTGCCCTGCGGCATCGCGCACTCGACCGATCCGGTGCGCAGCCAGACCGCCCCCGCCTGCTCGGACTGGTTCAGGACGACGGTCGGCGTGCCCTCGCAACGCTGCTTCATCGCCTCGGCGAAGCTGTCGGACAGCTCGTCGATCCTGGCGCCTTCGCCCACCGCACGCTCGCGGATGCCACCGACGATGGGACCGAAGCGCCAGGCGACGTCGGCCGGGCGGCGGTCCTGCGGGATCTTGTCCATCGGCACCAGTTCGGCGTCATGGACCCCGGCGGCGGTCAGCAGGCTGTCCAGCCCTTCCGGCAGGCGGTTCTTCCGCTCCTTGTCCGCCGGGCGGCCGGCGGCGACCTTGATCGGCGGAACGTTGCCGCCCTTGTCGACGCAGGTCTTCAGGTCGCCCAGCACCTTCTTGGTGCCGGCCAGCTTGAAGACGATGCGGTCGCTGGCCGACGACACCACCAGCTCGTTGCCGCCCATCAGGGCGTTGATCAGCTCGTCGTCCTTGCCATTGGAAACCACCAGCATGTCCGGCTGGGAGGCGACGGCGGTCCGCTCCCGCTTCAGCTTCTTGTCGACCTCGATGGTCACCGGCCACTCGCCGCCCTTGGGCAGGTCGGCGCCGGGGATGCCGATGCCGATGTTGGTCTCGCCCTTCGGGCTGCGCGCGAACATCAGCACATGGCCGGAGGTGAATTCCCCCTCCGCCACGCAATAGGCGAAGCTGCCGTCCTTCTTCTTGGCGGCCCCGCCGTCCCAGCTTTCGATCAGCTCGCCCGGTCCGTCGGGTTTGGCGGGAACCGAAGCGGACGGGTTGGCGGCCGGCTTGCCCGGAGCACTGTTCGGTGCATTGCCCGGTTTGGCGTCCTGCACCGGACCGCCGGGAACGACAATCTCGGCCTCCGGCTCGGGCAGTCCGTAATAGGCGGCGGGAGGAATCGTCGGCTGCACCGGCACCAGTTCGGCCATCGCCGGAGCCGACGCCACCCCCAGCAGGAGAAGCGCGGACAGCGATGCGGCGAAGCGGGCGGTCATGACGAGGTAATCCGTGGATGGTTGTGGCGGCGAAGCTATCCGCGCCTGCCCCCGTCCGCAAGCCCAACCGCCCATGCTGTTGCACGGAGCAGACACCTGTTGCACAGGACACGCATAGGAAGGCGCCTAGCCGCCGAAGAAGGTCTCGCGCAGCCTCTCGTCCGACAGCGCCGCCACCGGCCCGTCGCCGACGACCCGCCCCAGCCGCAACAGCACGGCGCGCGGCGCGACCGCCAGGGCGCGGGCGGCGCTCTGCTCGGCCAGCAGCACGGCCGTGCCCGTGCCGGCGATGCGGCGGACGGCGGCGAACAGCTCGTTGGCCAGCTTGGGCGACAGGCCGAGCGACGGCTCGTCCAGCAGAAGCAGGCGCGGCCGGCCCATCAGCGCGCGCCCCAGGCTCAGCATCTGCTGCTGGCCGCCGGACAGGCGCCAGGCGCTCTCGCGGCTCTTCAGGGCAAGGTCGGGGAACAGGGCGAAGACGCGCTCGACATCCTGTGCGCGGTCGCGGGCGGCGGGCAGGCCGGCAACCTCCAGATTGTCGCGCACGCTCATGCCCGCGAAGACCCGCCGCCCTTCCGGCACATAGCCGATGCCGCGCCGAACCCGTGCCTCAGTGGCAAGGCCGCCGATGTCCGCCCCGTCGAAGCGAAGCGCGCCCCGCGCCGGCACGAGGCCGAGCAGAGCCTTCAGCAGCGTCGACTTGCCCGCCCCGTTGGCGCCGAGCAGCGCCACCGTTTCCCCTGCCGCAAGGCTCAGCGACACGTCGTCGAGCGCGCTCGCCCCGCCATAGCCTGCGGTCAGGCCGCGGATGGACAGCAGCGCGCTCATGCCGGCACCGCCCGGCCCAGATAGGCGGCGGCCACCGCCGGGTCCCGGCGCACGCCGCCGGCCGGCCCGTCATAGATGACCCGGCCGCGGTCGAGGCACAGCACCCGGCCGGCGAGCGGCAGCAGGAAGCCCATGTCATGCTCCACCAGCAGGATGGCCACGCCCTCCTGCGCCAGTTCGCGCAGCAGGGTCGCCAGCTCCGCCTTTTCGCCATCGGTCAGACCGGCGGCGGGTTCGTCCAGCAGCAGAACCGCCGGCCGGCGGACCAGCGACCGGGCCAGCTCCACCCGCCGCCGCAGCGCCGCCGGCAGCCCGTCGCAGCCCTGGCCGGCAAGGTCGCCGACGCCCAGCCGGTCGAGCGCCCAGCGGGCATGCGCCTCCGCCGTCCGGGCGTCGGGATCGACGGCAAGGCGCGCGGCGGCAACCGCCTCCAGCACGCCGGCCCCAATCGGCAGAACCGCCGCCTGGAAGCTGCGGGCCAGTCCGGCGCGGGCCAGCCGGTCGGCGCGCAGCCCGGTGACGTCGCGCCCGCCGAGCCGCACCCGCCCGCCGTCCGGCCGCTCCAGCCCCGACAACAGGTTGATCACCGTGGATTTGCCGGAGCCGTTCGGGCCGATCAGTCCGGTGATGGTTCCCGGCCGCAGCTCCAGCGACACGCCGTCCACCGCCCGCACACCGCCGAAGGACTTGCGCAGATCGTCGACTGCCAGTCCGTCCACCGGGTTTTGCGGACGCGGCGGCTCCTTGGCCTCGACCGAAGCCCGCGGCTTGCGGCCGAACAGGCAGGCCGCGATGCGGTCGAGCAGGCCGGTCAGCCCGTCAGGCGCCAGTACCACGGTCGCCAACAGCGCCACGCCATAGACGACCAGATAGCCGCGCTCCAGAAAGCGGAACCATTCCGGCAGATGCAGCAGCAGCACGGCGCCGAGCACCGCCCCGGCCATCCGCCCCCGACCGCCGACGATGGCGATGGTGAGGATGGAGACCATGACCGGGAACTCCAGCACCTCCGGGGAGACGACGCGCTGGGTGTGGACGGCCAGCGCCCCGGCGGCCCCGCCGAACAGGGCGCTGATGCCGAAGCCGATCAGCCGCAGCCGCCCGACGTCGAGCCCCAGCGTTGCCACCGCCAGCGGGTCGTCGCGTAGCATCGCCAGCGACCGGCCGAGCCTTCCCCGCGCCAGCCGCCAGCCGATCAGGCCGCCGAGAGCGACCAGCCCCCAGACCAGCCCGGCCATCGGCAGTCCGCGCGGCACCGCCCAGCCGAACAGCACCACCGCCGGCACTCCGGCCAGCCCGTTGGAGCCGCCGGTCAGCTCCGGCAGGTTGACCGCCAGCAGATGGAGGACCTGGGCGATGCCGAGAGTCGCCAGGGCGAAGTAATGCGACTCCAACCGCAGCACCGCCAGCCCGACCGGCAGGGCCAGCAGCAGCGGTACCAGCATCGACAGCGGGAAGGTCGCTTCGAAACCGAGCCCGTAGCGGCTGCCGAGGATGCCCGTCACATAGCCGCCGACGCCGAAGAAGGCGCCCTGCGCCAGCGACAGCGCACCGCCGAGCCCGAAGACGATCTGGAATCCGAAGGTCGCCAGCGCATAGACCCCGGCGACGGTCAGGACGCGCAGGCCATAGGGGGACGCGAAGGCCAGCGCATAAACCAGAAGGGCAAGCGCGCCAGCGATGAGAATGACTGCCGGCCGACGTTCACCCACGGCGCCGCACCGCTTCGCCGAACAGCCCTTGCGGGCGCAGCACCAGAATCGCCAGCAGCGTCAGGTACAAGGCCCCCAGCGCCGCCGGATATGAGAGCACCGACGACACCCCCACCTCGAACAACGCGATCAGCAGCGCCCCCACCACCGCACCCGGCACGGAGCCCCAGCCCCCCACCGTCACCGCGATGTAGGCCTTCAGGATCAGGTCGCCGCCCGAGGTCGGCGTGACGAAATAGCGGTTGGCCAGCAGCAGCCCGGCCGCCCCGGCGCAGGCGGCCCCGATGGCGAAGGTCACCAGGATCATCGCGGTCACCGGCACGCCGCAGGCCCGCGCCATCTCCGGATCCTGCGCCGTGGCGCGCAGCCGGCGGCCGAGCTGGGTGCGGGCGAACACCCATTGCTGCGCGCCGATCAGCAGCCCCGCCACCGCGACGATGGCGAGCGATTGCTCGGGCACCGCCAGCCCGGCGATGTGCAGCGTGTCGTCGCCGAACAAAGGCGGCGCGGCGCGCGGCTCCGGCCCGAACAGAATGGCGGCACCGTTCTGCAGGATGATGCCAACCGCGATGGTGCTGATGAAGACCGAGACCGGCGGCCGGCGGCGCAGCGGCAGATAAGCCGCCAGTGCCAGCAGCAGCCCCAGCGCCGCCATCAGCACCAGAACGACCGGCAGCAGGACGATGCCCGGCAGCGGGATCAGCGGCGCCGCCGCCACCGCCAGCAACCCGCCGGCCATCACGAGATCGCCCTGGGCGAAATTCACCGCCGAGGTGGCGTTCAGCACCAGCACGAAGCCCAGCGCCACCAGGGCATAGGCCGCCCCCAGCGCCACCCCGTTGACCAGCAGTTGAAGCGCCGCCATCCGCTCACTTCGCCGCAAGCGTCGGGTCGTCGTACCGCTTCACCAGCACCGGCACGCGGCTGGCCCCGTCATAGCAGACGATGACGGCGGAATGGGCCATGTTGCCCTTGCCGTCGGACTTGTAGGTCATGGCGAGGCCCTTGAAGCTCTCGGCGGACAGCGCCTTGCGGATCGCGTCCGGCGACCGGGCGCCGGCCTTCACCGCCTCCAGCACCATGGTCATGCCGTCATACTGGCCGAGCGCGAAGGCGTCCGGCTCCTTGCCGAAGGCGGCGCGGTAGGCGTCGGTGAAGGCCTTGACCTCCGGCGTGCCGCCGGAAATCGGCGAGGCCGCTGTCTCGGCGCAGACGCCCTTCAGCTCCGCCGGTTCCAGCAGGGCGGCGGTGCTCGGCTGATGCATGGCGGAGCCGGCGACGATGGGCAGGGTCACGCCGCTGGACGCCGCCTGCCGCAGCAGCAGCGCGGTCGGTCCGGAATGCAGGTGCAGGACCAGCACGTCCGGCTTGGCGGCGAGCGCCTTGGTCAGCACCGGCAGCAGATCCTTGGCCGCCGGGTCCACCCCCTCCTCGAAGACGGGCGTGACGCCCAGCGCCTTGAAGGCGGCGTCGAGATGGGCCTTGCCGCTCTGGCCGTAGGCGGTGGTCTGGTAGATGACGGCCGGCTGCCGCTTGCCCAGCTCCTCCACCACATAGCGGGCATGGGCGGCCTTGGTCACCGCGTCGCCGGGGAAGAAGCGGAAGACCCAGGGATTGCCCTGCTCGGTGATCGAGGCGGTGCCCGACACGGTGACCAGCGGCAGCTTCAGCTCGCCAGCCAGCGGCAGCATCGCCAGCATCTGGGTGCCGAGCATGCTGGCGGCGACCGCGCCCACCGTGCCGCGGCCGGCCGCGCGCTCCAGCGCCGTCACCGCCGCTTCGGGCGAGGTGCCGGTGTCGACGACCTCCGAGGCGATGGCGACGCCGGCCGGCGTCTGCTTCAGCGCCAGGACGGCGCCATTGCGCTGGCTGGTGCCCTCCAGCGACAGGAAGCCGGTCAGCGGCACCAGCACCGGGAAGGACAGCGTGTCGTCGGCACGGGCGGCGGACGACAGACAGACGGACGACAGGCAGGAGGATGCGGCCAGCAGGCCGATCAGGAGGGGAAGCGTGCGCCGCATGACCGAAAACTCCTCGACACGCGCCGGCGGTTGGGGCGACGCGGAGGGGACGGGGCGCTTTGCAGCAGCTTTCAGCGGGTCCGTCGGGTTCCGGTCGGCTCCCTTCGCCGGCATGACCCGGATCAGGTTCGATGGGTGTTGTCTCAGCCCGTGCGACCACCGAACCGGCATCCGCACGGGCACCCCAGCCGTGAACAGGCGGCGAGAGTGTCGCCGCCGGCCCTGTCCTGTCAAGAACCCAACCGGCGGCGCGCCACCATGGTTTCACGATGCAGGATGTAGAGCCCGCTGCCGATGATCACCATAGCGCCGGCCAGGACCGGCTCCGTCGGCAGGTCGCCGAACACCAGCCAGCCGAACAGGCTGGCCCAGACCATGCCGGTATATTCGAAGGGTGCCACCACCGCCGGCGGCGCGCGGCGGAAGGCCTGGGTCAGCAGGACCTGCGCCCCGGCGCCGATGGCCCCGACCAGCGCCATCAGCCCCAGCGCGAAAGCGGTGGGCGCCGTCCAGACCGGCACGGCCAGCGCCCCGCTGACCACCGTCGTCGTCAGCAGCAGGTAGAGCACGATGGACGCGCTGGTTTCCGTCCGCGACAGGCCGCGCACGGCCAGTGCGGCCAGCGCATAGAACAGGGCGGCGCACAGCCCGACCAGCACCGGCACCAGCGGCGCCCCGGCCGACGGCTGCGCCATCACCACCACGCCGCCGAACCCGACCACCACGGCGGCCCAGCGGCGCCAGCCCACCGGCTCGCCCAGCAGCGGCGCCGACAGCGCGGTGATGAACAGCGGACCGGCGAAGCTCAGCACATAGACGTCGGCCAAAGGCAGTTCGCGGAAGGCATAGAAGAAGCATCCCATCGAGATCAGCCCGGCGAAGGCGCGCCAGACATGCCCCAGGGGCCGCCGCGTCCGCATCGCCGCGATCCCGCCGCCGCACGTCAGGGTGTAGCCGCCCACCAGCAGAAAGGCGACCAGCGAGCGCACGAACATCAGCTGCGGCACCGGGTAATCGGCGGTCAGGAATTTGATGAGCGTGTCCATCGCCGCGAACAGCAGGATCGCGCCCAGGAAGCAGCCGACGGCATAGGGAACCGAATCGGCCTCGGCGGGCAGCAGGTCGGCGGTTTCGGCGTCGGTCATGGACTCGGTTCGGAACGGCAATGGCGGGGTCTGCCCACATTATGGGCAAATGCGCCCGCGTCCCAATGCCGCAACCGCAGGTCTGGTAGGCGCAGCCAAGGTCAAGAGCCGGCTCGTGCGCCCCCCTCTCGCCTCAACGCGTCAGTACCATCACCAGCCGCTCGACCGGCGCATCGTTGACCAGATGCGAGTCGACGATCTCGTCGATGTCCTCCGGCGTTTCCGGCCGGTACCAGATGCCTTCCGGATACACCACCATCAGCGGCCCGGCGGAGCAGAAGCCGAGGCAGCCGGTCATCGCCATGCCGATGTCGGTCACGCCCTTGCCCTGGATTTTCTGATCGAGCCGCTGCCACAGCGAATGCGCCCCCTTGGCGGCGCAGCTGCCGCGCGGATGACCGGGCGGACGTTGCTGGGCGCAGCAGAAGACGTGGTGGCGAAAGGTCTGCGGGATGTCGAGCGGCATCGGTCATGCTCCATAGCCATAAAATTTCTATGGGTAAGAAGCATGCCAGAATGCTGCGTTGCGGCAAGACTTTTTGTAATCCTTCCAACTCCAGGCGATGCTTGGATTCCCCGCACCATGAAATGCTTGGTCGGCAGAGCGTTGGCGGTTAAGAATCCCCGGCAAGGGGCAATCCAGGAGACGCCGGTGCTGCTGAGCGGATCGGGGAAGGGCCAGCCGGGCGCAGTGCCGGGCTGGGTCGGGTATGCGCTGCTGCCGGTTTTCAACCTCGTCGCGGCCTTCGTGCTGTCGGGGCTGGTGATCCTGGTGATCGGCGAGAATCCGGTGGACGTGCTGTCGCTGCTGCTGTCGGAGGCCCTGGGATACCCGGAGGCCATCGGCTACACCCTCTATTACACCACCGACTACATCTTCACCGGGCTGGCGGTCGCCATCGCCTTCCATTGCGGGCTGTTCAACATCGGCGGCGAGGGGCAGGCCTATCTGGGCGGGCTCGGCGCCGGGCTGGTGGCGCTGGCGCTGACCGGCTGGCCCTGGCCGGTGGTGGCGGTGCTGGCGGTGCTGGCCTCGGCCCTGTTCGGGGCCGCCTGGGCCTTTATCCCGGCCTGGCTCCAGGCCAAGCGCGGCAGCCACATCGTCATCACGACGATCATGTTCAACTTCATCGCCGCGTCGATCATGACCTGGCTGCTGGTGGACGTGCTGATCCGCCCCGGCAGCCAGTCGCCGGAAACGCGCGAGTTCGATCCCGGCGTCTGGCTGCCGTCGATGGACCGGGCGCTGGGCTGGTTCGGCATCGCCATCCCGGCCTCGCCGCTGAACCTGTCCTTCCTGTGGGCGCTGGCCTGCTGCGTTCTGTTCCACATCTTCCTGCGCCGCACCCGCTGGGGCTACGAGCTGCGCACGGTCGGCCGGAACGAGCGGGCGGCGGTCTATGCCGGCATCTCGCCGGCGCGCAACATCGTCATCGCCATGCTGATCTCCGGCGCGCTCGCCGGCTTCGTGGGCGTGAACGAGATTCTGGGCGTGCAGCACCGGGTGATCCTGAACTTCACCGGCGGCGTCGGCTTCGTCGGCATCGCCGTGGCGCTGATGGGGCGCAACCATCCGGTCGGGATCATTCTGGCGGCACTGCTGTTCGGTGTTCTGGCGCAGGGCGGCGGCCAGCTGTCCTTCGAATACCCGACGATCAACCGCGAGCTGGTGATGGTCATCCAGGGTCTGGTCATCCTGTTCGCCGGTGCGATGGAGAATTTGTTCAAGCCGCAGGTGGAGGCGCTGTTCCGCCGCCGCGGCGGTGCTGCCGCCGCGGATGCCGCAACCGGGGGGAGGGGCTGAGCGATGGAAGACGCGCTGCTTCTGGCCTTGCAGCTGCTGGGCGCCACCATCCGCGTGGCGACCCCGCTGGTGCTGGCCGCCTTCGCCGGCATGTATTGCGAGCGGGCCGGCGTGGTCGACATCGGGCTGGAAGGCAAGATGCTGGCCGGCGCCTTCTTCTCCGCCGCCGTCGCCTCGGCCACGCTGAACCCGTGGCTGGGGCTGCTGGCCGGCATCGCCGCCGGGGTGGCGCTGGCGATAGTCCACGGCTTCGCCTGCATCACCCACAACGGCAATCAGGTGGTGTCGGGCATGGCGATCAACATCCTGGTCGCCGGGCTGGCGCCGACGCTGGCCTATGCCTGGTTCCAGCAGGGCGGACAGACCCCGCTGCTGCCCAACCAGGCGCGCATCCCCGCGGTGGAGTTGCCGGGGGTCGAGGCCCTGTCCGGCGTTCCTGTCCTTGGGCCGGTCTATCGCGAGCTGCTCAACGGCAACAATGTCCTGATCTGGGTGACGCTGGTCCTGGTGATCGCCACCCATTGGGTGCTCTACCGCTCCCGCTTCGGGCTGCGGCTGCGGGCGGTGGGCGAGAATCCGGCGGCGGTCGACACCGCCGGCCTGTCGGTGGCGAAGCTGCGCTATCAGGCGCTGCTGGTCACCGGCGTGCTGACCGGCATGGCCGGCTCGTATCTCTCCACCGGCCATGGCGCCGGCTTCGTCCGCGACATGACCGCCGGCAAGGGCTATCTGGCACTGGCGGCGCTGATCTTCGGCAAATGGCGGCCGGGCCCGACCCTGTTCGCCTGCCTGCTGTTCGCCTTCACCGACGCGGTGCAGGTCCGCCTCCAGGGCGTTGTCCTGCCGGGCATCGGCGTCATCCCGGTGCAGTTCATCCAGATGCTGCCTTATGTGCTGACCGTCCTGCTGCTGGCCGGCTTCGTCGGCAAGGCCATCGCCCCCAAGGCGAGCGGCATCCCCTATGTGAAGGAACGCTGAGCCGATGGCCGACACCGCAGAGCTGCCCCAGCTGATCGAAGCGGCCCGCGCCGCGCGCGAGAATGCCCACGCCCCCTATTCCAAATTCAAGGTGGGTGCGGCGATCCTCGGCGAATCGGGCCGCATCTTTGCCGGCTGCAATGTGGAGAACGCGGCCTACCCGCAGGGGCAATGCGCGGAATCGAGCGCCATCGGCGCCATGGTCACCGCCGGCGACCGCCGCATCCGCGCCATCGTCGTGATGGGCGGCGAGGCAGGCGCGGAGGAGATCTGCACCCCCTGCGGCGGCTGCCGCCAGCGCATCCGCGAATTTGCATCGCCGGACACGCCGATCCACATCTGCGACCCGGCCGGCCTGCGGCGGAGCTTTCCGCTGGAAACCCTGTTGCCCGAATCGTTCGGCCCCACCAATTTAGCCTTCTGAGCGGAGTTTCCCGACATGACCGCAGCCCGCGCCGCCGCGGACATCCTTCACCGTGCCTCCGGCCATCGGCCGCGGGTCGGCATCGTGCTGGGCTCCGGCCTGGGCGGCATCGCCGACCGCATCGCCAACGCGGTCGCCATTCCCTACACCGACATCGCCGGTTTCCCGATCCCCAGCGTGTCCGGCCATGCCGGGCGGCTCGTCGTGGGGCAACTCGGGGGTGTCGAGGTCGCCTGCATGCAGGGCCGCGTCCATGCCTATGAGGGCAACGGCTTCGATGCGCTGAAGACCGCGGTGCGGGCGCTGAAGCTGGCCGGCTGCGACACGCTGGTGCTGACCGCCGCCGTCGGCTCGCTCCGGCTGGAGGTCGGACCCGGCCGGCTGATGGCGATCAGCGACCATCTGAACCTGCTGGGCAGCAACCCGCTGACCGGCCCGAACGACGAGGCCTTCGGCGAGCGCTTCCCCAGCATGACCGACGCCTGGAATTCGGAGCTGCGCAGCCTCTTGAAGGAGGTGGCGGCCGGCCTGTCCATCGATCTGGCGGAGGGCGTCTATGCCGCCTATCCCGGCCCGTCCTTCGAGACGCCGGCCGAGGTGCGGATGATGAAACTGCTGGGCGCCGACGCCGTCGGCATGTCCACCGTTCCCGAATGCATCGTCGCGCGCCATTGCGGCCTGCGGGTCGTCGGCTGCGCCGTCGTCACCAATCTTGGCGTCGGGCTCGGCGACGGGCCGGTCGACCATCACCAGACCCTGACCGCCGCCTCGGCGGCAGCCGCCGACCTGGAGCGCCTGCTGGTCGGCTTCCTCGAACGCCTGCATGAGAAGGACGGGTCCCGGTCATGAAACTGTCTGCCGACCTGCAAAGCGCGCTGGACGCCAGCGCCAACGCCCCGTCCGACGCCGATCTGGCGCGCCGTGCCGTGGGCATGCTCGACCTCACCAGCCTGAACGGCGACGACAGCGACCGGGTGGTGCAGGAGCTCTGCGCCCGCGCCGTCACGCCCGTGGGGCCGGTCGCCGCGGTCTGCGTCTGGCCGCGCTTCGTCCCCACCGCCCGCAAGTCGCTGGACGGCACGCCGGTGAAGATCGCCACCGTGGTCAACTTCCCGACCGGCGAGGCCGACGCCGCCTCGGTGGCGGCGGAAACCCGGCGGGCCATCGCCGACGGGGCCGACGAGATCGACGTGGTGCTGCCCTACAAGGCCTTCATCGACGGCGCCCGCACCCAGCCGATGAATGTCGTGAAGGCCTGCCGCGAGGCCTGCGGCGACAAGGTGCTGCTGAAGGTGATCTTGGAATCGGGCGCCTTCCCCGATGCCGACCTGCTGGCCTGGGCGTCGCGCGACGCCATCGCCGCCGGTGCCGATTTCCTGAAGACCTCCACCGGCAAGACGCAGCCGGCCGCCACCCTGCCGGCCGCGGCGGTGATGCTCGACAGCATCTATGAATCGGGCAAGAAGGTCGGCTTCAAGGCGTCCGGCGGCATCCGCGACGCGGCGGAGGCGGCTCGCTATCTGGCGCTGGCCGACCACATCCTGGGGGATGGCTGGGCCACGCCGCAGACCTTCCGCTTCGGGGCCTCCAGCCTGCTCGACGCGCTGCTGGCCGCCGCCGGCCATGGCGAGCGGGACGGCGAACGGGAAGGCGAACGCGAGCCGGCCCCGGCGGGAGGATACTGAGGCATGCTTCCGCAGGAAATCGTCCGCGCCAAGCGCGACGGCCAGCCGCTCGACGCCGCCACCATCCAGGACTTCGTCCGCGGCATCACCGACGGCCGCGTGTCGGAAGCCCAGGCATCGGCCTTCGCCATGGCCGTCTTCTTCCGCGGCATGAGCCTGGACGAACGGGTGGCGCTGACCCGCGCCATGCGCGATTCGGGCACGGTGATGGAGTGGAAATCGCTGGACCTGCCCGGCCCGGTGATCGACAAGCATTCCACAGGCGGCGTCGGCGACAAGGTCAGCCTGATCCTGGCACCGATGCTGGCCGCCTGCGGCGGCTTCGTGCCGATGGTGTCGGGGCGCGGTCTCGGCCACACCGGCGGCACGCTCGACAAGTTCGAGAGCATCCCCGGCTACCGCGCCAAGCCCGACAACGAGCTGCTGCGCCGGGTGGTGAAGGAGGTCGGCTGCGCCGTGATCGGCGCCACCGACGACATCGCCCCGGCCGACAAGCGGCTCTACGCCATCCGCGACGTGACGGCGACGGTGGAATCGCTCGACCTCATCACCGCCTCGATCCTGTCGAAGAAGCTGGCGGCCGGGCTGGACGCCCTGGTGATGGACGTGAAGTTCGGCAGCGGTGCCTTCATGCAGCGCTTCGAAGATGCCGAAGCGCTGGCCGAGAGCATCGTCACGGTGTCGAAAGGCGCCGGCCTGCCGGCGGTGGCCTTGCTGACCGACATGAACGAGGTGCTGGGCCGCAGCGCCGGCAACGCGCTGGAGATGCGCGAATGCCTCGCCATCCTGCGCGGCGAGCCGGCCGAACCGCGGCTCTACGAAGTGACCGCGGCGCTGGCCGCCGAATTGCTGGCGCTGGCCGGGCTGGCACCGGACGCTGCGGCGGGCCGCGTCCTGGCCGACCGCTCCATCGCCAGCGGTGAAGCGGCGGAACGCTTTGCCCGCATGGTGAAAGCGCTGGGCGGGCCGGCCGACCTGCTGGAGCAGCCCGACCGCCATCTGGAAAGCGCGCCCATCGTCCGCCCGCTGTTCGCCGAACGGGCCGGCTTCGTCGGCGCCATCGACACCCGCGGTGTCGGCATGGCGGTGGTGGCGCTGGGCGGCGGCCGGACCAGAACGACCGATGCCATCGACTTCGCCGTCGGCTTCGACGGGGTGGCCGGGCTGGGCGACGCGGTGGGACCGGGCGACCGTCCGCTGGCGATCCTGCACGCCCGCAGCGAGGCCCAGGCCGGCGAGGCGGAACGCCGCCTGCGCGCGTCGGTCACACTGACGGACACCGCGCCGGTCCGCGGGCCGCTGATCGCGAAGCGTCTGGGGTGAGAGATAACGCCCTCTCCCGGAACGGGAGAGGGCGAATTCCCGGTCGGAACTTTACCGCCGGAACAGGAACTCGCGGCCGACCTTCACGCGGCGCTCGCCGTCATACTCGATGATGTCGGCGGTCGCGTAGGTCTCGGTCCAGCGTTCGGGCAGGTAGCTGCCGGTGCCGATGATGTCCACCGGCGCGTTGGCTTCCGCCATCAGCCGGCACTTGGCCGGGCCGAAGCCGCTGCTGGCGACGATCTTCACCGCCGGGAAGCCGGCATCGTCCAGCCTTTCGCGAACATAGTGGATCGCCGCCGCCGACACGCCGGTGCCGATCAGGTAGCGCAGCTGCGTTTCGTCGCGATAGCCGCGGATGGCGTGCGGCGCATGGCGCTCCAGCACGGCGTAGGAACCGGGCGGGTCCAGCCCCTCGACGAACCGGCCGCCGGGGGTGTCGAGCCGCAGCGACAGCTTGCCCTGGGCGGCCAGTTGCGGGAAGCGGCGGCAGACCTCCAGCCCGTCGGTGATCTCGCGGCCGAAATAATCGACCAGGACGGTCAGGCCGAGCTCAGGGAAGGTCTCGTGAAACATCTCCGCCGCGCGCACGGTCGATCCGGCATATCCGATCAGGGCGTGCGGCATGGTGCCCATGCCCTTCTCCTGACCGAAATAGGGGGCGGTGGCGTCGGTGGCGTTGCCGATGAAGCCCTTGGCCCCGACCTTGCGCTTGGCCCGGTCTGACCCGACGGAGGCGGCATAGGCCATCATCTCCGCCATCTCCGTCCCGGCGCAGTGGCGGGCATCCATGGCGAGGAAGGCGACCTTCGGCAGGTCGGCGCACATGGTGAAGGCGTTGTAGGCGGCGACGCTGGCCGGACCCAGCTTCTGCAGCAGGATCGTCTCGCAATCGACCAGATGGTAGAAAGAGCCGGTGATGTACATGATCGGCTCGCCGGCGCCGACCCATTTGCCTTCGGGGTAGTTCAGCTCGATCTGGAAGCTGGTGTTGCGTTCACGCGCCACCGACTCCAGCCACTCCACCGCAAGGCGCGGGGCGCAGACCACGGGACGTCGCATAAAGATGGCGTAGGTGACGGTCTTGTCGCCGAACTTGCCGACCGCTTCCTTGGTGCGGCGGAAATAGGTGTCCGTCCAGTCGGGAACCGCGGCGGAGGACGGGAGAAGAGCCGTCGGCCCCTGTCCGGCCTTCCGGCTGCCGGCCGCTTGGTTGCCAGCTGAACGGTTGTCGGTGTCGCTCATACCCGTCACCCTCGCCTTTCGCCCCAGTCTGCATATGCGTCTGCACATGAGTCCACGCATCGGTCTGCGCATGGTGTTCAGTGCTTCGTCGTCGATGGCCCGGCCCCTCGGACAGGGCAGCCGGCCGGTTGTGTTGGAATCCCAGCATTATACGTCCCGGCCGGACGGGGGAAGAGGCTTCCCGTCCGCCCAACCCCCGGCGGATGGCTGCGTTGCGTTTTCCGCGGGAAACCGGATTGCGGCCATCACGGAATACATCGACTGCCGCCAAAGGCCACGTCCCAAGTCCGCAGTCGAATTCCGGCCGCCCATCGACAATCAAAGAAAAAATCCAATAAAATACCTTTATTTGACCTACCACTTCCGCGCTTTTAAGGTTTCACGCACCGGTTCGTCGGCAACATCCAGGCAGAGCGGAATGAGCAAGGCAGCAATGTCCGCGGAATTGGAATTCGCCGAACCCGATAGGAACGGCCTGCCCTCCTTCGATGGCACCGGAAACCGGATCGTCCTGGCCTTGCTGGGGCTGATGCTTGCCTTTGCCGGCGCCGGGGTCGGCGGCGTGCTGCTGCTGCGTCCGGCCCCAGCCCAGGGCGCCCATCCCCCGGCACGGGTCGAGGTTTCGCCGGCCGTCTATGCCGCCCTGCCCACCCTGACAATCACGCTGAACGACGGCCGCCGCCTGCAGGAACTGCGGCTGCGCGCCGTGCTGGAGTTCGATCCGGCAACCCCGATGGAGGCGGTGACACCCCACCTGCCGCGCATCGCCGACGCCATGGGCCGACGCCTGCTGGAGGTCGATCCGGCCGAACTGCGCGGGGCCGACGGGCAGGTCTACATCAAGGACGCGTTGCGCTACGTCGCCAACAAGACCATGCGCCCGCTGAAGCTTCGACAAGTCCTGATCCAGGACATGCTGCTGCGCTGAGGGCGCGCTTCCCAACGCCCCGCACCTCCCCATATGCTGCCGGTCCACAGTGAACAGGCTCCCGACCGTTCGCATTAAAGCCGTTCGGGGGAATTGTTTGTAGGATCAGGGTCCAGTTGCGGAAGGAGACGGCCGTGGCCGAGTTCGATTTCGACCTCTTCACCATCGGGGCGGGGTCCGGCGGCGTCGCCGCCAGCCGGCGCGCTGCGTCCTATGGCGCCAAGGTGGCGATCTGCGAGGGCAGCCGCGTCGGCGGCACCTGCGTGATCCGCGGCTGCGTGCCGAAGAAGCTGCTGGTCTACGCCGCCCAGTTCCGCGACGGTTTCGAGGACTCCGCCGGTTATGGCTGGAGCGCGCCCATGCCGTCCTTCGACTGGGAAACGCTGATCGCTCGCAAGGACAGCGAGATCGACCGGCTGAACGGCATCTACATCAACATGCTGAAGAACTCCGGCGTCACCCTGTATGAGGGGTTCGGCCGGATCGTCGACCGCCATACCGTGGAGGTGGACGGCAAGCGCTACACCGCCCGCAACATCCTGATCGCCACCGGCGGCTGGCCGACGCTGCCGCAGGTGGAGGGGATGGAGCATGCCGTGACCTCCAACGAGGCGCTGCATCTGGAAACGCTTCCCCACTCCGTTCTGATCGTCGGCGGCGGCTACATCGCGGTGGAGTTCGCCAGCATCTTCCGCGGGCTGGGCGCCGAAGTGACGCTGATGATCCGCGGCGACGATCTGCTGAACGGCTTCGACGACGACATCCGCATCGCCCTGGCGCAGGAAATGCGCAAGCGCGGCATCAATATCATCTCGCGCTGCAAGCCGGCGAAGCTGGAAAAGGGTGCCGGCGGCTATACCCTGACCGACCATATGGGCCGCGAGCATTCCGCCGGTCTGGTGATGGCCGCCACCGGCCGCCGCCCGAACACCAAGAACCTTGGCCTGGAAGAGGTCGGCATCGCCCTGGACGAGGCCGGCGCGATCCCGGTCGACGAGTGGTCGCGCACCTCCGTCGACAACATCTACGCCATCGGCGACGTCACCGACCGCATGGCGCTCACCCCCATCGCCATCGCCGAGGGCCGCGCCCTGGCCGAGACGCTGTTCAACGACAACCCGATGCACATCGGTTACGACAATGTGCCGACCGGCGTGTTCTCCCTGCCGCCGCTGGGCACCGTCGGCCTGACCGAGATGCAGGCGCGGGCGAACTATCCGAAGGTCGACATCTACAAGGCCGGCTTCCGCCCGATGAAGCACACCCTGTCCGGCCGGGACGAGCGGGTGCTGATGAAGCTGGTGGTGGACGGTGAAAGCCAGCGCGTGCTGGGCTGCCACATGATGGGCATGGACGCGCCCGAGATGATGCAGGCTCTGGCAATCGCGATGAACTGCGGTGCCACCAAGCGCGATTTCGACCGCACCATCGCGCTCCATCCCTCCACCGCGGAGGAATTCGTGCTGATGCGCGAAAAGGCGGAGCCGGAAAAGAAGATCTGAGTGGATAGCCCCACCGCAAGGCGGCGGTGGGCCGTCCGCAACGGGGCCATGTGTGGAATCCTCCGCTCATGGCCCCGTTGCATGCCAATAAGGACCGGAAATCCCTGGACCTTGGCCGATTGTGGTACCTACCATGGCGGCACGAACAATTTTCCCAGGGAATGGCTCCAAACATGCGTGGAATTTTTGCAGCGGCTGCCTGCGTTGCGGCGTTCGCCTCGGTCGGCGCGGCTCATGCTCAGACCAAGATCGGCGTGTGGGACGTCAAGATCGACAAGGACTGCGCCATCACGCAGGAGTGGAAGACGGATTCGAAGGACACCGCGACCATTGCCCTGGCCTATACCAACAAGGGCCAGGCGATGGTTCTGATCTTCGGCGATTCCGCCTGGAAGCTGAAGGAGAAGGAAGATCTCTCGATCTCCCTGTCGGTCGATAAGAAGTGGAGCGACAAGGTTCCGGGCGCCGCCATCGACAAGACGATGGCCGTCGTCGGCATCCCGGCGACCTCCAAGGCGATCGACGCCCTGATGAACGGCCGCGAGCTTTACATGGAGATCGACGGCAAGGGCGACGATTACGCCTACACCTATTACCTCGACGACACCCGCAAGGCGATCTCCGCCCTGGAAGCCTGCCGCGCCCAGGCGCAATAAGCCTCCCCGGCACTTATCGGTACTTGTCGGCCAAAAACGCCCACCCGGCTGTGAAAAACCGGGTGGGCGTTTTTGTTCCAGAACCAGCTTCTATACGGAAGGCAATTGTTTCCGCTGCCGTTGCGATCCATCCGGCATAGCACTCCGAAACAGGCATTCTTCCTGGAACGCTTCTAAAATTTCTCGGTTGAGGACATGAAGCGATCCGGTCCGGACCCGGTCGCGCCGATCCGCGGCCCCTGCAAGGCGGGCCATCTGACCCAGGAGGAATTCCTCGCATGTTCATGCACAACAAAAAGCTCATGTACACGGTCCGCGTGTCCGAGCCGAATCCGGTGCTCGCCAGCCTGATGCTTGAACAGTTCGGCGGCCCGCAGGGCGAGCTGGCCGCGGCCATGCGCTACTTCACCCAGGGTCTGGCCGATGAGGATCCGGGCCGCAAGGACCTGCTGATCGACATCGCGACCGAGGAACTGAGCCACCTCGAAATCATCGGCTCCATCGTGGCGATGCTGACCAAGGGCGCCAAGGGCAAGCTGGCCGAGGGGGCGGAGTCGACCGCCGACCTGTACGCCAACATCACCCAGGGCAACGGCAGCCACACCCTGTCGCTGCTGTATGGCGGCGGTCCGGCCCTGGTGAATTCGGCCGGACAGCTGTGGACCGGCGGCTACATCGACAGCATCGGCGAACCGACTGCCGATCTGCGCTCCAACGTCGCAGCGGAAGCGCGTGCGAAGATCATCTACGAGCGCCTGATCAACGTCACCGACGATCCGGGCGTGAAGGATGCGCTGGGCTTCCTGATGACCCGCGAGATCGCCCACCAGAAGAGCTTCGAGAAGGCGCTGTACGCCATCGACAACAACTTCCCACCGGGCAAGCTGCCGGGCAAGCCGGAATACACCGACAAGTATTACAACACCAGCCAGGGCGAGGGCGACATGCGCGGCCCCTGGAACCAGGGCGCCCAGTGGGAGTTTGTGGACGTCAAGATGGGCGACGCCCCGGTCAACGGCGGCGACGGCAACCCGACGGTCAAGCTCGCCGCGTCGGAACTGGCGGCGGTCAACGCGGTGGCGGCCCGCACCATGTCGAAGCCTGACGCCGATCCGCTGACCGGCGCCGACCTGGGCGCCGGGCCGGGCGCCGGCAAGACCAAGTCGACCACCGGGAGCTGATAACAGGCTCCTGCGGCATCGCCGTCCCCGTCATTGGGCAGGGACGGCGGCCTCCTCCTCGCGCCTGTGCAGGCCCATCAGCCAGATCAGCAGGCACAGGGCCGGAATGGCGCCGGCCATCGACAGCAGGAAGAAGCTGACCCAGTCCATCCGCTCCGCCAGCCAGCCCGACGACGCGCCGAACAGGTCGCCGCCCAGTTTGTACAGGCTGGACAGCAGCGCATACTGGGTCGCCGTGTAGGCGACGTTGCACAGGCTGGACAGGTAGGCCACGAAGGCCGAGGTCGCGATGCCGCCGCAGACATTCTCCACCGCCACGGTGACCGCCAGCATCGACACGTCGTTGCCGCTCCAGGCCAGAACGACATAGCCGAAGTTCGACACCATCTGCAGGATGCCGCCGATCATCAGGCCACGCAGGACGCCGACCTTTCCCACCAGCAGGCCGCCCAGCAGGCCGCCGGCGATGGTCGCCCACAGGCCGAACAGCTTGCTGACGTTGGCGATCTCGACCTTGGTGAAGCCAAGGCTGATGTAGAAGGTCGAGGACATCTGGCCGGCCAGCACCTCCCCCAGCTTGTAGCTGGCGATGAAGGCCAGGACGACCACCCAGCCGCGCCGCTCCATGAACTGGGCGAAGGGCGCCACCACCGCACCGTAGATCCAGGCGAGAAACACGGCGCTGCGGCCCGACAGATGCGGCCGGTGGCCCAGCCATTCGGCGATCAGTTTTTCGCGGGCGTTCGGAGGCGGCTCCTTCGGTTCGCGGCACAGCAGGACGGTCGCCATGCCGACCAGGACCAGCCCGGCCATCACCTCGTAGGCCGTGCGCCAGCCATGGAACTCGGCGATGTAGAGAGCGCCCGCCCCCGCCGCCATCATGCCGAAGCGATAGCCCAGCACCAGCACCGCCGCACCGGCGGCCTGCTGGTTTTCCTCCAGCACCTCGACGCGATAGGCATCGACCACGATGTCCTGGCTGGCGGAGCAGAAGGCGACCAGCACCGCGCACATGGCGGTCCACCACAGATCCTGCCCCGGATCGGTGCCGCCCAGCCCGAGCAAAGCTGCGATCAGCGCCGCCTGCGCCGTCAGCGCCCAGCCGCGCCGCCGCCCGAACAGCCGCGTCATCACCGGCAGGCGCAGCCGGTCGATCAGCGGCGCCCACAGGAATTTCAGCGCATAGGGCATGGTGACCAGCGCGAACAGGCCGATGTTGGTCCGGCTGACGCCCTGTTCGGTCAGCCAGACATTCAGCGTGGCGCCGGTCAGCGCCAGCGGCAGTCCTTCGGAGAAACCGAGGAACAGGATCGCCAGCACGCGCGGGTCGCGGTAGACCGCCAGGGCCTGCCCCCAGGAGGACAGGCGCGTTGTCCGCCAGGATGTCGGTTTCACCGGGAGGGCTCCTCTAGGGGGTGGTCCATCGCCCCCGATGTATAAAGGCCGCGGGCATCCGCCGCCAGCGGACCCTGCTTATCGCCCCCTGCTCATCGACGGAAAGCGCGAGGGCCCGACGCGAATTTCCTTTCATCTGAAATCACCCCCGGTGGCAGGCGGTCTATCCCCGCGGCACAGCATTGCCGGCAAGGGAGCCGAAACTATGGAAAAGTTTCCGCGAGTCGCGCTATAGAGTAGCTTCCACGGGGTTTGCCGCCGGTCGTTCGCCGCCCGCCCGGCCCCCGTTCCGCAATCGTCAAGGAAGAGCAGGCGCGTCATGGTCGAGCGTTGGACACCCGCCAGTTGGAGGACGAAACCGGCGAAGCAGTTGCCGACTTATCCCGACCTGTCCAAGGTCGAGGCGGTCGAACAGCGCCTGTCCTCCTATCCGCCGCTCGTCTTCGCCGGCGAGGCCCGCCGGTTGAAGGCCAAGCTGGCCGAGGCCGCCGCCGGCCAGGCCTTCCTGTTGCAGGGCGGCGACTGCGCCGAGAGCTTCGCCGAGTTCCATCCCAACAACATCCGCGACACCTTCCGCGTCCTGCTGCAGATGGCCGTGGTGCTGACCTTCGGCGCCTCGATCCCGGTCATCAAGGTGGGCCGCATGGCCGGCCAGTTCGCCAAGCCGCGCTCGGCCGACATGGAGGCCATCGACGGGGTGGAGCTGCCGTCCTACCGCGGCGACATCGTCAACGGCTTCGACTTCACCAGCGACGCCCGCGTTCCCGATCCGGAGCGCATGATGCAGGCCTACACCCAGGCCGCCGCGACGCTGAACCTGCTGCGCGCCTTCGCCCAGGGCGGCTATGCCGACCTGCACAAGGTCCATCAGTGGACGCTGAGCTTCGTCGAGAAGTCCCCGGCCGGCGAGCATTTCCAGGAGCTGGCCACCCGGCTCGACGAGACGCTGGCCTTCATGGCGGCCTGCGGCATCACCGCGGAGACCACCCCGCAGATCCGCGAGACCGACTTCTTCACCAGCCATGAGGCGCTGCTGCTGCCGTTCGAGCAGGCGCTGACCCGCGTCGACAGTACCACCGGCGACTGGTACGACGTGTCGGCCCACATGCTGTGGATCGGCGACCGCACCCGCCAGCCCGACGGCGCCCATGTCGAGTTCCTGCGCGGGGTGAAGAACCCCATCGGCCTGAAGTGCGGCCCGACCACCGACCCGGACGAGCTGATCCGCCTGATCGACATCCTGAACCCGACCAACGAGGCCGGGCGCCTGACGCTGATCGTGCGCATGGGCTCCGACAAGGTCGCGGAGAAGTTCCCGCCGCTGCTGCGCAAGGTCCAGCGCGAAGGCCGCACGGTGGTGTGGTCCTGCGACCCGATGCACGGCAACACGATCAAGTCGACCACCGGCTACAAGACCCGCCCCGTCGAGCGGGTGCTGGCCGAGGCCAGAGGCTTCTTCGAGGTGCATCAGGCCGAAGGCACCCATGCCGGCGGCGTGCATTTCGAGCTGACCGGCCAGGACGTGACGGAGTGCACGGGCGGCGCCCAGGCGATCACCGATCACAATCTGGCTCTGCGCTACCACACCGCCTGCGATCCGCGCCTGAACGCCAGCCAGTCTCTGGAACTGGCGTTCCTGCTGTCGGAAAAGCTGAAGGAAGGCCGCCAGTCCCGCGAGGCCCGGCGCCGCGCCGCGGTGGCTGCCGAATAAGGCATCCGCCGAAAAGGTCCGGCCAAAAGAAAAGGGGGCGTTTCCGCCCCCTTTTCCATGTCCCGGTTATTGCCCAGGTTACCGTTCGATTTCCTTGTTCCAGCGCTGGTTCCAGTCCGGGCGCTTCTCGTTGATGACGTCCCAGTCCACCGTGACGGCGTTCTTCATGTAGCCCTGGAACTTGTTCATCTCGTCGGCGACATCGGCCGGCGGGGTGACCTTGGTGTTGGACGGGATCTGCGCGCCGTACTGCAGGGCGGCGAGCTGCGCCTCCGGCCCGAGCAGATAGGCGGCCAGCTTCTGCGCGGCCTCGTTGTCCGGGTTCTTGGCGACGACGCACTCGCCGACCATCAGCACGACCGAGCCTTCCTTGGGCTGGGCGTATTCCACCGGAATGCCCTTGGCCTTCAGGCTGCCGACGCCGGTCGGGGTCAGCGGGAAGATAGCCGCCTCGTTGGTCTGCACCATCTCGGCAATCTTGGCGGAGCTGGGGATGTACTCCAGCACGTTCGGGCCGATGGTCTTGCGCCAGGTGGTGAAGCCCGGATCGACGTTGCCCTCGGTGCCGCCCTTGATGCGGTTGTACATCAGGAAGGCGTGCAGGCCGAAGGAGCTGCTGGCGGCCGACTGGACGACGATTTTGCCCTTGTACTTGGGATCGGCCAGATCCATCCAGCTGGTCGGCGGCGCCCAGCCCTTCTCGTCGAACATCGCCTTGTTATAGGCGAGGCCGGTCATACCCATGTTGACGCCGACCGCCATGTCGCCCTTCAGGCGCGCGGACTGGTAGACGTCGTTCAGCACCGGCGAGCTGTCCATCTTCTGGCATAGGCCCATGCCGATGGCGCGGTACATCAGCCCGTCGTCGAGGAAGACGACGTGCATCTGCGGGTTGTCCTTCTGGGCCTGCAGCTTAGCCAGGATGTCGGACGAGGTGCCGGGAACCACCACCACCTTGATGCCGGTCGCCTTCTCGAAGGCGGGGAAGACGTTCTCGGTGTAGGTCTTCTCCATCGTGCCGCCATTCATGCCGATGTAGACCGTCTTGGTCTGGGCGGCGGCGGGGGTGGAGAGGGCGGCGGCGGCCGTGATGGCAACCGTGGCGAGACCGGTGAGCGACAGGGAACGCAAGGTGGGCATGCACGTCCTCCAATGGGCCAAGGGGAGAAGACTGGGGTGGGATCTTAAGCGGTCGGTGTGAAGCGGTCGATGCGGAAGGGCTCCAGCGGCATCGGCGTCTCGCCGGTCGTGACCAGTTCGGCCAGCGTCTGGCCGACGCCGGGGCCGATCTGGAACCCGGCGCCGGAGAAGCCGAAGGCATGGAACAGGCCGGGCGTGGTGCGGCTGGGTCCGATGATCGGGTTGCGGTCGGGCGTATAGCCCTCCACCCCGGTCCAGCAGCGGATGACATGGGCGTGGCGCAGCTGGGGAAACAGCTCCGCCGCGTCGCGCATCAGGGTCAGCACGGCGTCGCGCTGCGGCCGGGCGCGGTCGGCGTCCAGCGCGAAGCCGCGCCCGCCGCCGACCACCATGTTGCCGCGCGGCACCTGACGGCCATAGACGCCGCCGCCCTCCACCCCGATGTTGACGTCGAGGAAGCGGGGCAGCGGCTCGGTCACCGCCATGTTGGGATGGAGCGATTCCAGCGGCACCGGCTCGCCGAAGGCTTCCGCCACCCGCCAGGACCAGGCACCGGCGGTGTTCAGCAGGAAGCGGGCACGCACCTCCAGGGCGTCGCCGCTCAGCAGGACGAAGCGGTCGCCATCCTTCTCCACCCGGTCGACCGGCGTCTGTTCGCGCACCACAGCGCCCAGCCTGGCCGCGGCGCGGACGAAGGCGGGGGAGACGAGGCGCGGGTTGGCATGGCCGTCCTCCGGGCAGAGCGATCCGCCGATGGCCCGGTCGCCAAGCGCCGGCCAGCGCCGGCGGAACTCCTCGCCGGTGACGATCTCCAGCCCGAGGCCAAAGCCCTGGGTGCGCTCGCGGTAGTCGATCAGGGACGCAAGGTCGGGTTCGCTGCGCGCCAGCTTCAGATGGCCGGAGCGGATGTATTCGGCGTCGGTGCCCAGCAGCTCCGGCAGCCGGCCCCAGATGGCGTGGGCGCGCTGGGAGAGCGGCAGTTGCTCCAGCGGGCGGCCCTGCCGGCGCACGCCGCCGAAATTGACGCCGCTCGCCTTGGCGCCGCACCAGTCGCGCTCCAGCAGCGTCACCGACAGGCCGGCCTGCCGCAGGAACAGCGCCGCCGACCCGCCGACGATCCCGCCGCCGACGATGGCGACATCGCACTCGATCCGTTCCCGCATCACGCGACCTCCCGCCGCTCGGCACCGGCGGAGATCGGCAGCGGCTTGATCGGCGGCTGCGCCCTCAGGCGCCCCACCCCGTCGGGGCCGGTGCCGAGCGTACGCGACAGCAGCTCCGCCGTGGTGGCGCTGCACATGCGGCCCTGGCAGCGGCCCATGCCGGCGCGGGTCAGCGCCTTGGCGCGGTTCATCTCGCGGGCCTGCCCGCTGCGGGCGACCTCGCGCACCGCACCGGCGGTGATGCCTTCGCAGCGGCAGATCATCGTGTCGTCGGCAATCGCGTCGGCCCAGTCCGCCGGGAAGGGGAAGGCGGCCGACAGACTGCGGCGGAAGGCGGCGATGCGGGCAAGCCGCCCGTCCAGCTCCTTGACCCGCGCGGCGTCGACCGGCCGGCCGAGATCCTCCAGCAGGGCCAGCGCCGCGCGTTCGCCCGCCAGTTCAGCCGCATCGGCACCGGAAATGCCGCTGCCGTCGCCGGCGAGATAGAGGCCGGGAACCGAGCTGCGCCCCGCCCCGTCCCGTTCCGGCAGCCAGGCCCGGTCGGCCTCGTCGAAGCGGAAGCGGCAGCCGGCGAGGTCGGCCAGTTGCGTCTCGGACCGCAGGCCCAGCCCGAAGGCGACGGCGTCGCACGCGGTGCGCCGTTCCTGCCCGCGGGCATCGCGCCAGACCAGCGCATCGACCCGCTCCGCGCCCTCGGCGCGCACCGGACGGACGCCGTTGTGGATCGGCACGCCATGGGCGCGCAGCCAGCCGACGAACAGCAGCCCCTTTGCCAGCGTCGCCGGGTCGCGCAGCATGCCAGCGGTGGCACGGGCCTGGGCGGCGAAGGGCGTGGTGTCGAACACACCCGCCACCTCGACGCCGGCCTTCAGATACTGGTAGGCGACCAGATAGAGCAGCGGCCCGGTGCCGAGGAAGGCCACCCGCCGGCCGACGGCGCAGCCCTGGAACTTCAGCGCCACCTGCGACCCGCCGAGCGTGAAGACGCCGGGCAATGTCCAGCCAGAGAAGGGCAGCACGCGATCGGTGGCACCCGTCGCCAGGATCAGATGGCTGAAGGGCAAGGTGTCGCTCGCCCCGTCGCTCAGCAGGTCGAGCGCCCCGGCCTCGCAGTTCCACACCAGCGTGCGCGGCCGGTAGTCGACCCGGTCGCAGATCGCCGCCATGGCGCGGTGGACCGCGTCGGCCTTGCCGGCCTCGAACCCGTAAAGCGCGCCTTTCGGCCGGGTGAAGCCTCCATCGGGAGGCTGGCGGTAGATCTGGCCGCCCCAGCGTGCCGCCTCGTCCACCACCACCGGACGCAGGCCGGCGGCGACCAGCCGTTCCGCCGCGCGGATGCCGGCAGGACCGGCACCGACGATAACGGGAGGGAGAACTTCGCTCACGACGTCCACTCCCCGCCGCTCACAAGGCGCATGCCGTCGGCGATGAAGGTGCCGCAGGCGCGCAGCCGCTCGCCCTCCTCCGTCCGCACCCAGCAATCCTGGCAGGCGCCCATCATGCAGAAGCCGGCGCGCGGGCTGTCGGCGAATTCCGTCCGGCGCAGCCGGTCGCCGTTGGTGAGCATGGCCGTCAGGATGGTGTCGCCCTCGAGCGCCTCCACCGGACGCCCGTCGAGCGTGAAGCGGACCACGCGCCGGCCCTGTTCGGCCACACGCTGCAGCAAAGCCATGATGACTGGTCTCCGAAGAGAGGACGGCCGGAGCGGACGCTCAGTGCTGGCCGACCAGGATGCGGTCCAACCCATAGACACGGTCGAGCAGAAGCACGGCGACCGCGGTGATGCCGATGATCAGCGCCGACACCGCCGCCATCATCGGGTCGATGGATTCGGTGGCGTACATGTACATCCGCACCGGCAGCGTCACCGTGGACGGCGAGGTGATGAAGATGGACATGGTCAGCTCGTCGAAGCTGTTGATGAAGGCGATCAGCCAGCCGCCGGTGACGCCGGGCAGGATCATCGGCAGGGTGACGCGGCGGAACACGGTGGCCTCGCTGGCGCCCAGCGAGAAGGCCGCCTGTTCCACGCTGCGGTCGAAGCCGGAGATGGCGGCGATCAGCAGGCGCATCACATAGGGCGTGACGATCACCATGTGCGCCGCCACCAGCCAGCCGAAGCTGCCCGCGGCGCCGACGACGGCGAACAGCCGCAGCATGGCGACGCCCAGCACCAGATGCGGGATGATCAGCGGCGACAGGAACAGCGCATTGAGGAAGCCGCGGCCGGGAAATTCATAGCGCGTGATGGCGAGCGAGGCGGGAACCGCCAGCGCCACCGCCAGCGTCGCCGACAGCACGGCGAGCCACAGGCTGTTCCAGAAGGACTGGACGAAGTCCGGGTGATGGAACACCGCCTCGAACCAGCGCAGCGAAAAACCCCTGGTCGGCAGCGACAGCGTGTTTTCCGGCGTGAAGGCGACGAGGCAGACGATCGCCAGCGGCGCCAGCATGAAGATGACGACCAATGCGTGGAAGAACAGGGCGACGGGTCCGTTGCGGGTCATGGCGTCTTCACCCCAGCCGGCGGCGGTAGTGGCCTTCCACCATGCGGTGGTAGGTCAGCATGATGATCAGGTTGGCGGCGAGCAGGATGACGGCGACCGCCGCCCCCATTGGCCAGTTCAGGTCGCTCAGATACTGGTCGTAGACCACGGTCGCGACCATCTTCAACCGCCGCCCGCCGAGCAGGCCGGGGATGGCGAAGGCGCTGGCGCTGAGGCCGAAGACGATCAGGCTTCCCGACAGGATGCCGGGCAGGATCTGCGGCGCCACCACGCGGACGATGGCCGTGGCGCGCGAGGCGCCGAAGGAGAGTGCCGCCTGCTCCACCGCCGGGTCCAGCTTCTGCAAGGAGGTCCAGACCGGGATGACCATGAAGGGCAGCATGACGTGGACCAGCGCCACGACCACCGTGCCCTCGCTGTAGAGCAGCTTCATCCGGCCGATGCCGAGCGCGATCAGCGCTCCGTTGACCGGCCCTTCCGGCCCCAGCAGCATGCTCCAGCCGAAGGCGCGGACGACGACCGACACCAGCAGTGGCGCCAGGATCACCAGCAGGAAGATCGACCGCCAGGGGTTGCTCATCCGGCTGAGGATGTAGGCCTCCGGCACGCCGATCACCACGCAGATGGCGGTCGCCAGCGCCGAGATGCGGAAGGTGCGCAGGAAGATTTCCAGGTAATACTCGTCGGTCACCACCGCCAGATAATGCTCCAGCGTGAAGCCGTCGGTGCGACCGGTCGCATAGTCGAACTGGTTGAAGGACAGGAGCGCCGTCAGGAACAGCGGGGTCAGCACCAGCGCCGCGAACAGCAGCGCGGCCGGCCCCGACAGGAACAGCGGAGCGGTGGAAAAGCGCCGCTCCGGCGTCTCCCCGCCCGGTGCGGCCGGGGCGGTGTCGGGAAGGGTGGTGCTCATCCCGTCACCTCAAGGGTCACGTCCGGCGCCTCCGCCATGGCGCCGCGATGGACGCGCACGACCGACGGCGACCATTCCAGCCCGACCGGGGCGCCCTGCTCCGCCGGGGTGGAGCCGTCGTTCGGCGTCACCACCATCAGCGTGCCGAGCGGCCCGTCGATGTGGTAGAGCCACTGGCTGCCCAGGAAGAAGCGGTCGGCGACACGGCCGGTCAGCAGCCCGCCCGACGGCGCGGTCAGGTGCAGCTTCTCCGGCCGGATGCACAGGGTCACCGTTTCGCCCACCGACAGGCCGGCGGTTTCCACCGGCACGGCGATGCCGGCCAGCGACACCGTGGCGCCGGCACCGGTCGCGGTGACGACCTTGCCCGGCAGCAGGTTGGTCTTGCCGACGAAGCGGGAGATGAACTCCGTCTCCGGATGCTCGTAGATGCGGTAGGGCTGGTCGATCTGGGTGATGCGCCCGGCCTCCATCACCACGACGCGGTCGCTGATCGAGAAGGCTTCCGCCTGATCGTGGGTGACCATGACCGTGGTGGTGCCGACCTTGCGCTGAATCTCGCGCAACTCGAACTGCATCGCCTCGCGCAGCTTGGCGTCCAGGTTCGACAGCGGCTCGTCCAGCAGCAGGACCGGCGGGCGGATGACGAGCGCGCGGGCAAGCGCCACGCGCTGCCGCTGGCCGCCCGACAGCTCGCGCGGGTAGCGCTTGGCATAGGGGGAGAGGTGGACCAGCGACAGCGCCTCTTCCACCCGCGGCTTGCGCTCACCCTTGGGCACGCGCTGCATCTCCAGGCCGAAGCTGACATTGTCGAACACGGTCATGTGCGGGAACAGCGCGTAGCTCTGAAACACGATGCCCAGCCCGCGGCTGTTCGCCTTGGCCCGCGTGATGTCGCGTCCGTCCAGCCGGATGGTGCCGGCCGACGGTTCGACGAAACCGGCGATCATCTGAAGGGTCGTGGTCTTGCCGCAGCCCGAAGGCCCGAGCAGGGAGACGAACTCGCCCTTCTCCACCGACAGCGAGACGTCGCCGACCGCGGTCATCGGGCCGTAACGCTTGGTGATGTTTTTCAATTCGAGGAACGACACGGGGGGAATTCTCCCTCTTGCGACAATTGGCCTCGGTCTCCGGGCCTCACCTGTTGCCCCGATGGTTCCGCCGCACCCCCGGTCGCGTCAATCCGCTTTTTCCACCAACAGAAAAGATTTTGCAAAAGCTTCCGATATACGGAATAGATGGGGCAGCCAACATCACCGATTTTCAGAACGGAGCCCAACATGAGCGCCGACCTCCGCCGCAGGGCAAAAGACAGTGCGGGTGTCGAGAGTTCCGGTTCAGACGAGGCGGGCAGCAAATCCAGCCTGCAGCGCGGGCTGGCGATCCTGCGCCTGCTGGCGTCCTCCAACGAGGCGGGGGCCCGGCTGACCGACATCTCCCGCGCGCTCGACCTCACCCCGCCGACCGTCCACCGCCTGCTGAAGATCCTGGTCGAAGAGGGGATGGCGGAAGCGGACAAGGCGACCAAGCGCTACCGGCTGGGCATCGACCTGTTCGGGCTGGCGGCGCAGGCCGGCAATCCGAACAACCTGCGCGACATCTGCCGGCCGATCCTGCTGCGCCTGTCGGCGACGCTGCGCGACACCATCTTCCTGCTGGTGCGCAGCGGCTTCGACGCGGTGTGCCTGGACCGCAGCGAAGGCCCCTTCCCCATCCGCTCCTTCACCGGCGACATCGGTGGCCGGGTAACGCTCGGCGTCGGCCAGGGCAGCCTCGCCATCATGGCCTTCCTCCATGCGGAGGAGCGCGAGGAGGTCATCCGTTTCAACCTGCCGCGCATGCAGGGCGTCGGCATCATCGACGAGGTCTATCTGCGCACGGAAATCGCGCGGGTGCGCGATCTCGGCTATGCCAGCCGGTCCACCGGCCTCTTGCCGGGCATGTCGGGCGTGGCGGTTCCGGTGCTGGACCGCGACGGCTATGCCGTGGCGGCGCTCAGCGTCGGTACGATCAGCGAGCGGCTGAACGAGGAACGGCTGCCGGTGGTGGTCGACATCCTGAAACGCGAATCCACCGCGATCAGCCGCCAGTTAAACCCCTTCGACCCCGTCCTGCGCCGTCCCGCCGCGATTCTGGGCGGCGGCCCGGCATGAAGGGCGTGAAGAAGGCCGACCTGCCAGCCAAGACCTGCCCGGTCTGCAACCGCCCTTTCACCTGGCGAAAGAAATGGGAGCGGGTGTGGGACGAGGTGAAATACTGCTCCGACCGCTGCCGCGGCGACGCCCGCAAGAGCGAGGGGAAGCGGGAGGGCGACGTGCCGTGATCCTGACCGGATCGTCAGGAAGAATTGCCCTTTATTCAATCACATGCCAGCATTCTGAACAGCCGGGGGCGTCTGCCTGCGAGATGGGCAGCGCTCCCGGCGGATGGCATTTCCGTTGCATTCGAAATTGCGGCCGCACGGGTCCATGGATTTACGGGCACATTCCCGAGTATTCATGACTCCGGCGGCTCGGCCATACCGCCGCCGGTGACGGCGGCCAACGATACGCGACCAACGATACTCAGCGACGAAGGGGACTCATGATGTCGGTTCGGGGGATGGGGGATCGGGCGATGAACGTCTTTGGGAAGGCGGCCGGGGGTATGACGCGCCGCGCGGTGCTGTGTGGCGTCGCCGCAGTGGCCTTCGCGGTGGCGGCCGGCGGTTCCCTGCCGGCATTCGCACAAGGCAAGGTGAAGGTCGCCGGCATCTACACCGTGCCGATCGAGCAGCAGTGGGTCAGCCGCATCCATGTCGCGCTGAAGGCCGCCGCCGACCGCGGCGACATCGAGTATGTCTGGGCCGAGTCGGTCGCCAACACCGATTATGAGCGCGTGATGCGCCAGTATGCCGAGGCCGGCCAGCAGTTGGTCTTCGGCGAGGTGTTCGGGGTGGAGCGCGCCGCCCGCGCCGTCGCCAAGGACTATCCGAAGACCGCCTTCGTCATGGGCTCCAGCTTCAAGCCGCAGGAACCCAACTTCTCGGTCTTCGACAACTACATCCAGGAGCCGGCCTATCTCTCCGGCATGGTCGCGGGCGGCATGACCAAGTCGAACGTCATCGGCATGGTCGGCGGCTACCCGATCCCCGAGGTGAACCGCCTGATGAACGCCTTCATGGAAGGCGCCAAGGAGGTCAACCCGCAGGTCAAGTTCTCGGTCAGCTTCATCGGCTCCTGGTTCGACCCGCCCAAGGCCAAGGAAGCCGCCTTCGCCATGATCGACCGCGGCGCCGACGTGATGTACGCCGAGCGCTTCGGCGTGTCCGACGCGGCCAAGGAGCGCAAGGTGCTCGCCATCGGCAACGTCATCGACACCCAGCCGCAATATCCCGACACCGTCGTCGCCAGCGCGCTCTGGCACATGGAGCCGTCGGTGGAGCGCGCCATCGCCGCGGTGAAGGCCGGCAGCTACAAGGCCGAGGATTACGGTCCCTACAGCATGATGGCGCACAAGGGCTCCAGCCTAGCGCCGCTCGGCACCTTCGAGGCAAAGGTCCCCGACGCCGTCAAGGCGAAGGTGAAGGAGCGCGAGCAGCAGATCCGCGACGGCAAGTTCACCGTGAAGGTCAACGACGCCGAGCCGAAGTCGACGATGTGACGCCCGGCGTATCCGCAATGTCATCACCCGTGACAGTTGGGCCGGAGGTCGTCCTCCGGCTCGCCGGCATCTCCAAGCGGTTCGGCCCGCTGCTCGCCAACGACAACATCTCGCTGACGCTCCGCGCCGGCGAGGTGCTGGCTCTGCTTGGCGAGAACGGCGCCGGCAAGACCACCCTGATGAACATCCTCTTCGGCCATTACGTCGCCGACGAGGGGACCATCGAGGCGTTCGGCCGCCCGCTGCCGCCGGGCTCACCCCGCGCGGCGCTGGAGGCTGGCATCGGCATGGTCCACCAGCATTTCACGCTGGCGGACAATCTGTCGGTGCTGGACAACATCGCCGTCGGCACCGAATCGCTGTGGCGCTGGCGCTCCGACCGGGGCGCCGCCCGCCGCCGGCTGCTCGATCTGTCCCAGCGCTTCGGGCTGGAGGTGCGGCCGGACGCGCCGGTCGGCGAGCTGTCGGTCGGCGAGCGCCAGCGGGCGGAGATCCTCAAGGCGCTCTACCGCGACGCCCGCATCCTGATCCTCGACGAGCCGACCGCGGTGCTGACGCCGCAGGAATCGGCCGGGCTGTTCGAAACGCTGCGCCGGCTGACCGCCGACGGGCTGGCCGTCGTCTTCATCAGCCATAAAATGAACGAGGTCTTCGCCGCCAGCGACACCGTCGCCGTTCTGCGCGCCGGCAAGCTGGTCGCCACCCACGCCACCGCCTCCACCGACCGCGCCAAACTGGCCGAACTGATGGTCGGCCGCAGCGTCAAGCCGCCGGCCCCCACCCCGCTCAGCCCCGGCGAGCCGGTGCTGGAGCTGGCGGGCGTCACGGTGGCGTCCGGCCATGGCCGCCCACTGCTGGACGGGGTCGACCTGACGGTGCGCCGCCATCAGGTGGTCGGCATCGCCGGCGTGTCCGGCAACGGCCAGACGGCGCTGGCCGAGCTGGTCAGCGGCCTGATCCATCCCGATTCCGGCCGGCTGTCCTTGAAGGGCAGCGTGGTCGAGCGGGGCCACCCGGCCGACATGGTCCGGCGCGGCGTCGCCCGCATCCCGGAGGACCGGCACAGCGCCGGTCTGGTCGGCGCCATGGCGGTGTGGGAGAACCTGATCGCCGAGCGCTACCACGACTCATCCTTCTCCCGCTTCGGGGTGCTGCGGCGCGGGGCGGCACGGGCCTATGCCCGCGAGGTGATCGAGGAGTTCGACGTGCGTTGCCCCGGTCCCGATGCCCGCACGCAGCTGCTGTCGGGCGGCAACATGCAGAAGCTGATCCTGGGCCGCACGCTGGCCCATGGGCCGGACCTGATCCTGGCGAGCCAGCCGACGCGCGGACTCGATATCGGGGCGGTGTCCTACGTCCACAGCCGGCTGCTCGACGCCCGCGCCGCCGGAGCCGGCGTCCTGCTGATCTCCGAGGATCTGGACGAGATCCTGGCGCTGGCCGACTGCGTCACCGTCGCCTATCACGGGCGCCTCACCCCGCTTCTGCCGCACGACCGGGTGTCGGTCAGCCAGCTCGGCCTGCTGATGGCCGGGCATTGGGACGTTTTGCGCGACATCCTGCCGGAGACTGTTGATGCGGCTTGAACCGCGCACCGATACCCCGCTCGCCCTGCGGCTGCTGGCGCCGATTGGCGCCGTCGTGGCGGCGCTGGCGCTCTGCGCCCTGCTGGTCGCCTGGACCGGCGCCCCGGTGCTGCGCGCCTACGGCCTGCTGTTCGAAGGCGCCGTCGGCTCCCGCTTCGCCCTGACCGAGACGCTGACCCGCGCCACCCCGCTGATCCTGACCGGGCTGGCCGCCGCCGTCGCCTTCCGCGCCAAGCTGTGGAACATCGGGGCGGAGGGCCAGCTCTACATGGGGGCGCTGGCCGCCGTGGTGGTGGGCGGCGGCATGCTCGACCTGCCGGCCTGGGCGCTGATCCCGGTGGTGATGATCGCCGGCATGGCGGCGGGCGGCGTCACCCTGCTCGGCCCCGCCGTGCTGAAGGTCCGCTTCGGCGTCGACGAGGTGGTGACCACCCTGCTGCTGAACTTCGTCGTGCTGCTGCTGGTGTCGCTGCTGCTGGAAGGCGCCCTGAAGGATCCGATGGGCATGGGCTGGCCGCAGTCGGCGCCGGTCGCCGAGGCGGCGGAGCTGCCCAAGCTGGTGGCGCGCACCCGCCTGCATGCCGGGCTGGCCATCGCGCTCGGCCTGTCGGTGCTGCTGTGGCTGATCGACACCCGCACCATCTGGGGCTACGAGAACCGGGCGGTCGGCGCCAACCCGCGCGCCGCCGCCTTCGCCGGCATGCCGGTGACGCGGGTGATGCTGCGCACCGCCCTGCTGTCGGGCGGGCTGGCCGGGCTGGCCGGTGCGGCGGAGGTCTGCGGGCTGAAAGGCTACCTGACGCTCGACCTGTCGCCGGGCTTCGGCTACAGCGGCATCGTCGTCGCCATGCTGGCGCAGCTGCACCCCATCGGGGTGGTCGGGGCCGCGCTGTTCATCGCCGGCATCTTCGTCGGTGCCGACGCCATGAGCCGGGCCATGCCGGTTCCCAACTACATCGCCGACGTCCTGGTCGCCACCAGCCTGCTCTGCATGCTGGTTGCCGGGCTGCTGGCGCGCTACCGGCTGCGGCGGGGGTAAGGGGTTATGGATTTCCTGTCGACCATCCTCGACATCCTGCTGTCGGCCGCCTTCTGGACCGCGGTGCTGCGCATCGCCACCCCCTATGTGCTGGGCACGCTGGGCGAGCTGGTGTGCGAGCGGGCCGGCGTGCTGAACCTCGGCATCGAAGGCATCATGACGCTGGGCGCCATGGCCGGCTGGATGGCGGTCTACCAGGGGGCCGACCTGTGGACCGGCGTGCTGGCCGCCGCTGCCTGCGGCGCGCTGCTCGGCCTGCTGCATGCGGCGCTGACCGTGCCGCTCGGCCTGTCGCAGCATGTGACCGGCATCGGCGTCACCCTGCTCGGCACCAGCCTGTCCTATTTCGTTTACCGCCTCGTCCTGCCGCAGGCCAGCACCCCGCCGACCGTCGAGCCGTTCCAGCCGCTGGCCCTGCCGGGTGCCCTGGCCCAGACGCCGCTGACCTACCTCGCCTTCCTGCTGGTCGCGGTCGTCGCCTATGTCCTCTACCGCACGCCGGTCGGGCTGGCGGTGCGGATGGTCGGCGAGAATCCGGCAGCCGCTGAGGCGCAGGGGCTGAACGTCACCGCCATCCGCATCGGCGCCGTGGTGGCGGGCAGCGCGCTGATGGCGCTGGCCGGTGCTTTCCTGACCCTGTCGGCCTTCAACGCCTTCTTCTTCAACATGGTCAACGGGCGCGGCTGGATCTGCATCGCACTGGTGGTCTTCGCCTCCTGGCGGCCGGGCAAGGCTCTGCTGGGCGCCCTGCTGTTCGCGGTGTTCGACGCGCTGCAACTGCGGTTGCAGCAGGCGAGCGGCGGCGTCCTGCCCTACCAGCTGTTCCTGATGATGCCCTATCTGCTGAGCATCCTGGCTTTGGTGCTGGTGGCCCGCCGGGCCTCCTACCCGCGCGCCCTGATGATCCCGTACCGCAAAGGAGAACGCTGATGTTCGACCTGATCCTGCGCCGCGCCACCCTGCCGGATGGCCGCACTGGTATCGACATCGGCATCAAGGACGGTCGCATTGCCGCAGTCGAGGCCGATCTGGCCGGCGAGGCGGCCAGCGAGATCGACGCCAGCGGCCGGCTGGTCAGCCCGCCCTTCGTCGATGCCCATTTCCATATGGACAGCACGCTGAGCTACGGCCTGCCGCGCGTGAACCAGAGCGGCACCCTGCTGGAAGGCATCGCGCTGTGGGGCGAGCTGAAGCCGCAGCTGACCCAGGACGCCATCGTCGAGCGTGCGCTCGCCTACTGCGACTGGGCGGTCGGGCGCGGGCTGCTGGCGATCCGCAGCCATGTCGACATCTGCGATCCGCGCCTGCTGGCGGTGGAAGCGCTGCTGGACGTCAGGAAGCGCGTCGCCCCCTATCTCGATTTGCAGCTGGTCGCCTTCCCGCAGGACGGCGTTCTCCGTGCGCCGGGTGCGAAGGAACTGCTGATCCGGGCGCTCGACATGGGCGTCGACGTGGTCGGCGGCATCCCGCATTTCGAGCGCACCATGGCCGATGGCGCGGCTTCGGTCCGGCTGCTCTGCGAGATCGCGGCGGAGCGCGGGCTGCTGGTCGACATGCATTGCGACGAGAGCGACGACCCGCTGTCCCGCCATGTCGAGACGCTGGCCTATGAGACGCAGCGGCTGGGCCTGCACGGTAGGGTAACGGGGTCGCACCTGACCTCCATGCACTCGATGGACAATTACTATGTCTCCAAGCTGATCCCGCTGATGGCGGAGGCGCGGCTGGGGGTGATCGCCAACCCGCTGATCAACATCGTCCTCCAGGGCCGCCACGACACCTACCCCAAGCGCCGCGGCATGACCCGCGTGCCGGAGCTGATGGCCGCCGGGCTGACGGTCGCCTTCGGCCACGACTGCGTGATGGATCCCTGGTATCCGCTGGGCTCCGGCGACATGCTGGAGGTTGCGCATATGGGCCTGCATGTCGGCCAGATGACCGGCCAGGACGGCATCAAGGCCGCCTTCGACGCGGTGACGGTGAACCCGGCCAGGCTGCTGCATCTGGACGGCTATGGGCTGGAGCCGGGCTGCAACGCCGATCTGGTGGTACTCCAGGCCGGCAACCCGGTGGAGGCGATCCGCACCCGCGCCGCCCGCCTGTTCGTGCTGCGCCGCGGCCGGATCGTCAGCCGCTGCGAGCCGGTGCAGGCCAGGCTCGACCTGCCGGGCCGGCCGGAAACGGTCGATTTCCTGCTGAACCGGGGGTGAGAGCGAGCCCCCGCCGATGACGCTCAGCCTGACCGCCCACGCCCGCCTGACGATCCAAGAGCGAGGGTTGGCTCTGGAATGGGTCGAGCGCGCCATTGAATCCCCCGACCGGATCGAAGCCGATCCCAGCGGGCCGGACGTATGGCGGTCGTTCAAGCTCATCCCGGAAGCCGGCAACCGGATCATCCGGGTTGTTCATCGGCGGGACGGTGCGGATATACTGGTCATCACGGCCTTTCTCGACCGGGGAGCCAAGCTATGAACTCGCGATACGATGCCGAAGCCGATGCGCTGTTCGTGCGCTTCTCGGAGGGCACCATCATCGACTCCCAGGAGGTTGCCCCCGGCATCATTCTGGATTTTGACGATCAGAACCGGATTGTCGCCCTCGAAGTGCTCAATGCCAAAGAGAAGATGGCGGCCGGCGCGATACCCATCGCCGCGGAGTGAGCGCCCAGCAAAAAGCCCGCCGGAACAGCCGTTCCGGCGGGCTTTTCTTAATCTGAAAGCCGTTACGCCTTCAGGAAGTCCCGCAGCGCGTCGGCCACCACGTGCATCTCCTGCTCGGTGCCGATGGTGACGCGCAGGCAGCTCGGCAGGCCGTAGGACGGCATCTGGCGGACCAGGATGCCGCGGGCCTTCAGGAACTGGCGGGCGGCCTCGGCATCGTCCTTGCCGGCGGGCTGGCCCTTGAAATCGACCAGCACGAAGTTGGTCACGCTGGGGTGCACCGTCAGGCCCAGCTCCCGCACGGTGGCGGAAAACCACTCGCGCCACTGCTCATTGTGGCGGCGGGAGCGGTCGAGGAACTCGGCGTCCTCCACCGCGGCGACGCCGGCGACATGGGCGGCGTTCGACACGTTGAAGGGACCGCGCACCCGGTTCAGCACGTCGACGATCCCGGCCGGCCCGTAGCACCAGCCGATGCGGAGCGAACCCAGCGCGAAGATCTTCGAGAAGGTGCGGGTCATCACCACGTTGGGGAACCGCTCCACCAGCTCCTCGCCGGCGGTGTAGTCGTCCTTGTTCATGTATTCGGCATAGGCCGCATCGATGACCAGGATGACGTCCGGCGGCAGGCCGGCATGGAGCCGCGCCACCTCCGACGCCGGCAGATAGGTGCCGGTCGGGTTGTTCGGGTTGGCGAGGAAGACCAGACGAGTGCGCGGGGTGACGCGGGCCAGCAGGTTGTCGACGCTGGCGGTCAGCCCGTCCTCGGGCGCCGTCACCGGGGTGGCGCCGACCGACTTGGCGCCGATCGGGTACATCAGGAAGCCGTACTGCGAATACAGCACCTCGTCGCCCGGCCCGGCATAGGAGCGGATCAGCAGGCTGATGATCTCGTCCGACCCGGCGCCGCAGACGATGCGGTCGGCATCCAGGTTGAAGCGCTTGGCGATGGCGCCGCGCAGCGCCGCCGAGCCGCCGTCCGGATAGCGGTGCAGGGTCCCGGCCGCCGCCCCATAGGCCTCCATCGCCTTCGGGCTCGGCCCCAGCGCCCCTTCGTTGGAGGCGAGGCGGATATGACCCTGATGCTCGCCGCCGACATAGGCGGCGATGTCGAGAATCCCCGGACGCGGCTGCGGGCCGTTCGGCTGGGTCATGGTCTGCTTACCTTCCGACGATGGTGGATGGGCGGTTCATGGATGGGGTGGAACAGGATGGAACAGTGCCGGCGGCACTGTTCCATCGTTTCACGGAGGGCCGGCAGGATAAGGCAGGAGCCGCCCCGGCGGCTCGCCTCATTCGCGCACATCAGCCCAGAGCGAGCGGCACGGCATAGCCACCGACGACATTGACCCGCACCGGGATGTCGCCGGAGCGTTCCAGCAGCTTGGCGAGGCGCGGGTCGCCCTGCCCGACGAAGTCGGCGATCTCGACCAGATGGACCGACGGGCCGCCGCCGCTCATCCCGGTGGCATGGCCGGCCGGATGCCAAGTGCAGAAGCCGACCGGCGGCAGGCCGCAGGCCTCCAGCGAATCCTTCAGACGGCCGCGGCTGAGGTCGCCGCCGATCTCGATGCTGAGCAGGGTGCGGTCGTCGCCGGTCGGCTCGTGCGGGACGGCGGCGATGGCGAGCGCGTCGCGGTTCTCGCCGCGGGCATTGCCGCGCCCGCCGAAGGGCAGACGCGCCACCACCTGCGGCCGGCCGGCGTCGGCCGACACCAGGAAGCGCCACCAGGGATCCGAATCGTCCTCGGCCGGATAGGGCACCACGGCGACGGTCGCCGTCCCCTCCGACACGGCGCGGAGCGCTGCGGCTGGGGTGTTGACGGCAGTCATCGGCACGAAGCCGCCGAAATGGTCGCGCGCCACGTCCCAGAAGCCGCGGCGGTCCTCCGGCGCATAGACGGCGACGGCGAAGGGACCCTGCATGCGGGTGAAGGCGGTGATCATCTCCCGCCAGATGCGGACGACGACCTGGGCGGGGAAGGTGCCGGCATGGCGGGCCATCAGGCGCCGAAGAATCGTCGCCTCGCGCGCCGGGCGGAGGAAGACGGGCTGGGCGCCGGTTTCGGCCGCGCCATTGCCCTTGGCCGCCCCGATGCGTTCCACCACGGCGGCGCGGCGCATCAGCAGGTCATGGATCGCGTCGTCGATCTGGTCGATTTCGCGGCGCAAATCGTCGAGCGGGGTCCGGGCGGAAGCCATGGGTCAAGAAACCATCGAATGCAGAGCCGGTTAGTAGTAGTCCGCATGCGCCCTGAAATCAAAGAAAACATTGACACTCCGAAGGCCGGCTTCGTAGCTATACGCTCCCGTTCCGCCACAGCTCGTCGACGGTCTCCGCCAAGGCGCCGCAAGGCTTCCGCAGCAGGAAAATCCCGAAGGCCAAACCGCTCGCCCAGAACAGCGTCCAAGGCAAGAAACGACATGTCCGCGCCTCCCACCGCGCAGCAGCCTCCCCTGGTCCCCGCCACGGTCGCCGACGGCTCCGCCATGCCGGGCAAGCGCGTGCGTCTGGCGGTCGACCGGCCGATGCGGCTGGACAGCGGGGTGGAGATCGGCGGCTTCCAGATCGCCTACCAGACCTACGGCACGCTGAACGCCGACAAGTCCAACGCGATCTTCATCTGCCACGCCCTGACCGGCGATCATTTCGTGGTGGAGAGGCATCCGGTCACCGGCAAGCCCGGCTGGTGGGAGATGCTGGTCGGCCCCGGCAAGCCGGTGGACACCGACCGCTATTTCGTCATCTGCTCCAACGTGCTGGGCGGCTGCCTGGGCAGCACCGGGCCGAAGGATGACGATCCCGCCACCGGCCAGCCCTATGGCCTGTCCTTCCCGGTGGTGACCATCGGCGACATGGTGCGGGCGCAGAAGCTGCTGGTCGAGCATCTCGGCATCGAGAAGCTGTTCTGCGTCATCGGCGGCTCGATGGGCGGCATGCAGGTGCTGCAATGGGCGGTCGCCTATCCCGAATCGGTGTTCGCCGCGGTGCCCATCGCCACCGCCGCCCGCCATTCGGCGCAGAACATCGCCTTCCACGAGGTCGGGCGCCAAGCGATCATGGCCGACCCGGAATGGCGCGGCGGCAACTATCTGCTGGAAGGCACCAAGCCGGAGGCCGGTCTGGCCGTCGCCCGCATGGCGGCGCACATCACCTACCTGTCGGAAACGGCCCTGCACCGCAAGTTCGGCCGCAATTTGCAGGACCGCAAGGCGATCACCTACGGCTTCGACGCCGATTTCCAGGTGGAGAGCTACCTGCGCTACCAGGGGGCGGCCTTCGTCGAGCGGTTCGACGCCAACTCCTACCTCTACATCACCCGCGCGATGGATTATTTCGACCTCGCCGCCGATGCCGGGGGCACGCTGGCCAACGCCTTCCGGCCGGGGGGCAAGACCACGCCGGTGCGCTTCTGCCTTGCCAGCTTCTCCAGCGACTGGCTGTTCCCGACCTCGGAATCGCGGGCCATCGTGCATGCGCTGAACGCCGTCGCCGGGAATGTCAGCTTCGTCGAGATCGAGACCGACAAGGGCCACGACGCCTTCCTGCTGGACGAGCCGGAGTTCCATCAGGTCATCCACGGCTTCCTGGAGGGCTGCGCCGAGCATCGCGGCCTGTCCGTCCGCCGCCGCGCGCGCTGAGTGGGATTAGGACTGGGACTGGACGACCGACCATGGTGGACATTCGCGACGACCTGAAGCTGATCGCCGAGATGGTGGAGCCGAACAGCCGCGTGCTGGACGTCGGCTGCGGCGACGGCGCCCTGCTGGACCATCTGGCCCACACCAAGAATGTCGACGGGCGCGGCATCGAACTCAGCATGGACGGCGTGCGCCAGTGCGTGGCGCACGGCCTGTCGGTGATCCAGGGCGATGCCGAGACCGACCTGAAGGACTATCCGGCGGAAGCCTTCGATTACGTCATCCTGGGCCAGACCCTACAGGCGATGAAGCAGCCGCGCGACGTGCTGGAGATGCTGTGCCGCATCGGCCGGCGCGCCATCGTGTCGGTGCCGAATTTCGGCTATTGGCGCGTCCGCATGCAGCTGATGCTGACCGGCCGGATGCCGGTGACGGAAAAGCTGGGCTACCAGTGGTGGGAAACGCCCAACATCCATTTCTGTACGCTGCGCGACTTCGTCGTGCTGACGGAGGAGATGGGCATCATCATCGAGCAGACGCGGATCATCAACCGCGCCGGCCGGGTGACCAGCCACGCCCATTCCGGCTTCGCCAACCTGCTGGGCGAACAGGGCGTCTTCCTGTTGCGGCGCAACGGCTGAGGTTTTCGGGCCGGGGCGGGAACCTCCCGCCTTCAGGACTGTTCATGGTACGTTCCTTTTTGAGAGGTACGGATCATGACGACCAAGCACACCGCCGATCATCACGCCGCCGACCGGCGCGACCATGCCGGCCACGACAATCCGAAGACCGGCGAAGACACGTCCAACCGCGATAAGAACCCCGACGACTGGACCACCGGCGACGAGCCGATGACCGGCGCCCAGGCCTCGTACCTGAAGACGCTGAGCGAAGAGGCCGGCGACTCCTTCGATGACGGGCTGACCAAGGCGGAAGCGTCCAAGCGCATCGACGCGCTTCAGGACAAGACCGGGCGCGGGAAGTGAGTAAGGGGGAGGCGATAATCGCCCTCTCTCGCCCCGGGAGAGGGAGGGGCCCCGCGCCGAAGGCGTGGGGAGGGTGAGGGGCGACCCGAGAATCCCGAACCGCATGGTTCCTTGCACTCCCCCTCACCCTTCCCAAGCTGCGCTTGGGCCCCTTCCCTCTCCCGGGGCGGGAGAGGGAGCATATGCGACGCCGCTGTCGGCAACCCAATGGCATGTTCCGCTGTTAACCAGGGCGATACCGAATCCGAACGGAAGGGTCGCCCTCATGCTCCGCCCCCTCATGCTTGTTCCGGCGGCGGCGCTGCTGCTGACCGGCACCGCCTTTGCCCAGACCGCGCCGGGCGTCGCCACCTCGCCGCCGCTGATGACCGCGCCGCGGCCGGACGACCAGCCGGCAACCGGGCAGATCGCCTCCCCGCCGGGGGTCAGCGGCGAAGCGCCGTCGCATGAGGTGCAGAATCCCGCCCCACCGGTGACGGGCGCACAGGGCTCTTCGCCGCCGGTGGCGGCACTGCCTTCCGCCGCACTCAACCCCGAGCAGGCGCGGGCGATGGTGGGGACGGAGCTGCGCACCCGCGACGGGCAGATGGCCGGCCGCATCCTCGACTTCACCATGGACCGGAGCGGCGACCGGGTCGACCGCATCGTGGTGGCGCCGAACGAGGTGCTGGGGCTGGGCGAGAAGCTGGTGGCGCTGCCGGCCGGCGCGCTCGCCAACGGTCCCGACGGGCCGATGCTGGACATCGGTCAGGCCGACCTCGACAAGGCGCCGACCTTCGCCTATGGCAGTGAGCCGACGCTGACCCGGCCGGAAAGCCAGCAGCCCGCCAACCAGTAAGCCGTCAGGCGGCCGGGCGGCGGCGGAAGATGCCGGTCAGGCAGGCGACAAGGCACAGCCCGGCGCCCAGCCACAGCACCACGACACTGCCGTCCGCCTTGCCGATGGCGGTGAAGACCAGTCCCACCGTGGCGGCGCCCAGCGTCTGGCCGAGCAGACGGCCGGTCGCCTGGATGCCGCTGGCGCCGCCGCTGCGCTCCTTCGGCGCGCTGCTGACCAGCACCTTGTTGTTCGGCGTCTGGAACAGGCCGAAGCCGAAGCCGGCCAGCGCCATCCGCCAGACCACATCCAGCGTCGACGGGTCGGACGGCAGCAGCGCCATCAGGGCGAGGCCGGCGGCGAAGGCCAGCAGGCCCGCCGCCGCCAGCCGCGTCGGCTCGTAACGGTCGGCCAGCCGGCCGGAGATCGGGGCGACCAGCGCCACCACCAGCGGCCAGGGCGTCATCAGCAGGCCGGATTCGGTCAGCGACCGGTTCAGCACGTCCTCGAAGAAGAAGGGCATCGCGACGAAGACGATGTTCTGCGCGGCGAAGGAGCAGACCGAGGTCACCACCGTCAGGGCGAAGACCGGGCGGCGCAGCAGATCCACCGGCAGCAGGGGGGCCGCCTGCGCCAGCTCGCGCCGCACCAGCGTCGCACCGAGCGCCAGGGCCGCCAGCAGTTCCGCCGCCACCAGCCAATAGGGCTGGCTGCCGTCCACCCCCTTGAAGCCGACGATCAGCAGGCCGAGCATGCCGGCGTTCAGCGCGGCGCTCAGCCAGTCGAAGCGGTGACCGGCCGGGTTCGACGCCGGCATCGCCCGCGCCGCCACCGCCAGCGCCGCCAGCCCCAGCGGCACATTGACGGCGAACAGCCAGGGCCAGGAGGCCACCGACAGGATCAGCGCCGCGAGGCTGGGCCCCGCCGCGGAGGACACCGCGACGATCATCGCATTGTAGCCGACGCCGCGGCCGAGATGGGTGGACGGGTAGATATGGCGGACCAGCGCCAGATTGACGCTCATGATCCCGGCGCCGCCGATGCCCTGCACCACGCGGGCGGCGGTCAGCACCGGCAGGTTCGGCGACAGCGCGCAGGCCAGCGACGCCACGGTGAAGAGCGCGAGCCCGAACCAGTAGACCTTGCGGTAACCGATGATGTCGCCCAGCGACGCGAACGGGAACAGCGAGACGGTGACCGCCAGCTGATAGGCGTTGACCACCCAGATTGCGCTGGCGGCATCGACCGCGAACTCGCGCTGGATGGTGGGCAGGGCGATGTTGGCGACCACACCGTCCAGCACCGCCATGATCAGCGCGACGGTCATCGCCGTCATCGCCCAATAGCGCTGCGGGATCGGCAGTCCGTCGGACGCCGTCGCCGGCGGCTTGCGGGTTGCGGATTGGGCGGGGGCGAGAGGCTGGACGGGGAGATCTGGCATGGTGGGGATCAGCATAGAGTCCGATCCACTCTGCGCGGCCGCAGCAATTTCGCATGAAAGCATTGCGGACGCCGAGCGCAGGGCTGGGTCTATGCCCGGCCGGCCCCCTGCCCCCGCCCTGGGAGAGGGAAGTTTCTCACGACGCCAGATCCTTCAAGATCGGGCAGTCCGGCCGCTCGTCGCCGTGGCAGGCGTCGGCAAGTTCGTGCAGCGTGTCACGCATCGCCTGCAACTCGGCGATCTTCGCCTCCAGTTCGTCGATGTGCTGGAGCGCGATCCGCTTGACCTCCGAACTGCAGCGCGAGCGGTCCTGCCACAGCCCGACCAGCTTCTGGATGCGCTCGATCCCGAAGCCCAGCGTGCGCGCCCGCTTGACGAAACGCAGCACATTCACGTCGCGGTCGTTGTAGACGCGATAGCCCGATGCCGTCCGCCCGGCCTCCGGGATCAGGCCGATGGATTCGTAATAGCGGATCAGCTTGGCGTTGACGCCCGACGCCTTGGCGGCGTCGCCGATGGTCATGCCGTCTCTCATTGCAAATCCCCATTCTTCGGCTCGCTTTGGGGCGGCGTCCAGCCACGCAGGGTCAGGGCGTTCACCACCACGCTGACCGAACTCAGCGCCATCGCCGCTCCCGCCAGCACCGGGCTGAGGTTGCCCGATGCCGCCAGCGGGATACCGATCACATTGTAGGCGAAGGCCCAGAACAGCCCCTGGCGGATCTTCGCATAGGTCCGGCGCGACACGTCGATGGCGCCGGCGACCAGACGCGGGTCGCCGCGCATCAGGGTGACGCCGGCACTGTGCATCGCCACGTCGGTGCCGGTCGCCATGGCGATGCCGACATCGGCGGCGGCCAGCGCCGGGGCGTCGTTGATGCCGTCCCCGACCATGCCGACAATTTTGCCCTCCCCCTTCAGGGTGGCGACCACGGCGGCCTTGTCGCCCGGCAGCACCTCGGCGAACACCCGTTCGATGCCGAGCGCCGCGGCGACGGAGCGGGCGGCACCCTGGCCGTCGCCGGTCACCATCACCGGCTCCACCCCCTGTGCCTTCAGCGAGGCGATGGCGGTGACGGCACTCTCCTTCACCGTGTCGCCGAAGGCGACGAGGCCGAGCAGGCGCGGCGCCTCGCCGACCTCGATCAGCCAGGACAGGGTGCGTCCGCTCGCCGACAGCTCCTCCGCCTGCGCGGCGAGAGCACCCGGCTGCAAGCCGGCCTCCGCCACCGCGCGGGCATTGCCGAGTTGCAGGCGCCGTCCCGCCACGGTGCCGGCGACGCCGCGGCCGGCCAGCGCACGGAAACCGCTCGCCGATCCCGGCGCCATGCCGGCGGCGGCGGCGCGGTCGCGCAGCGCATGGGCGAGCGGATGCTCGCTGCCGGCCTGGAGGGCGGCGGCAAGGCGCAGCAGGGTTTCGCCGTCGGTGCCGTCTGCGGGGATCAGGTCGGTGACGCGCGGCTTGCCTTCGGTCAGCGTGCCGGTCTTGTCGAAGGCGACGGCGGTCAGGGCATGGGCGCGCTCCAGCGCCTCGGCGTCCTTGATGAGAATGCCGTGGCGGGCGGCGACGCCGGTGCCGACCATGATCGCGGTCGGCGTCGCCAGACCGAGCGCGCAGGGACAGGCGATGACCAGCACCGAGACGGCGGTGACGATGGCGGTTTCCAGATCGCCGCCGACGATCCACCAGCCGGCGAGCGTCAGCGCCGCCACCGCCAGAACCGCCGGGACGAACACGGCGCTGACCCGGTCGACCAGCCGCTGGATCGGCGCCTTCGACGCCTGGGCGCCCTCCACCATGCGGACGATCTGCGCCAGCATGGTCTCGGTGCCGACCGCCGTCGTTTCCACCACCAGCAGGCCGTCGCCGTTGATCGAGCCGCCGGTGACGCGGGCACCCGGCTCCTTGTCGACCGGCAGGCTCTCGCCGGTCAGCATCGATTCGTCGACACCGCCGGAACCCTCGACCACCCGGCCGTCGACCGGCATGCGCTCGCCGGGGCGGACCACCACATGGTCGCCGACACGGACGCGCTCCACCGGCACCTCGGTCTCGACGCCGTCGCGGCGCAGACGGGCGGTCGCCGGGCGCAAATCCATCAAGGCGCGGATCGCCGCCGCGGTCTGGCCCTTGGCGCGGGCCTCCAGCCATTTGCCGAACAGCACGAAGGTGATCAGCACCGACGAGGCTTCGAAATAGAGATGCGGTTCGTGGCCCGCATGCGCGGTCAGCATCAGATAGAGGCTGAGCCCCCAGGCCGCCGAGGTGCCGAGCGCCACCAGCAGATCCATGTTGCCGGCCCCCGCCCGCAGCGCGTTCCAGCCGGCGCGGTAGAAGCGGGCGCCGAGCCAGAACTGCACGACGCTGGCCAGCACCAGTTGGACCGGACCCGCCAGCATCCAGTCGGCCCCGAACAGGTCGCCGGCCATGCCGGCCAGCAGCGGCAGCGACAGCGCTGCGGCGATCAGCACATGGTGCAGCTCGCGACGGCTGCGGTCGGCCCGCGCCTCCTCCTCCCGCTGCTCGCCGCCCTGGGTGAGAGGGGCCGCGCCATAGCCGACCTTCTCCACCGCGGCGACCAGATCGGCGATGTCGAGGCTGCCGGCAAAGGCGACGACATGGGCGCGCTCGGTCGCCAGATTGACCGACGCCGAGTCGACGCCGGGCAGCCGGGTCAGCGCCTTCTCCACCCGGCCGGAACAGGAGGCGCAGGTCATGCCGGTGACCGACAGGTCGAACTCCCGCCGCTCGGGATGGAAGCCGGCGGCCTCGACGGCTTGCGCCGCGGCCTTGGCGTCGGGCGGACCGGCGAAGCTCAGCCGCGCCCGCTCCGTCGCCAGATTGACCGATACGGCGGTGACGCCCGGCACCCGGCCCAGCGCCTTCTCCACCCGGCGGACGCAGGAGGCGCAGGTCATGCCCGACACGCCGAGATCGAGATCGGCGGTCGTCGCAGGGCTGCTGTCGTGCTGGGTCGTGGTCATGCCGGTTCTCCTTCGATTCCGCTCGGCATGACGGGATATGGGGCTTCCAGCAATTGGAAGGTCAAGGGGCGGATCGCCGCAGATCGGCCATTCCCTGAACAAAACGCTCCTGAACAAATCGCCGGAGAGGGCGTTCGTCTCCTGACCGCTTTGCAATTTGCCCGAAGGGACCAGCCCCTTGACCCGCCTGACCATCGCCGAGGCGCAGAGCCGCGTTTCCCACATGCTGACCCATGACGTGGTCGAGGATCTGCGGGCCGTCGAGTATGAGACGCCACCGCTGGCCGATGCCCCGTCCGCCACGCCATTGAGCGAGCTGCGGCGGGCCGAGGTGACCTTCAGCCATGCGCCGGGCTCCCCCGACTGCCTCTATCGCATCGGCGCCTTCGGCGATTCTCTGCTGATGCGGCTTCAGCTGAATGTCCGGCGCTTCGTCGCGCTCTATCAGGTGCCGGTGACGGATCCCATCGACAGCAACACCATCGCACCGCATTTCGAACGCTGGGCCATCGGCGCCGGCCATGCCGGCTGGACCATCGGCTGGCGCGACGGCGTCGATCCCTGGAACCCGGATCTGCGGGTGGTGGAGACCTATTGCTACGCCATGCTGCCGGAAGACTTCCTCGACGAGCCGCTGACCCAGCTCTACTGGCGCACCGACCTGTTGCAGATGACCCGCGCCTTCATGCTGGAGGCGCGGCGGATGGGCATCCGGCTGTCGGCACCCGACACCGTGTAGCGGAGGTTGCGAGACCGGAGGTTTCGCTTGGCGCGGCCGGGGCGGCTGTGCTCAATCGCTATGCAAAACATCCTCCGCAAAGCCTGACCAAGAGCCCGTCCATGCCGCCGCTTCCCATTCCGATGCCGACCGACCTCTCCACCCTGCTGACGGTGATGGATTTCATCGGCGTGTTCGTCTTCGGCCTCAGCGGCGGCACGCTGGCGGTGCGCAAGCGGCTGGACCTGTTCGGGGTGATGGTGCTGTCGCTGGCCGCGGCGCTGGCGGGCGGCGTGGTGCGCGACCTGCTGATCGGCGCTCTGCCGCCGGCCAGCCTGCGCGACGACAGCTATCTGATGGTGGCGCTGGCCGCCGGGCTGACCGCCTTCCTGTTCCATGGCCCGATCAACCGGCTGGGCAAGCCGGTGATGGTGCTGGACGCCGCCGGTCTCGGGCTGTTCACCGTCGCCGGCTGCGGCAAGGCGCTGGCCTTTGGGCTGAGCCCGCTGCCGGCCGCCCTCCTGGGGGTGATGACCGCCTGCGGCGGCGGAGCGATGCGCGACCTGCTGGTGGCGGAGGTGCCGCGGGTGCTGCGCGAGGAGATCTACGCCATGGCCTCGCTGCTGGGGGCCGCGGTGGTGATCGCCGGCAACCGCCTGGACCTGCCGCCGGTGCCGGTCGCGGTGGTCGGCGCGCTCGCCGTCTTCGCGCTGCGCGTGGTCAGCGTGCTGCGCAACTGGAGCGCCCCGCGGGCGCCGGGGAGTTGAGGGTGAGGGGGATCCGCTCCGAGAATTCTCTTCGGCTACGCCGAACCCCCTCATCCTAACCTTCTCCCCAGGGGGGAGAAGGGATAATCACCTTAAGCCCGCTTGCCCCAGCCCGGCATCGGGAACACCGGGTCGGCTTCCGCCGACGCCTTGGGCAGCACCACGGTCGGGCGCAGCTTGTGGTTCTGGATGCAGGCGGAGATCAGGTTGGTGTTCTGGCCCTTGTCGTCGAAGGTGATCGCCGGGCCGACCATCAGCTTGTCCGACAGGTTGGTCTGGCGCAGGGCCGCCAGCATCGCCGACGCTTCCGCCGTGCCGGCGCGCTTGAAGGCGTCGGCGGCGATCAGGATCGCCTCGAAGGTGAAGGCGACGTTGAAGGCATAGCCCTCGAACCGGTCGTTCGGGAACTGCTTCCTGAAGGCCGCCTCGACCCGCTTGGTCATCGCCGCCTTGGGGTCGTACCAGGGCAGGTTGGTGATGGCGTAGTCGGCGTACTTGCCCAGCACCTTGTAGAACTGCTCGTCATAGAGGCCGGGCGAGCCGGGGGAGACGATGCCCTTGGGCTCCCAGCGCTGCTTCACCATCTCGCGCACCATCATGATGGCGTCGTTGGCGCGGGTGGTGACGATGGCGAGCTCGGCCCCGGTGCCCTTGGCCTTCGCCACCTCGACCGCCAGATCCTGTGCCTTGGGATCGTAGGAGATCGACTCCACGATCTGGAACGGCATGTCCAGCTTGGGGAACAGCGCGTCGATGGCGGCCTTGTTCGCCATGCCGAAGGTGTCGTTGGCGTGCAGGAACACGGCCGTCTTCGGGGTGGTGCCGGTGGCGGTGAACAGCTCCTTCATCAGCGACATCCCGTTCGACACCAGCATGGTCGAGGTCGGGAAGTTGCGGAAGACGGTCTTGTAGCCCTGCTCGGTCAGCTTGTCGGCGGCGGCGATGTTCATCACCAGCGGCACGCCGCGCTGTTCGCAGACCTGGGCGGCGGCGGCGGTCTGGCCGCTGTCGAAGGCGCCGACGATGACATGGGCGCCGTCGTTGATCAGCTTTTCCGTGCGCGAACGGGCGACGTCGGCGTTCGATTCGGTGTCGGCCGACAACACCTCGACCTTGTAGCCGAGTTCGGACAGCACCGCCGGCGCGATGTCGGCTCCGCGCTGGCAGGCCTGACCCGCCTGGGCCAGCAGGCCGGAACGCGGCAGCAGCACGCCGACCTTCAGCGTGGTGTCCTGCGCGAAGACCGGCGCACGGCCGAAGCCGGCTAGCACGCCGCCGGCGATGGCAGCCTGCCCCAGCGTGCGGCGGGTAAGGGCGAGTCCTCCGGTGGAACGGTTCTTATGGTCGTTGGTCATGATGCTGCGGGGGCCTTTTTTGGCTGGACGCACTGCGGATCGGGTCCGCTCTGATCGACCGAAGAGTTCACCGCGTCCCCCCTCCGTGTCAAAGTGGAATCGCCGAAGCCCTTCGTTTCGCAATGGCTTTCGTTTCGCAATGGCCCTCGTTCCGCAATGGATTGAAACCACATGCCCGCCAGCGGCCGGACCGTCACCCTCGACGAAGCGCTCGCCATCGCGCTCGACCACCTCAAATCCGGCCGGCTTGCCGAGGGCGAAGACCTGTACGCCCTCATCCTCGATGCCGACCCCGGCAATGCCGAGGCGCTGCACCGGATGGGCTTCATCGCCGGCCGCCGGGGCGACATGGACCGCGCGCTGGATTTGCTGACCCGCTCGGTGGAGCGGGCGCCCGATGCCGACGCGCTGTTCAACCTCGGCACCGTCCATCACCGCGCGCTGAGGACGGAGGAGGCCATCGTCACCTACCGCCGGTCCCTGGCGCTGCGCCCCGATTTTCCCGACTGCGAATATCATCTGAGCGAAGCCCTGCAAGGTGCCGGACGGCTGGAGGAGGCGCTGGCGGCGCTGGACATATTGCTGGGCCGCCACCCCCATTTTCCCGCCGGCTGGCGCCAGCATGGCGACATCGCGGCCGATCTGGGCCGTCCCGGCGCCGCGGTGCATTTCTATGAGATGGCGCTGGCGCTGAACCCCGCCGACGAGCAGTCGCAGGAGAGGGTGGCGGTGCAGGAGGCCGCCTTCCGCACCCGGCAGGCGGCGATGGCGGCGCGGCTGCCGGACGGGCGGCACGACCTGCGCGACACCACAATCCTGATCCCCTTCCGCGCCGACAGCGACGACCGCAAGCGCAACCTGCGCTGGATCGCCGGTTTCCTGCTGAAGCATGTCGACGCCACCCTGCTGATCGGCGAGGACAAGGACGGGCCGAGCGACGTGCCCGACGCGCTCGGCCCCGATCTCGCCGCCCGCTACCGCCATCTGCACCTGTGCGGCAACGACACGCCCTTCACCCACAAGGCCCACCTGATCAACCGCATGGTCGAGGCGGCGGAAACCCCCATCGTCGCCCTGCACGACACCGACATCGTGGTGGACCCGGTTCAATATGCGCTGGCGCGCGACCGGGTGCGGCAGGGGGGCGGGCTGGTGTTTCCCTACAATGGGCTGTTCTTCCGGATCATGGGGCAGGAGGTTCAGCGCTTCGGCTATACGCTGTCGGTTGCCCCGCTGAATGTCGTCTGTCCGCGTTTTTCGCTGATCCACCGCAACTCTCCCGGCGGCAGCGCCTTTTTCGACCGGAAACGGCTGCTGGCCAATGGCGGCTACAACGAAGCCTTCCTGTCCTGGGGATACGAGGATGACGAGATCGTCGAACGCTTCGTCCGGCTGGGCCTGAGCGTGGAGCGGGTGCCCGGTCCGCTCTATCACCTGGAACATGCGCGGCCGGCGAATTCGTCGGAGCAGAATCCGTTCTTCGCATCGAACCGGGCGGAGCTGGACCGCGTGTGTGCCGCCGACAGTGGTGCTCTGCGGGCCGACATCGCCGCCGGACGGTTGCGCAGGCCGCTGCTGTCGTCGCGCGACCTTGCCACCCCTCCGCCATCCCCTCGAATGGCGTGAATGCGGTGCAACAGAAGAAGCCCCCTTCGCCCCCTTGAAGAGCCGGCGGCCCGGACACAGCTGAGTGGGTACACTGTGATAAAAACGAGAATTGCCGCGTGTTGAGCTTGGCACGGAAACTGTGGGCTGATGCCACGTCGGGCGCTTCCCCGGCCGGGCGGCCGGGACCGGCAACGGTGCCGCGCGGCATGCGCGTCTATGCGGTCGGCGACATCCATGGCCGGCTCGACCTGCTCGACCAGATGCTGGGGCAGATCGCCCGCGATGCCGATCAGGCGCCGAACCTGCTGAAATACCTCGTCTTCCTCGGCGATTACGTCGACCGCGGCCCGGATTCGCGGCTGGTGATCGAACGGCTGGCCTGCGGGCTGCCGCCGGCCTTCGGCGCCGTGTTCCTGCGCGGCAACCACGAGGACACGATGCTGGGCTTCCTGTCGGACCTGCGCGTCGCCCCCGGCTGGCTGACCTATGGCGGCGACGCGACCCTGGAGAGCTACGGCATCCCGGCCCCCGGCCCCGATGCGCCGGTGGAGCATCTGCAACAGGCGCAGCTGATGCTGAACAGCCTGCTGCCCGCCCATCACCGCGCCTTCCTGACGGGCCTGCGCAACCATCTGACCATCGGCGACTACCACTTCGTCCATGCCGGCGTCCGCCCCGGCGTGCCGCTCGACCGGCAGGAGGACCAGGACCGGCTGTGGATCCGCGAGGCCTTCCTGGCGTCGCGCGCCGACCATGGCAAAATGGTCGTCCATGGCCACACCATCGCGCCGGAACCGGAACTGCTGCCCAACCGCATCGGCATCGACACCGGCGCCTACGCCACCAACCGCCTGACCGCCCTGGTGCTGGAAGGGACGGAGCGGCGCTTCCTGTGCACGGTGTGAGGGGATCGTCCGGCTGAAACCGGGAAAGCCGATTCCGGGACAAGAACTAAAAAGCACATCTGTACCGATGGAAACGTCCAGCCAACGTCTCACGGCGCATAATGACCGCCTTCGACGCGGGTGTGCCTGCGCATGCCGCAGTACGCCCACGCCTCACCTCAGGGAGGGGCACATGGATCGTCAAGCCGTATACCGAGAGATCACCGACGTCTTCGGACTGGTTCCATCCTTCTTCAAGGAATTGCCCGACACCACTATCGAAGCCGAATGGCGCCTGTTCAAAGTCGTGCAGGTCGATGACGGGCCAATCCCACAGAAATATCGCGAACTGATCGGCCTCGGGATCGCCGCCATCACAAAGTGCCGGTACTGCGTCTTTTACCATACCGCACTCGCCAGGCTGTTCGGCGCGACCAGCGACGAGATCGAGGCCGCTGTCCATTACGCGAAGTCCAGCGCAGGTTGGAGCGCCTATCTGAATGGCATGCAGGTGGATTACGACACCTTCACACGGGAGGTCGATCAGGCCTGCGACCATGTGCGGAGCCAGATGTCGCAACAGCAGCGCGCCGCCTGACGAGGCAGCCAATACGGCACCGGCCCTGAAACGACGAAAGGCTTCCGGATCACTCCGGAAGCCTTTGTCCTTATGGTCGGAGAGAGAGGATTCGAACCTCCGGCCCCTGCCTCCCGAAAGCAGTGCTCTACCAGGCTGAGCTACTCTCCGGTCCTGTCACCGCCGGCCGGTCACTCTTAAGTGCGCCGTCCGTCGGTGGAGCGGGTGTATAAACGGTTCCGGCCGGCGACGCAATGCAAAGTCACAGCCCGCCCGCTGCATTTTTGCCATGCCATTTTGTAGGGGCATTTTATCCGGCTGTTCCACCGTGCCGGACGGCAGCCCCGAAACGACGAAGGGCTCCCGGATTTCTCCGGAAGCCCTTGTCTTTATGGTCGGAGAGAGAGGATTCGAACCTCCGGCCCCTGCCTCCCGAAAGCAGTGCTCTACCAGGCTGAGCTACTCTCCGGTCCTGTCACCGTCGGCCGGTCACTCTTAAGTGCGCCGTCCGCCGGTGGAGGGGGTGTATAAACGGTCCGGACCAGGGGCGCAACGCAAAAAATGCGTCATCGTCAAAAAGATCCGGACCGTCGATCCACCCTCTCGGCCGCCTCGTCAGAAATCGCGATCGATCACGAAATCAATGACTTCCAGCAGCGCCTGCTTGACCGGCCCGTCGGCGAACAGGCCCAGGCTGTCGCGGGCGATGGAGCCGTAATGGCGCGCACGCTCCACCGTGTCCTTCAGGGCGCTGTGGCGGGCCATCAGCGCCTGGGCATGCTCCAGGTCGCCGTCCTTCTGGTCCAGCTCCTCCATCACCCGGCGCCAGAAGGCGCGTTCCTCGTCGTTGCCGCGGCGGAAGGCCAGCACGACCGGCAGGGTGATCTTGCCCTCGCGGAAATCGTCGCCGACCGTCTTGCCCAGCTTCGCCTGCAAGGCCGAATAGTCCAGCACGTCGTCGACCAGCTGGAAGGCGATGCCGAGATTCATGCCGTAGTCGTAGAGCGCCATCTCCTCCGCCTGCGGGCGGTTGGCGACGACGGCGCCGACACGGCAGGCGGCGGCGAACAGCTCGGCGGTCTTGCCCTTGATGACCTCGAGATAGGCCTGCTCGCTGGTCTCGGTGTCGTTGGTGGTGCGCAGCTGCAGCACCTCGCCTTCGGCGATGATGGCGGACGCGCCGGACAGGATGCGCAGCACGTCGAGCGACTGCACCTCCACCATCATCTCGAAGGCGCGGGAGAACAGGAAATCGCCGACCAGCACGCTGGCCTTGTTGCCGAACACCGCGTTGGCCGAGGCCATGCCGCGGCGCAGGTCGCTCTCGTCGACCACGTCGTCGTGCAGCAGGGTCGCGCTGTGGATGAACTCCACCACCGCGGCCAGCAGCCGGTGATGCTCGCCCTGGTAGCCGCACAGGTTGGCGGCTGCCAGGGTCAGCACCGGACGCAGGCGCTTGCCGCCGGCGGCGATCAGATAGCCCGCCAGCTGGGGAATCATCTCGACCTGAGACTGCATGCGGTCGAGGATGATCTGGTTGACGGCGCTGAGGTCCTCGGCCACCAAAGCGGTCAGGTCGTCGAGCGGGGTAGACTTGCGCCGTTTCGGCTCGAAGTTGGTCACGACCGCCAAGGTCGACTCCACAGATGATTGACGCCAGAATTTGCGCTAGGGAGCATAACGGCCTAGGCTCTTCGGTCAAGTCCGCAGGGGGCCGTTATTTCGAGACGCCCGTCCTTTCGAGAAACCATGACCGAACTGCTGCGCACCACCGATCCCGTCCGCCTGTCCTGGCTGGTCGCCCTGCTGGCCGATGCCGGGATCGAGGCCATCGTGCTGGACAGCTACACCAGCATCCTGGAGGGGTCCATCGGTGCCATTCCCCGGCGGCTGATGGTCGATACGGACGATGCCGCACAGGCCGTCCGCATCCTGCGCGAGGCCGGCGAGGCGTGACCGGCACGATCATTCCGGCTTCGGAACGAAGCACCGAAGCACCCGCGGATTTTTTGCTGAACGGCCGGGTCAGGCTGCTCCAGCCCGAGGGCGGCTATCGCGCCGCCATCGATCCGGTCTTCCTCGCCGCGATCACCGCCGCCGGCGACGGCGAGCGGGTGCTGGATGTCGGCACCGGCACCGGGGCTGCGGCACTGTGCCTCGCCGTCCGGGTGCCGGGAGCGGCGGTGGTCGGGCTGGAGCAGCGGCCCGACGCCTGCGCCTTCGCCCGCCGCAATGCCGCGCTCAGCGGTGTCGCGGAGCGGGTGACGGTGGTGGAGGGCGACCTGCTGGCCCCGCCGGGCGCGCTCCGCGGCGTCGGATTCGACCGGGTGATGATGAATCCGCCCTATCTGAAGGCGGGGGCCGCCAGCGTCCCGCCCGACGGCTGGAAGGCCGCCGCGAATGTGGAAGGGGCGGCGCAGCTGGCGGACTGGGTGCGCTTCGCCGGCCGCATGCTGAAGCCGCGCGGCACCCTGACCATGGTCCACCGCGCCGACCGGATCGAGGACATCCTGCACGCGCTGCGCGGCCGCTTCGGCAGCCTGGTCCTGATGCCGCTGTGGCCCAAGCCGGGGGTGGAGGCCAAGCGTCTGCTGCTGGTCGCCCGCAAGGGCGGCAGGGCGCCGGCCCGGCTGACCGCCGGCCTGACGGTGCACAAGGCCGAAGGCGGCTACAGCCCGGAGGCGGAGCGGGTGCTGCGCGACGCGGAAGCATTGGCGTTCTAGCCGATTTTTAGCGGGGGCGGAGCCTTTCAATCGGGAGACTTCAATCCCATCTCTGCCGGCATGAGCCTGAAATCCCTCCTCGCCAAACTCCCCTTCGGCCCCTGGCGCAAGGCCGGGCCGCTGGTGTCCGTCGTCCGCCTGACCGGGGTCATCGGCCAGGGCGGTCCGCTCCGCTCCGGCCTGACGCTGGCCGGCGTCGCCCCGCTGCTGGAGCGCGCCTTCGCGCCCAAGGACCAGAAGGCGGTGGCGCTGATCGTCAACTCGCCGGGCGGGTCGCCGGTGCAGTCGGCGCTGATCGCCAAGCGGATCCGCGATCTGGCGGAAGAGAAGAAGCTGCCGGTCTTCGCCTTCTGCGAGGATGCCGCGGCCTCGGGCGGCTACTGGCTGGCCTGCGCGGCGGACGAGATCTGGGCCGATGAAAGCTCCATCGTCGGCTCCATCGGCGTGGTGTCGTCCGGCTTCGGGCTGCATGGGCTGATCGAGCGTCACGGCATCGAACGGCGCCTCTACACCGCCGGCGACAAGAAGGTGCTGCTCGACCCCTTCTCGCCGGAGCGGGAGGACGGCGTCGCCCATCTGAAGGCCCTCCAGGCCGACGTGCACGAGGCGTTCAAGGCGATGGTGCGCAGCCGGCGTGGCAGCCGGCTGACCGGTCCGGAGGAGGAACTGTTCTCCGGCGCCTTCTGGGCCGGCCGGCGGGCGCTGGCGCTCGGGCTGATCGACGGGCTGGGCGATCTCCGCTCGGTCATGCGCGGGCGCTTCGGCGAGAAGGTCCGGCTGCGCGTGGTGCAGCAGGAAGGCGGCATGCTGCGGCGGCTGCGGCTGCGCGCCGGATACGGCAACGCCCCGGCCTTGGAAGCCGGGGCGCATGAGGCCTTCGCCGATGCCCTGGTCGCGGCCGCCCGCACCTCTCTCGACGATTGGGCGGCCTGGGCGAAGCTGGGGCGTTGAGGAGAACCCGCCGTCAGCGCTCGGCGGTGACCGGTGCCGCCTGAAGCCCGTAATCGTCGGCCTGGATGAAGGCCGCGCGCAGCGGCTTCAGGACGAACAATGCCAGCACCGCGGCCACCAGATTGAAGCTGGCGGCGATGTAGAACACGGCGTGCCACCCGAAATGGCTGGCGATGATGCTGCTGAGCGGGACCAGCAGCGCCGCCGTGCCCTTGGCGGTGTAGAGCATGCCGGCGTTGGTCGCCGCGAACTTCGAGCCGAAGGTGTCGCCGGCGGTGGCCGGGAACAGGCTGTAGATCTCGCCGAAGACGCAGAAGAACATCGCGGTGAAGATGACGAACATCACCGGGTTGCGGCCGAGCTGCGTCACCAGGACGATGGCGAGCGCCGCGATGCCGAAGGCGATGAACATGGTGTTCTCGCGGCCGATGCGGTCCGACACCCAGCCGAAGAAGGGCCGGCCGGCACCGTCGAGAATCCGGTCGATGGAGATCGCCAGCGTCAGCGCCGGCAGGACGAGGCCGAACATGTTGATCGGCGAATCGGCGACGTGGAAGTCATGGGCGATGGGCGCGATCTGGGCCGCCGCCATCAGGCCGCCGGACGCCACCATCACGAACATGACGTAGAGCAGCCAGAAGACCGGAGTGCGGATGACGCGGGACGGCGGATGGTCGATTTTGGTCTGGGCAAGCCCGCTCTTGCGCACCGGGCCGCTCGACTTCGGCGCCTTGCGCAGGAAGAAGGACAGCACGAAGATCACCACGCCCTGCCCGATGCCGAAGACCAGGAAGGCCTGCTCGTAGCCTTGGGAGGCGATCATGTTGGCGATGGGAATGACCGTGGCGCCGGCCCCGGCGCCGAAGCCGGCAGCGGTGACGCCCGCGGCGAGGCCGCGCTGCTGCGGGAACCATTTCAGCGCGTTGCCGACGCAGGTGCCATAGACGCAGCCGGCACCGATGCCGGAGATCACCGCCGCGGTGTAGAGCATCGGCAGCGAGGTGGCCTGGCTGTCGATCACCCAGGAGCCGCCGACCAGCAGGCTGCCGACCAGCACCACCACCTGCGGGCCGTAGCGGTCGACGAACCAGCCCTCGACCGGGACCAGCCAGGTTTCGGTGAAGACGAAGATGGAAAAGGCGATCTGGATGGCCGCGCGTCCCCAGCCATGCTTGGCATCGATGGGATCGACGAACAGCGTCCAGCCATATTGCAGGTTCGCGATCATCGCCATGCACAGCAGGCCGACGCTGAGCTGGAACCATTTGTTGTGCAGAAGACCGCGGTCTTCGGTCGTCTCTGTGGTCATGCCCCAAAGTCCCATTGAGCGTGGGGGCGCAGGATCGGCGGGGTGTGGCTGTCCGCTGTGGCGGGCCACCCCATCGCACCGCGTCGAGCGCCGTTCGGACATGACTGTGCGCCTCAACAATCCGTATTCCAAATACCGGATACCGAATGCGTTATTCTTTTCCACATCGTGGAATGCTTTGAAAAGTCTCGCTTTTTCACGTTGGCTGGCATGCACCGATTGCTTGTCTTGCGAACAGAACTGTCAAGGCAGAGCCATGCGGCGCACACATATTTGAAATACCGTATCTGGTATACATAATATCTTGTTGCGGTGCGGTGGCAGGCGCATGATCCGCTCATGTTCAACGGCGCTGACGAGCCGCGCCGCAGCCAGGGGAAATCGCATGATGTCCAGCATCCTGACCCGCCTGTTCGCCGGTTCCGCCGCTCTGGCCCCCGCCGGCTTCGCCCCTGCGGGAGTCGACCTCTCCGCTTCGTTCCCGCACATCGCCCTGCCGGATCTGTTCGCCGGTTTCCGCACCCGCCATGGCGGCGGCAAGCGCAAGCCGGAGTCGCCGGACGTCGCGCTGTCCTGGGCCGAGTTCGGCCGAGGATTCTGATGGGTGGATTCTGAACGGTTTTCTGAACGCAGCCGGGATCAGGCCGCGGAGTTCTGCGTCAGCAGGGTGGTCAGCCAGCGGAAATTGGCCCCGTTGCCGGTCTGGATGGCGCTTTCCACCACCTGCATGGCGGTGGCGGGGTCCTGCGGGTCGGGCACCGGGGATGCGGGGTCCATGCCGGCTCCGCCCTGCCCGTCCTCCTGCGCGAACAGGGTGACGGCGCCGACGCCGAGGCGCACGGCGGGCTGGGCGTTCGGCACCACTCCCGTGCCGCCGGCACCGGAGGCGTCGCCCTCCCCGACCCCGTTCAGGGTTTCCAGCATCGCCGCGAACTGGCCGGCCAGCGCCCCGGCCTGCCGGGACGCAGGAGTCCCTTTGCGCTCCAGGACGTCTTCCGCCCTGATGCGCATGGCTTGCGTGGCCTCGCTGTTGGCCATCATCGACATGGGACCATCCCCGGCGGTTTGTGGCGAACCGCAGGAGCACACGCAAAAATCACGCCATCAACACAACCGGCGATTCACAAGGGCCGGCATCGCCCCTGCGACGATTTGACCGGCAAAAATTTCCCAGCCGCCCGGCAGAAGATTCCCAGCCGCCCGGCAAGGCTTGCCGGGCCAGGGCTGGTCTGACGGCTCCCTCAGTCGCGGAAGTTCTGGTACTGCAACGGCTGCTCGATGCCCATCCGCTTGACCACGGCGATGGCGTCTTGCAGGTCGTCGCGCTTCTTGCCCGTCACCCGCAGCTCGTCGCCCTGGATCGAGACCTGGACCTTCATCTTGCTGTCCTTGATCCCTTTGACGATGGTCTTCGCCAAATCCTGCGCGATTCCCTGCTTGATCGTCACGGTGTGGCGCAGGGCATCGCCCGCGGCGCGCTGCGGCTGCGCGGTGAAGTCCAGCGCCGCGGCGTCGAGCTTGCGGCGGGTCACATAGACGCGCAGCAGTTCCTGCATCTGCGCCAGCTTCGGCGCGTCGTCGGCCAGCAGAACGATCTCGTTCTCGGTCCGCTCCACCGTGCATTTGGAGCCCTTGAAGTCGAACCGGGTTTCGATCTCGCGGCGGACACCGGCGAGGGCGTTGTCGATCTCGTGGACGTCCGTCTCGGACACGATGTCGAACGACGGCATGGCGGCACTCTCCCTGATAGGACTGCTGAGAAACGAATCGGGCCAACCGTAAAGAAGACGGCCGCCACACTCAACAGCCGCTTTACCGCCTGTGTTTCAGTGCTGGGCGTTTCAGCGCTGGGCATTTCATCGGACGGGCGGATGGAACGGCAGGGCGATTTCCCGCAGCTCCTTGCCCGGCAGCAACAGGGTCGCCACCGCCCGCTCCGGCTCGAACCGCCAGCTGCGGGTGTCCTTCAGGTCGGGGCCATCGCACTCCGCCGCCAGATCGGGGCCCAGCGCCGTCCGGCAGGCGGAGATCGCAGCCGCCAGCCAGGAGCCGGTGCCGAACATCTGCGCCGGTGTCGGCACCTGCCCGCGCGCAAGATCGACCGTCAGCGCCGCCGCATAGCGAAAGCCGTTGCCCTGCACCCCCTCGCCGAGGAACTGGACCGACAGCAGACCGGGGGCGGTGACATAAACATCCGCGCTCAGCGCCAGTTCCGCTTCGATCCCCTCCGGCAGGTCGACCGAGCTTTCACGGAACGAGCCGGTTTCGCCCTCGACGAAACGGCGCACCGTCTCGTTGAAGAAGGCGGCTCCGGGCGTGGCCGGATCGGCGATCTCCGGCCGCTCGGCCCGGATATAGAGGCGGCCGCCCGGCTTCCCTTCGATCTGCGGAACCGTGCGCAGCCGTGCGCCGAGCGCCGGGTCGGCGGCACCGAGCGCCGGTGTCGAACAGATCGGCTCTTCCTCCGCAGTCTCTGCTCCGGCGCGGGCCTGAGTGCAATCGAAGCTGGCCCCCGCGGCCGGAGCGGCAAGGCCGAGCAGGACCGGCAGGCAGAAGGCGGCAAGGCGGCGGAGGGCCATGGTGCGGACTCCATCGCAGGGAGGCCGCACCAGTGGAGCAAAGATAGCCCGGCCGCCGCAAGGGGGGCCGGGCTCATCGTCAACGCAATCCGTCGGGGCAATCCGTCAGGGCGAGTGTCCTGCCGCCGGTCAGTCCATCTGTTCGGCGTAGTGACAGGCCACCAGCCGCTCGTCGACGGTGCGCAGCGGCGGAACCTCCGCCGAGCAGCGCTCGGTGGCGAAGGGGCAGCGCTTGTGGAAGGAGCAACCGGGCGGCGGGTTCAGCGGCGACGGCAGCTCGCCCTTCGGCACCACACGGTCGAGGCGGAGATCCGGGTTCACCCGCGGCGTCGCCGCCAGCAGGATGCGGGTGTAGGGATGGCGCGGACGGGTGAACACCACGTCCTTGGCGCCATGTTCCACCGGCTTGCCCAGATACATCACCATCAGCGAATCAGCGATGTGGCGCACCACGCTGAGATCGTGGGAGATGAACAGGTAGGCGAGGTTCAGCTCTTCCTGCAAATCCATCATCAGGTTCAGCACCTGCGCCTGGATCGACACGTCGAGCGCCGACACCGGCTCGTCCGCGACGACGACGCGAGGACTGAGCATCAGCGCGCGGGCGATGGCGATGCGCTGGCGCTGGCCGCCGGAGAACATGTGCGGATAGCGGTCGACCTGATCGGGGCGCAGGCCCACCTTCCCCATCATGGCAACCGCGCGGTCGCGCCGCTCGTGCTTGTCCATGGCGGTGTTGATGACCAGCGGCTCGGTCAGGATGGAGCCGACCGTCTTGCGCGGGTTCAGCGAGCCGTAGGGATTCTGGAAGACCATCTGCACCGTGCGGCGCAGCTCCTTCATCTCCGCGGCACTGCGCCCGACGACCTCGCGGCCGTCATAGAGCAGCTCGCCCGAGCTGGGCGGCTCGATCATGGTGACGGAACGGGCCAGCGTCGACTTGCCGCAGCCCGACTCGCCGACCACCGCCAGCGTCTTGCCGGCCTGAAGACGGAAGGACACGCCGTCCAGCGCCTTCACCGTCGCCATCGGCTTGAAGGCGCCGCGCTTGACCGCATAGTGCTTGCGCAGGTCGCGGGCTTCCAGCACGACCGAATTGCCGGCCGAGGCCTCGAAGATGTGCGGTCCGTTCTGGGGTTCGGTCTCGATGCTCATCACAGCGCCTCCCCGGCGGCGGGATGGCCGTCCGGCAGCGGGTAGAAACAGCGCGCGCGCCCGTCGTCCACATCGAACAGCGCCGGGCGTTCGGCACGGCAACGCGCGTCGGCGAAGCGGCAGCGCGGGCTGAACAGGCAGCCGGCCGGCCGGTCGGCGATGCCCGGCACCATGCCGGGAATGGTCGGCAGCCGGCGCTTGCCGAGCGCCCGCTCCGGCAGCGCGTCGAGCAGGGCGCCGGTGTAGGGGTGGCGCGGCCGTTCGAACAGGGACTGGACCGGGCGCGTTTCCGCCACCTGGCCGGCATACATGACGACGACGCGCTGGGCCGTCTCCGCCACCACGCCCATGTCGTGGGTGATCAGGATCAGCGCCATGCCGCGCTCGCGCTGCAACTGGACCAGCAGGTCGAGGATCTGCTTCTGGATGGTGACGTCCAGCGCTGTCGTCGGCTCGTCCGCCACCAGCAGGCGCGGGTTGCAGGCGATGGCGATGGCGATCATCACGCGCTGGTTCATGCCGCCCGACAACTGGTGCGGGAAGGCCGACAGGCGGGTTTCCGGCGCGGGGATGCCGACCTGCTCCAGCAGGGCGATGGCGCGGTTGCGCAGCGCCTTGCCGGACAGCCCCTCATGCACGCGCAGGGTCTCCATGATCTGGAAACCGACGGTGAAGCAGGGGTTCAGGCTGGTCATCGGCTCCTGGAAGACCATGGCGACGTCCTTGCCGGTGATCTTCCGGCGCTGGGCGGCGGACATGGTCAGCAGGTCCCGGCCGCCAAACATCATCCGGTCGGCGACGACGCGGCCGTTGGAGCCGAGAAGCCCCATCACCGCCAGCGAGGTGACGGACTTGCCGGAGCCGGATTCGCCGACGATGCCGACGACCTCGCCTTCGTCCACGGTCAGGTCGATGCCATCCACCGCGCGGAAGGTGCCGGCGCGGGTGGTGAACTCGACCGACAGGTTCTTGATGTCGAGAAGAGGCATGAGGTCAACGCTTCAGCTTGGGGTCGAGCGCGTCGCGAAGACCGTCGCCCAACAGATTGAAGGCCAGCACCGTCACCAGGATGGCGATGCCGGGCCAGGTCACGACCCAGGGGGCGCGCTGGAGGAACTGGAGCGAGGAGGCCAGCATGGTGCCCCATTCCGGCGTCGGCGGCTGCGCGCCGAGGCCGAGGAAGCCCAGCGCCGCGGCGTCGAGGATGGCGGTGGAGAAGCCCAGCGTCGCCTGCACGATCAGCGGGGCGACGCAGTTGGGCAGAACCACGATCAGCATCAGGCGCAGCGGCCCGGCCCCGGCAACGCGCGAGGCGACGACATAGTCCTTGTTCACCTCGGCCAGCACGGCGGCGCGGGTCAGGCGGGCATAGTGCGGGATCACCACCACCGACACCGCCAGCATGGCGTTCACCAGCCCCGGCCCGAGGATGGCGGCCACCACCACCGCCAGCAGCAGCGACGGCAGCGCCAGCAGGATGTCCATGGCGCGCATGATCAGCACGTCGGCCATGCCGCCGAAGAAGCCGGCGACCAGCCCCAGCCCCAGCCCGACGGCCAGCGACAGGGTGACGACGATCAGGCCGATCATCATCGACAGCCGCGCGCCGTACATCAGGCGGGACATCATGTCGCGGCCGATGTCGTCGGTGCCCAGGATGTAGCTCCAGCTTCCGCCCTCCTGCCAGACCGGCGGGGTCAGGATGGCGTCGCGGTACTGGATGTCGGGATTGTGCGGGGCGATGACGCCGGCGAAGATGGCGATCAGCGCGATCAGCGCGATCACCACCAGACCGCCGAGCGCGCCCTTGTTCTGCTTGAAGTGATACCAGAACTCGGTCAGCGGGTGCGGCGGGCACGACACGGCGATCGGTTCCGGGACGGCGGGCTTTGGATTGGTCGAGGTTTCAGCGGACATGGATTGGCCTCACCGCGCGTGACGGATGCGGGGGTTGAGGACGCCGTAAAGCACGTCCACCAGCAGATTGACCAGGATCACCGAGGTGGCGATCAGCAGGACGCCGCCCTGCAGGGCCGGATAGTCGCGGCGGTTGATCGATTCGATCAGCCATTTGCCGACGCCCGGCCAGGAGAAGATGGTCTCGGTCAGGATGGCGCCGCCCAGCAGCGTGCCGACCTGCAAGCCGATGACGGTCACCACCGGGATCAGCGCGTTGCGCAGCGCATGCATGCCGATGACCCGGCCGCTGGCCAGACCCTTGGCGCGGGCGGTGCGGATGTAATCCTCGCCCAGCACCTCCAGCATGGCCGAGCGCGTCATGCGCGCCACCACGGCCAGCGGCACGGTGCCGAGCACGATGGTCGGCAGGATCAGATGCGACAGCGCCGAGCGGAACGCCTCGTAATCGCCGGCCATCAGCGTGTCGATCAGCATGAAGCCGGTCACCGGCTCCACGTAATAGACCAGATCCAGGCGCCCCGAAACCGGGGTCCAGCCCAGTGCGACCGAGAAGAACAGGATCAGCAGCAGGCCCCACCAGAAGATCGGCATGGAATAGCCGGTCAGGCTGGCGCCCATCACGCCGTGGTCGAACAGCGATCCGCGCTTGACCGCCGCCAGGATGCCGGCCGGCAGGCCCACCAGCGTCGCGAACAGCATGGCGCACAGCGCCAGTTCGAGCGTCGCCGGGAACAGGGTGACGAATTCGCTCAGCACCGAATTGTGGGTGACCAGCGAGAGACCGAAATCGCCGGACAGCACGTTGCCGACATAATCGAGGAACTGTTGCCAGAGCGATTGGTCGAGACCCAGTTCATGGCGGAGGGCGGCCAGCCGATCGGGCGCGATACCCCGTTCGCCGACGCGCACCTCGATGGGGTCGCCGGGAACCAGCCGGATCAGGATGAAGGTCAGAAAGGTGATGCCGAGAAAAGTCGGAATCACCAAGCTTACCCGCGTCAGGATGAAGCGAAGCATCGACGGGTACTCGTTTTTTAAAACTACGGTGAAAACTGGAACGGAGCGCCGAACCGGTACAAAAACCGTTTGGGCCGACGCCCCGTTCCATCAGGGGCACCTGCCCCCACTCCGGCCCTTCCCCGCTTGCGCAGGGTTGGGAATGCCACTCTGTTCAAAGGGTTGGAGGCGTGGAACCCCACGCCTCCAACCCGGTACACCCGGCGCCGCACCCCCTTTTTGCAGGGGCGCGTCGCGCATTACTTCAGGTCGACGCCTTCGAAGCGATGGACGCCGAACGGGTCCATCTTGTAGCCGACGACGTTCTTGGCGAGGCCCGTGTAAACCACCGAATGGGCGATGGTGTACCACGGGGCCTCTTCCTTGAAGATGACCTGCGCCTGCTCGTACAGCTTGGTGCGCGCGGCGATGTCGGTGGTGCGCTTGGCCTGGACGACGAGGTCGTCGAACTCCTTGTTGCACCACTTCGACAGGTTGTTGCCGCCCGGACGCGCAGCCTCGCAACCCAGCAGGGTGTAGAGGAAGTTGTCCGGATCGCCGTTGTCGCCGGTCCAGCCGAGCATGCCCATCTGGTGCTCGCCCTGCTGCATCCGCTTGCGGTACTCACCCCACTCGTACTGCACGATCTTCGCCTTGATGCCGACCTTGGCCAGATCGGCCTGCATCATCTCGGCGACGCGCTTGGCGTTGGGGTTGTACGGGCGCTGCACCGGCATCGCCCACAGGTCGGTCTCGAAGCCGTTGGGATAGCCTGCGTCGGCGAGCAGCTTCTTGGCGCGCTCGACGTCGTAGGGATAATCCTCGATGGCGTCGTTGTACGACCACATGGTCGGCGGAATCGGGTTCTTGGCCGGGACGCCGGCGGCCTGATAGACCGCGGCGACGGTCGCCTTCTTGTCGAGCGCCATGCTGACGGCGCGGCGGACGCGCACGTCGTCGAACGGCTTCTTCGTCACGTTGAAGGAGACGTAACCGACGTTCAGGCCTTCCTGCTCCTGAACGACGATGGAGGTGTCCTTCTTCATGCCGTCGATGTCGGCCGGATTCGGATACGGCATGATCTGGCATTCGTTGGCCTTCAGCTTGGCCAGACGAACCGCCGCATCGGGCGTGATCGCGAAGACGAGGTTGTCGAGCGGCTGCTTGCCGCCCCAATACTGCTCGAACGCCTTGTACCGGATGACGGCGTCCTTCTGGTAGGCGACGAACTGGAAGGGACCGGTGCCGACCGGAACCTGGTCCAGCTTCTCCGGCGTGCCCTTCTTCAGCAGCATCGCACCGTATTCGGCCGACATGATCGGGGCGAACGGCATGGCGAGGTTGGCCAGGAACGGCGCCTCGACCGCGTTCAGCGTGAACTTGACCGTCAGGTCGTCGACCTTCTCGATCGACTTCAACAACTTGGGCATCGCCATGTCGTTGAAGTAATCGTAGGCGCCGCCGGAGATCTTGTGGAAGGGATGCTCCGGCTTCCACTGGCGCTCGAACGAGAAGATCACGTCGTCGGCGTTGGCGTCGCGGGTCGGCTTGAAATCGCCGACGCTGTGCCACTTGGCACCGGCACGCAGCTTGAAGGTGTAGACCAGCCCGTCGTCGGAGATGGTCCAGGATTCCGCCAGGCCGGGAACGACCTTGGTGCCGCCATGCTCGAACTGGACGAGGTTGTTGTAGACCGGAAGAGCAACGTCGAAGCTGGTGCCGGTCGTGTTCAACATGGGGTTGAAGTTTTCGGGGCTACCCTCGGAGCAATAAACAAGGGTCTTCGCCGCCTGGGCCGGCGCCGACAGCGCCAGCGCCGCGGCCATACCAAGCCCGGCACCCAGCAGGATGCGCTTCATTCGTCTTGCCTCCCGATTCCGATTGGAGCGTATGGAAATTTGCCAGAACGCCTTTGGAAATAGCGTCGCCATTTGGCGCGAGCCCAAGGCGCCTGTCAACGCCTACATGCATACGTGGCTATACCGTGGCGCAGGGCACAATTCGTGGCGCCAATACGTCCGTATGGATACATTTTCGCCCCCGAAAACGAAACAGTTGCAAAGCCAACCATCCGGTTGACCGAACCGGCAGCTTCCTACCCCGGCGAATCAGGCCTTCCGGGTGTGTCGCCGGGGAAATACGCGCAGCCGATGGAGGCGGTCGGCTGCCATGCGCACCCGCCGTGAAGTCCGGCGACCAACCCCATGCTAGGCTGGGTTGCACCTGTTATGAAACCATTTTTCGGATACCGGTCCGGCATGCCCTTTCCGTTTCTGCCGTCCTTTCTGCGGTCCGGGCCGCTGGCTGCCTACAGCCTCTACATCGTCGGGTCCGCGCTGCTGGCCTCCAACCCCGTGGTCGGGCGGGCGGCGGCGCATGTGGTGCCGCCGATCGGGCTGGCCTTCTGGCGCTGGCTGATCGCCTTCCTGATCGTGCTGCCCTTCGCCCTGTCGGGCCTGCTGGCCCACCGCGGCCAGTTGAAGGCGCAATGGCGGCGCTATCTGCTGCTGGGCGTGCTGGGCCAGGGGATTTCAGGGGCCATCGTCTATTACGGGCTGGAGCGGACCAGCGCCACCAACGCCAGCCTGATCTATGCCACCAGCCCGGCGATGATCCTGGCGCTGGGCGCGGTCTGGCTGGGCGACGCCATCCGCCCGCGGCAGATCCTCGGCATCCTGCTGGCGATGGCCGGGGTGCTGGTGATCCTGACCCGCGGCGACCTGGAGGCTTTGCGGCACCTGTCCTTCAATGGCGGCGACCTCCTGGTGCTGACCGGGGCGGTGTCCTGGTCGGTCTACACCATCCTGCTGCGGCAATCGGGCACACCCCTGCCGGTGGTCACCGCTTTCGCCGCCAATGCGCTGGCCGGCGTGCTGGTGCTGGCGCCCTTCTATGCGTGGGAGACGGTGGCGGTGCGGCCGGTCCCCTTTTCCGTCTCCACCGTCCTGTCGATCGTCGCCGTGGCGCTGTTCGCCTCGGTGCTGGCGCTGCTCGCCTATCAGAAGACCATCCTGATGATGGGTGCGGCCCGCGCCTCCACCGCGCTGTACGTGTCGCCGTTGTGGGCGGCCTTGGCCTCGTGGGCGATGCTGTCCGAACCGTTGCAGGGCTTCCACCTGATGGGCGTGCTTCTGGTGCTGCCCGGCGTGATGCTCGCCACCCTGCAAGCCCGCAAGCCGGCGGCGGAACCGGCAGGCAAAGCGGCCTGAGCGGCATGCCAACCGGTATCGCTTGATCGGCAAGGGCGGCCCTCCCATCTTGGCCGGACCTTCGCCACCCGCATCCGTCCGGCCATGACCGATACCGCATCCACCCCCTTGCTGCTCTGCGCCGACGATTACGGGCTGGCGCCCGGCGTCAACGCCGCCATCCGCGACCTGATCGCCCGGGGCCGGCTGACCGCCACCTCGGTCATGAGCCTCTGCCCGCACTGGCGCAGCGGCGCGGATGCGTTGCGCGAGCTGAAGGGCAAGGCCGACGTCGGGCTGCATTTCACCCTGACCGACCAGCCGCCGCTGGGCTCGATGCCGACGCTGGCGCCGGACGGCCGGCTGCCGCCGCTGGGACGGCTGATGGGCTGGGCCTATCGCGGGAGGCTGAACAGCCCGGCGGCAAAGGCGGAAATCCGTGACGAACTGTCGCGCCAGATCGCCGCCTTCGCCGACGCCTGGGGTGCCCCGCCCGACTATATCGACGGCCACCAGCACATCCACCAACTGCCGGTCGTCCGCGATGCGGTGGCGGAGGCGCTGGCTTCCCTGCCCGGCGCCTATGTCCGCCTGTGCGGCGAGCCAGTGGCTGCGGTGCTGCGCCGGGGCGTGGCGGTGCCGAAGACGCTGCTGATCGGCGGGCTGGGCGGCGGGCTGAGGCGCATGGTGCGGGACCGTGGCATCCCGGCCAACGACCGCTTCGCCGGAGTCTACGACTTTGCCGGCAGCCGGCCCTTCGCCGACCTGATGTCCCGTTTTCTCGACGGAATTGGCGACGGGATCGGCGGCCGGACCCTGGTGATGGTCCACCCTGGCCTGCCCGACGAGGAATTGCGCCGCGTCGACACGCTGGTCGAGCCGCGGCGCGCCGAATACGACTATCTGCGCGGGCCGGAGTTCGCCGCCCTGCTGGAGGCGCGCAACATCCGGCTGACCCGCTACGCCGGCTTCTCCCGGTAGGGACGCTTTACTCCGCCTCGTCCGGCTGCCAGGCGCGGCGGCGCAGCTTGAAGCGCTGGACCTTGCCGGTTTCCGTCCGCGGCAGGGCGTCGAGGAACTCCACCGCGCGGGGGTATTTGTAGGGCGCGATGTGCTCCTTGACGAAGCTTTGCAGCTCCTCGGCCAGACGCTCGTCGGGACGGACATCGTCGCGCAGGACGACGAAGGCCTTGGGAATGGTTCCGCGCACGGGGTCGGGCGCGGCGATCACCGCGCACTCCTGCACCGCATCGTGGCTCAGCAGGATGTTCTCGACCTCCAGCCCGGAGATCTTGTAGCCGGCCGAGACGATCAGGTCGTCGGTGCGGGCGTGGTACCAGAAGAAGCCGTCCTCATCGACGTGGAAGGCGTCGCCGGTCAGGTTCCAGCCCTGCTGGACATAGCTTTCCTGACGCGGATCGTCGAGATACAGGCACCCCGTCGCCCCGCGCACCGCCAGCCGGCCGACCTGACCGGGGGGAAGCCGGCGGAACTGGTCGTCCACCACCATCGCCTCATAGCCCGGCACCGGCTTTCCGGTGGAGCCCGGCCGCACATTGCCGGGCACAGCATGCAGCACCGCGTTCAGCAGTTCGGTGGTGCCCAGGCTGTCGAGGATTTCCAGGCCGGTGGCGTCGCGCCAGCCCTCGAAGGTCTGCTGCGGCAGCGGCTCTCCGGCCGAGATGCACAGGCGCAGGCCGGACAGCCCCTTCGCCAGCGCCGGGTCGGCGGCCATGCGGCCGATCATGCCGCGATAGACGGTCGGCACGGTGAACATCACCGTCGCCTTGTGGCGGGTGGCGGCCTCGATCAGCCGGTCGGCGGTCCCGCGCTCCAGCAGGATCACCGAGGCGCCGATGCGCAGCGGGAACAGCAGCAGCCCGCCCAGCCCGTAGGCGAAGGCCAGCGTCGGCGAGCCGCAGAAGACATCCTCGGCCGTCGTCCCCAGCACCGAGCGCGGCGACAGGTCGGAGATCGCCAGCAGATGGCGGTGCAGATGGGCGGCGGCCTTCGGCGTGCCGGTGGTGCCGGAGGTGAAGGCGATCAGTGCGACATCGTCCTGCGCCGTGTCGGCGGCCTCGAAGCCCGGCGGCTTGGTGGCGATGCGGTGTTCCAGCTCGCCGTCGCGGAAACCGACGATGCGCAGCGACGGCAGCGCCGCCTCTTCCAGATCGTCGAGGAAATGCGTGTCGCACAGCGCCATGTCGATGGAGGCACGCTTCAGCACGTCGGCCAGCTCGGGCGCGCGCAGCAGCGGCATGGTCGGCACCAGCACCCCGCCGGCCTTGATCACCGCCAGCCAGCAGGCGGCCAGCATCGGCGTGTTGGGGCCGCGCAGCAGGACGCGGTTGCCGGTGACCATCCCGTAATCCTCGGTCAGGACGCGGGCGATGCGGTCGACGGTGTCGCGCATCCGGCCATAGCTCCATACCTCGCCATCGCCGCCGATCAGGCAGGGACGTCCGTCCCAGCCGCGCTCGCGCCAGCCGTCGATCAGGACGGACACGGCGTTGAGGCGCTGCGGGTACTGGAGTTCGGGACGGTCGAGGATCAGGTCGGGGCGCTGCGACGGCGCCGGCAGCCGGTCACGGGTGAAGCTGTCCAAATGTCCGGATGGCATCATGCGCTGCGTCATCTCCCCCCGTTGCAGGACGGGAAGAACGGGGCCGGCGTGATCGGTGGGCGGACCCGGCCGCCACACGCGCGGTTCAGACACGGCCATACCGTCGGCCGGCGCGAATGCGCATCCCTTCATGGGCAATGCTCCATCTCCCCCCGCAGAGGACGCATGAACACGCCTCCGTCTTGTCTTTTATGATCCGACTATAGTGCCAGGGGGAGCAAGTGAGCCATGCAACGAACGAATGGTGGGTGCACCATCAATCGCCATTCGTGCCGGGACAAGTGACTGAAAAGGCCAGTTTTTCGTTGGTAAGACGCATGATTTGGAACGAAAGTACGGGTCGGCGTACCGATCGTCAGCCGTTCTGCAGGTAAAGATCGATCTCGCCCTGCTCCATCACGTGGGCGGTGCCGTGGATGATGCCGTTGGCGATCTGGATGATGCGGTGGATCATCGCGACGGAGGTCTGGCAGTCCATCCGCAGCTTGACGGGATCGCCGCTGTCGATGTCGGTGCCGATCCGTTCCAGCGTGTGGGCGATCACCTGATGGGCCTGGGCGATGGTGTCCTCGAAAGGACGGAGGAACTTGGACGGCACATGGCCGTAGGCTTCGATCGCCAGTTCCTTGTCGGAGAAGCCGCTGTCGCGGAAATGCTCGGCATAGCTCTTGGGCTGCCAGATGCGGCATTCCTCCAGCATGTCCGGCATGTCCGGGATCATCTCGATCAGCATCACGATTTCGTTGAAGTGATTGAGATAGTCGGTCGCCAGCAGCGTCTTCTCGGAAATGTTCGTGCCGCGCACGCGCTCCCGCCACCGGGCGAAGTCGGCCAGCTCATCCGGCGGAATGCCGTCCATCAGGGACCGATCCAACTCTTGGTCTTCCATGCACAAACCCGGACCCGATGCGGCAGCCCACGCGATACCCCGGCCGGCACAGGTCCGCCGGCCTTGAAACGGCAGGGCGCGCCCAAAGACGCCGTACCCCAACCGTGTGCCGATGTCCTTAACGTTGGATTAAACGCGTTGCAAGTGCCGGCTTGTGAAAGTCCCCGATTGACGGAAGCGAAGCGGCGACATGGCCATTATCTTGACAGATAAAAGTTCGCCGCCGGCGCCACCCGCGTGATGTCGCGGCGGCGCCCGGCGGCGATTAGGATCGGCGGTTCAGGGAGGAATCACACCATGCCAAGTCCAACACCGCCGCTGACGGTTGGTTCCCGAGCGGGACAGTCGGCGATTCGAATCGCTGCCTTGGCCGAAAAGAAAAACGCGCCGGCCTGGGGGTTGGCCGGCGCGCACGAGGATCGGGAACACTCGCCTCGCCCTCGCACGGCAGCGGAAAGACCGATGCCGGAGGGCAAAGACAGAGTAGGCTTGTAAGCCTTTCCGAACGGTTAAGTCCGCCCCTCCGGCATCCCCTATGCCTGCCGGTCATAGGCCGCACGCAAGGCCCGGCGGGCCGTAGCCGGCCTTGCTTCATAGTATTCAGGCTGAGTAATCCGTTGTCGGTATCTCGAATAAATCTTTCGGGTTCACTCCCGTTAGGCCGCGGACTGCGCCATATGAACTCCACCGCTGCAGCTCGGGATGAGTCAGTCTGCTGATCGAAGCAGCGGCGACGGCGCAGTGATTTTCGGCAGGGCCGCCCAGGCGGTCCGGTCGCCGGATTTCAGCGCCGGACATGCGGACCGGGAACAGGCGCCCGGGAGAGATCGAGTTGCACCGGCCGTATCCGGGGTCCCGGAAACGGCACATCGGGTGGATGCCAGGAACACGCGCCGCAGAAAGGCACGGGGAGAGAGATGGAGCAGTACACCGGTCACTTCATGCAGCATTTGCCCTACCTGCGCCGCTACGCCCGCGCGCTGACCGGGACGAACGGGCGGGGGGACGCCTTGGTGACCCGCACCCTGGAATGGTACCTGGAGGCGGACGAGGCGGAGAGCGGCCGCGGCGACGACACGTCGCGCGGCACGCTCTATCGCCATCTGCACAAACTGCAGGATGAAGACGGCTCGCCCCCGGCGGTCGCGCCCTATCATCCGGTGGAATCGGCGCTGATGACGCTGGCGGAGACCGACCGCCGGCTCTACCTGCTGGTCAACCTGGAGGACCTGCCGGTCGGCGAGGCCGCCGCCGTGCTGGGCCTTGCCCCGGAAGACGCGGTGGAACGGCTGACCCACGCCCGCGAGCGCGTCCGTGCCCGGCTGACCGCCACCATCCTGATCGTCGAGGATGACGCTATCATCGCCTACGATCTGGCGGAGACGGTGCGCGGCATGGGCCACATCGTCTGCGGCAACGCGGCGACGATGGACGAGGCGCTGTCGCTGGCGGCCGAGCACCGGCCGACGCTGGCCCTGATGGACATCCGGCTGGCCGACGGCGACAACGGGCTGGAAGTGGCGCGCGAGCTGCGGGCCCGCCGGTTCCTGCCGGTGATCTTCGTCACCGCCTTCCCGGACGATCTGGCCAAGCACGGGCTGGAGCATCTGGGCCCGGTGATTCCGAAGCCCTTCACCCGCGACCAGATCGAACAGGCGATCACGCGGGCCGTGTTCATGCCGCAGCCGGAAGATGCCCGCGAGACGGCGCAGCCCCATTGAGGGGCGGCGCCGCTTCACTCGGGAGGTTTTAGCGGAAGACCACCGTCTTGTTGCCGTTCAGCAGTACACGATGCTCCACGTGGTAGCGGACGGCACGGGCCAGCACGATGTTCTCGATGTCACGCCCGATGGCCACCAGGTCGTCGGGCGTCATCGTATGGTCGACACGCTCCGCCTCCTGCTCGATGATCGGGCCTTCGTCGAGGTTGGAGGTGACATAGTGCGCGGTGGCGCCGATCAGCTTCACGCCTCTCGCATGGGCCTGATGGTAGGGCTTGGCGCCCTTGAAGCTGGGCAGGAAGCTGTGGTGGATGTTGATCACCCGGCCGGCCATCCGCTCGCACAGCGCGCCGGACAGCACCTGCATGTAGCGGGCGAGCACCACGAGGTCGATTTTTTCCTCGTCGACGATCTCCAGCAGGCGGGCTTCCTGCTGCGCCTTGTTGTCGGACGCGACCGGCAGATGGTGGAACGGGATGTTGTGCCACGCCGCCAGCTGATAGAAATCGCGGTGGTTGGAGACGATGGCCGGGATCTCGATCGGCAGATAGCCGGTGCGGTAGCGGTACAGCAGGTCGTTCAGGCAATGGCCGAACTTCGACACCATGATCAGCACGCGCGGGCGGCGCCGGGCGTCGTGAATCTTCCAGGTCATGCCGAAGCGGTCCGCCACCTGCGCCGCGAAGTCGGCCTCCAGTTGCGCCTTGGTCTGCCCGGCCGGGTTGCCGTTGAAGCTGACGCGCATGAAGAACAGGCCGGAGATGCGGTCGCCGAACTGCGCGCTGTCGATGATGTTGCAGCTCCGCTCCGCCAGGAAGCCGGACACCGCGAAGACGATGCCGACGGTGTCGGGGCAGGAAACGGTGAGGATATAGTCGGAGCCGGTCTCAGACATCGCGCGTCCACCATGACGTAACAGCAAGAAAAGGGGGAAGCTTCCCTAGCACGAACGCCACGATGTTGCACCCGCTTCATGAACGGGTGTGCACATGGCTGTGCCGTCCAACGCGATTGTCCCCGATGCCGGGCGGTCCACGCCGCTCTGGCATCGGCCGGCCGGCGGTGCGACAATCGGCGACGGCGGCCGGACCGGCCGGCGGAGGAAGACGGAGTCACCCATGGCATCCGGCGGCAAGATCATCGGTGAATACACCAAGGGCAAGGTCGACAAGCTGATGACGGCGGACGCCGCCGACAGCAGCCGCAGCCAGCGCATCCGCCATTTCCTGGAAAACATGGACGCCGCGATCCTGGAGGCCAACTGCGAGGTCATCGGACGCGAATTGCCGAATCTCAACCGCGACTCCTTCCTGCGGATGGCGGTGCGGGTGGCGGAACTGCGCGCCGACTATATCCGTGCCGGCCTGAAGATGTCGGAGTCCCGGCACCCGGACGCTGCCGCCGTCGCGGACCTCGCCCGCCTGCGCGCAGCCTACGAGCAGATGCTGGCGGTGTACGAGGCCGCGGAGCGCGTGATCGAACGCGGATACGCCAAGCTGGGTTAAGGGGCCGGGTTAATGGGCCGACACGAAGCGGAGGTTCTTTACAAACGGATGGCTCCTGCCCTCCGGACTGTCCATTTCAACTGACCCCCGCACCGAATAGCCGATGGTCAGCCATCCGGCATCAACGGTATGTTGGCCGCACACATTGCATTGTCCGGAGGCGGCGCAATGAAGATCGAACAGTCCGTGGCACAGCATTACAGTCATGGATCGCTGGAGCGGACGATCCTTGCCGCGCTGGCCGCCTCGGGAAAGGACATCGAACACCTCACCCTCGCCGACCTCGCGCCGGTGGATGAGTTTCACATTGGCGGACGGCAGGCAACCATCGAATTCGCGGAACAGATGGGGCTGGCTCCGGGCCTCAATCTGCTCTATATCGGCTCCGGGCTGGGCGGAGCATCGCGCTATTTCGCCTCCGAACGCGGCTGCCGAATCAACGGCATCGACCTGACGGACGAGTATGTCCGGGTGGCCGAAGCCCTGGCGAGGCGCGTTGGGCTGGAGAGCCGGGTGGCCTACCGGCAAGGAAGCGCACTTGCCCTGCCATTTGAGGCCGGCACGTTCGACGGTGCGTATATGCTTCATGTCGGCATGAACATCCCGGACAAGGAGAGGCTGTTCGCCGAAATCCGGCGGGTGCTCCGGCCCGGCGGCGTCATCGGGATCTACGACGTGATGCGCCAGGGCGAAGGCGACCTGACTTTTCCGCTGCCGTGGGCATCGAGCGCCGGGACGAGTTTCGTCGAGAGCGCCGACGCCTACCGGGCAATGCTGAAAGGCGCCGGGTTCGCTGTCGAGAAGGAGCGCAGCCGCCGCGAGTCCGCCATCGAATTCTTTCGCCGGATGCGTGCCCAGGCCGCACAAAGCGGAGGTCCGCCGCCGCTTGGCCTGCACATCCTGATGGGTGATTCCGCGCAGCGGAAGGCCGCGAACATGAGCGACATCTTGGAACGGGGATTGATCGCACCAACGGAGATCATCGGGCGGGCAGTCTGACTGGAAAGGGCCGACACTCGGAGCTGGCGTTTCAAGGCTGGCGCTTGAGTCCCCTGCCTGACTGCGGGAACGATGGACCCGGAAACAAAAATCCCCTTCCCCGCGATCCTGCGGAGAAGGGGGCGCGACCGATCGGTCACAGAATTCAGTGGCGACCCACCCAAAAGACCCCGGTCGGCCAAAGCCGATGGCCGGGGTCAAACGTCGTGGAAATGTTCCAACTCACGACGCAGGCTGGTGGCCTCCTGTTGCAGGCCGACGATCCGGCGGACGTCAGGACTCTGCTGCTGTTCCTCGCGTTCGAGCTTGTCCTCGATATCGCGCTGCTCTTGCCGGATGATGTTGAACAGTGCTTTCCTCAACATCGACACCTCCCGAGCTGATCGCTAAAATTTTAGCGCTTTTTCAATTCGCCATCAAGCAACCAATGACCTCTGTCGAATCCTCGGCACGTCAAGTCTGCCCCGGTTACCGAATGCCCACAAATATTCAGAAACGGTAATCTGGCCGGCCTTGACAATACTTTTGCGCCGCCGCATTGGTTAATGATTCAGGCTAGATGAACGGATGGCACGGCTTGGTGCCGATGCCTTCCCTCCTTTGCAGCACGGTATTTTTGGCCATGGATCGACGACAGCTGCTTGGGCTCGGGCTCAGCAAGCTTTGGTTAACCGCCTTCGGCGCCGCCGGTCTGGCGCTGGCCCAGCCTCTGGGTTCGGGCAGCGCCCAGGCGTCGGGCCGGCGGCCCGACCGCAAACCGGCCAGCGGCACTTCGTCGCGGTCGCGGCTGGTGATGCTCGATCCCGGCCATGGCGGCAACGATCCCGGCGCCATCGGCACCCGCGGCACTTTCGAGAAGGAGGTGACGCTGGACATCGCGCGCGACGTGGCGCGCATCCTGGCCGAGCGGCATGGCGTCGCCGTCAGGCTGACGCGGCGCGACGACCGTTTCCTGGCGCTGGACGACCGGGTTGCGCTGACGCGCGAGGCCGGGGCCGACCTGTTCGTGTCGATCCACGCCGACAGCGCCCCCAATGCCGATGCCCGCGGCCTGTCCGCCTACATCCTGTCGGACAAGGCATCGGACTCCTTCGCCTCCCGCCTCGCCCAGCAGGAGAACCAGGCCGACCGCTTCGGCAAGCCGGGGGCGGTCGGCGGCGGCCGGATCGTCAAGGACATCCTGATGGACCTGACGGCGCGCCACACCCGCCATGCCTCGCTGGCCGCCCGCCAGATTCTGGTGGAGGGGGCGGGCAAGGAGCTGCGCCTGCTCGAAAACCCGATGCGCGCGGCCAATTTCGCGGTGCTGAAGGCCCCGGACGTGCCGTCGGTGCTGGTGGAAACCGGTTTCCTCTCCAACCCCAGGGACGAGGAAATCCTGCGCGACGCGACCGCCCGGCGGGTGGTTTCCCGCGTCCTGGCCCGTGAAATCGCCGGCGTGCTTTCCAGCCCAGCTTTCGCCTGATTTCGCCGTGAGACTGGCGAAGGCGTCGCGGCGACTTGTGCTTCGCGGACATCCCTTCGCACTCGCAGCGACTGCAACATCCGTGCATCACCTCGGGACAAAGTGACGATGACTGGTGAAAGCCTCGAATTTCCCCATTGCAAAGACTGTTCCGCCGTGACTTTTTCCGGCCGCGCGCCGATTCCGCCCGGCGCTGGCCATGCAGGCGAAAGGAGGCACACTGTGACGGGTTCGAGCCGCCTTTGGACAGTCTTCGCACTCGCCTGCACCGCCGGTGTTTCGCTGGCCGGCTGCGGGCCGCTGGTGCTGGGCGCCGCGGGCGGAACCGCCGTCGTGGCGACGCAGGAACGCGGCTTCGGCGGCTTCGTCAGCGACACCGAAATCCGCGCCCGCATCAATTCGCTGTGGCTGCAGCATTCCATCGACCTGACCAACCGCATCGGGCTGACCGTCGATCAGGGCCGCGTCCTGCTGACCGGCCGCGCCGCCGACGCGCAGATGCGGCTCGACGCGGTGCGCCTCGCCTGGCAGGCCCAGGGCGTCAAGGAAGTCATCAACGAAATCCAGATCGACAACGGGTCCAGCATCGTGGACACCGCGCGCGACACCTGGATTTCGACCCAGATCCGCAGCCGCATCACGTTCGATGCGGATATTCATAGCCAGAACTACAGCATCGATACCGTCGATGGCGTTGTCTATCTGATGGGTGTCGCCAGCTCGCAGGACGAGCTGGACCGCGCGCTCCAGCAGGCCCGCTCGGTGCCCAACGTCCAACGCGTCGTCAGCTACGTCCGTCTGCTCCCGAACCCAAACATCCAGGGTTGAACCCCGACCGCCATGGCCTCCGCCCTATCCCGTGTCCTCGCCGTTCTCCGCACCGCCGCCGTCGCCGCAGCCTTGAGCCTGCCGGCGGCGTTCGCGGCCGGTCCCGCATCGGCGCAGGACGCGGCGGTGAAGGCGGCACAGGATATGGCTGTGCAGGGTATAGTTGGGCAGGATGAGGCGAAGCAGACCGTGCTGGCGCAGGACCAGGACGGCGGCGGGGCGGACAACCCGGCTTCCGGCACTCCCGGCCCGGCCAACCGCCTGTTCGTCCAGGCCTTGCAGCTGATCCGGCAAGCCGACAACACCTATGACGTCGCCGAAGAGGGCCGCCTTCTGAAGGAGGCGGACAAGCTGTTCAACGACATCGTGACGAAATATCCCGACAGCCCGCTGGCGGTTCAGCTCGTCACCAACCAGTTCGTCGGCGATTTCGATTTCTACGAATTCCGCTCGCGCATCCGTGCGCTGGTCTGCAACGACCAGCTGAACAGCCTGTGCTTCCTCCACCGCATCGGCGAGATGCTGCCGCCGGTGGAAACGCCGATCAACGCGGCGCGCTGGGACTGGCTGTCGCTGGCCGTCGCCTACCAGCAGCTGGGCGACACCGGCCGCGCCAAGGAGATCATGGCGCCCTTCGTCAGCGCGGTCCGCCGCGGCGGCGTCGCCGACAGCTCCGGTCAGGACCTGTTCGTCGCCCGCGCCCTGTCGCTGATGGGGCAGACGCCGCTGGCGCTCGACATCACCCGGCAGATCAACGACTGCTCGACCCGCATCTACAACCTCGCCGACATCGCCAAGGCGGCGGCGTGGCGCGGCGACGGCGGCCTGACCAACGCGCTGGCCGACGAGGCCAAGAGCTATGCCTCCAGCCACAATTGCGCCTGGGAGCTGGGGCTGGTCGCCCAGACGCTGCTGCGCGCCGGCAAGGAGGCGCAGGCCCGCACCCTGTTCCTCAACACGGTCGAGACGCAGTTCTCCAAGTTCAAGGAAACCCGCGGCGACTGCTGCCCGCCGGAACTGGCGGTGGCGGCGGCCGACATCGGCGAGCCGAAGCTGGCGCTGGGCCTGCTCAGCACCGTGCAGGACGAGAATCCCTGGACGATCCCGGCGGTGCTGGGACGGCTCGCCAAGCGCGGCGAGGCGGGCATGGCTGTCGCCTACGCCGATCAGGTGGCGGACATCGACACCCGCGGCGAGGCTTTTGCCGAGCTGATCGAAGCGGCGATGAAGCGCGGCGAGCCGGCCATCGCCAACGATCTGATGAACCGCCTGAACAAGCTGGTGGACGAGGCCGCCGGCCGCCGCCCCGGCCTGCTGGCGCAGCGGGCCAAGGCGGAGAAGGTCTTCTACAACGACGACCGCTGGCGCCGGAGCTTCCAGCTGGCGATCAACGCGGCGGAAAAGGCCAGCAACTTCGTCCGCCGCGACATCGGCGCCCCGCTGCTGGCAGCCCTGGTCCGCATCGAGACCGGGCTGCCGATGCTGGATTGAGCTGAAGAGAGTTTCGGTTCACCCCACCGCCAGCACCAGCTTGCCGACATGCTGGTTGCTCTCCATCAGCCGGTGGGCGTCGGCGGCGTTGGCAAGCGGGAAGACCTCATGGACGACCGGTTTGACCGTGCCGGCGGCCACCAGCGGCCAGACGCGCGCCTTCAGCTGCTCCGCCACCGCCTGCTTGTAGGCCATGGGCCGCGCGCGCAGGGTCGAGCCGGTCAGCACCAGCCGCTTGGTCATCACCGGGAAGAAGTTCACGTTGGCCGTCGCGCCGCGGACGAAGCCGATGCAGACATAGCGGCCCTCGACCGCCAGCGCGTCGATGCTGCGGGCGACGTAATCGCCGCCGACGATGTCCAGCACCACATTCACGCCGGCCCCGCCGGTCGCCTCCTTGACCGCCGCGACGAAATCCTCCTCGGCATAGTCGATGGCGCGTTCGGCGCCGAGCCGGACACAGGCGGCGCATTTCTCGGCGCCGCGGGCGGTGGCGAAGACCCGCGCGCCGAAGGCGGCCCCCAGCTGGATCGCCGTGGTGCCGATGCCCGACGTGCCGCCATGGACCAGCAGCGCCTCGCCGGGCTGAAGCGCGCCGCGCTCGAACACGTTCGACCAGACGGTGAAGAAGGTCTCCGGCAGGGCTGCCGCCTCGGCCATCGACAGGCCGTCGGGGATCGGCAGGCACTGCGCCGCCGGCACGACGCAGAACTCGGCATAGCCGCCGCCGGCCAGCAGGGCGCAGACCGGATCGCCGATGCGCCAGCCCTCGACTCCCTCGCCCAGCGCATCGACGGTGCCGGCGACCTCCAGGCCGGGGATGTCGGTGATGCCCGGCGGCGGGTTGTACTTGCCGAGCCGCTGGAGCACGTCCGGCCGGTTGACGCCGGCGGCCTGGACGGCGATGCGGATCTCGCCGGGCGCCGGATCGGGAACCGGGCGGCGCGCCGGGACCAGCACCTCCGGCTTGCCGGGCTGGCTCACCTCGATTGCCGTCATCAGTCTGGATTCTGCCATTCGAATTGCTCCCCTGCCCTATTCTCATGAAAGGTCTGGGGGGCACTGTGTCGTCGCGGCGGACGGCCAGTCCACGCGGCGATGGATCCGATTTCGCCCTGCGGAAAAGTCAAAAAAATGGCCGTGCTGCACACAGCACGGCCAGTCTCCGAGAGAAGCGCGAACATGCAAAACAACACATCCGCCCGATGAGAAAGGAACGCCTTTCCCGAGACAGACAATCGCACGGACAACGTCCATTTTCCCGAGAAAAAAGACGCTTTTCCATTCCGTGGAAACGGCTCTTTTCTCAAGAAAAAGGGCCGCATTCCGTAAAGAATGCGGCCCGAAGTGCGCCAGGGAGGAATGCCAACGTGCACCACCTGCCGTCAGCTCTTGGCGTTCTCTTGCTTGATGCGTCTCTTTGTCCCGTGTGAGGGACGGATCAGTTGGGAACCGGCACGCGGCCACCCAGCTCCTGCGTCACCGCCGCGGCGGCGCGCTTGACCATTTCGCCGAGCGCGCGCAGCCGCGCGTCCTCGATGCGCCGGCTGGAGCCGGACAGCGACAGAGCACCCATCACACGGGAATTCTCGTCGAAGATCGGAGCGGCGACACAGCGCAGGCCGGACACCCGCTCCTCCTGGTCAAGGGCATAGCCGCGGGTGCGGACCAGCGTCAGGTCGCGGTACAGCGCCGGCAGCGACGAGAGGGTGCTGCGGGTGAACTGGCGCATGCCGCGCTGGGTCACGATGGTCTGCACCTTGGTCTCGGGCATGCCGGCCAAGAGCGCCTTGCCGACGGCCGAGCAGTGCAGCAGCGTGCGGTCGGTCTGCGGCACCGCGACCTGGGCGGCGCGGGGGCCGCCGACGCGGGCCAGATAGAGCGCCTCGCCATTCTCCTCGACCGCCAGATTGACGATCTCGCTGCTCTCCTCCATCAGGCGGCGCATGCGGGGACGGGCGACGTCGACCAGATTGCGGGTCTTCAGGAAATTGGCGCCGGTCATGTAGGCCTGGACGCCGACCACCCAGCCCCGCGCGCTCTGGTCGAAGCGGACATAGCGCTCGTACTGCAGGGTCGTCAGCAGGCGGTGGGTGGTGGAGGGCGACAGGTTCGCGGCCTCCGACAGCTCGGTCAGCGTCATCGGACCGTCGTTGGAGCCGAGGATCGTCAGGATGTTCAGCGCGCGGCACAGCGACTGCACCACTTGGCCGCGCTCGGCCTTGGCCTCCTTGCCGTTGTCGTTCTTCACCCGCGGCGTCTCGATGATCGCGGTCTTGATGATGGCCGCGGCGCCCTCGCTGGGGTCGTCATGGATGATGCGGCGGGCCAGGATGCTGTTTTGGGCTTGCGCTTTCATGTCCCATCTCCCTCGGGGTCCGGCGCGTTGGTTGCGCCTGTCTGTTGCGGCTGATGGCGTGAGTGACAGAAGGCTTGGCTAAAACCGCGGGACCGTCACGGACGGCGGTCCCGCGGGGGAACGGTTACCCTTTGAAGCCGGTCAACCTTTGAAGATCGCCTGCATGGTAGAGCCCAGGCTGGCGGGGCTGTCGGCGACGGCGATGCCGACCGACTTCATGAAGTCGATCTTGAAGTCGGCGGTGTCGTTGCCGCCGGAGATCACCGCGCCGGCATGGCCCATGCGGCGTCCCGGAGGAGCCGTGCGGCCGGCGATGAAGCCGACGACCGGCTTCTTGGTGCCCGAGGCCTTGATGAACTCGGCGCCGCGGACTTCGGCGTCGCCGCCGATCTCGCCGATCATGATGATGCCCTCGGTCTCCGGGTCCTTCACGAACAGCTCCAGGCTGTCGACGAAGTTGGTGCCGTTGACCGGGTCGCCGCCGATGCCGATGCAGGTGGTCTGGCCGAGGCCGGCCGCCGTGGTCTGCGCCACCGCCTCATAGGTCAGCGTGCCGGAACGCGAGACGATGCCGATCTTGCCGCGCTTGTGGATGTGGCCCGGCATGATGCCGATCTTGCACTCGTCCGGCGTGATGATGCCGGGGCAGTTCGGGCCGATCAGGCGGGTGGCYGAGCCGTTCAGGGCRCGCTTGACGCGGACCATGTCGAGCACCGGGATGCCTTCGGTGATGCAGACCACCAGCGGGATCTCGGCRTCGATGGCTTCCAGGATCGCGTCSGCSGCGAAGGGCGGCGGCACGTAGATCACGGAGGCGTTGGCGCCSGTCTTCTCGACCGCCTCGGCGACGGTGTCGAAGATCGGCAGGTCGAGGTGCTTGGCSCCGCCCTTACCSGGCGTGACGCCGCCGACCATCYTGGTGCCGTAGGCGATGGCCTGCTCGGAGTGGAAGGTGCCCTGGGCTCCGGTGAAGCCCTGGCAGATCACCTTCGTGTTCTTGTCGACGAGAACAGCCATGTTACGCGGCCTCCTTCWYSRCSKYGRCSACSWTYTYSKYGGCWKCGKCGWSNAGNTTGTCGGCSGASAGGATCGGCAGGCCGGAYTCGGCCAGGATCTTCTTGCCCAGATCGACGTTGGTGCCYTCCAGRCGSACMACCAGCGGMACRTGCAGSTKCACKTCGCGSGCCGCGGCGACMACGCCCTCGGCGATCACGTCGCAGCGCATGATGCCGCCGAAGATGTTGACCAGGATGCCTTCGACCGCGCTGTCGGACAGGATCAGCTTGAAGGCCGCGGTGACGCGCTCCTTGGTGGCGCCGCCGCCGACGTCGAGGAAGTTGGCCGGCTCGGCGCCGTACAGCTTGATGATGTCCATCGTCGCCATGGCGAGGCCGGCGCCGTTGACCATGCAGCCGATGTTGCCGTCGAGCTTGACGTAGTTCAGCTCGTGCTTGGCGGCTTCGATCTCCGCCGGATCCTCTTCCGCCTCGTCGCGCAAGGCGGCGACATCCTTGTGGCGGAACAGCGCGTTGTCGTCGAAGCTCATCTTGGCGTCGAGCGCCAGGATGTCGCCCGAGCCGGTGACGATCAGCGGGTTGATCTCGACGATGGCGCAGTCCAGATCCACAAAGGCCTTGTAGGCGGCCTGGATGAACTTGGCGGCGGCACCGACCTGCTTGCCTTCCAGCCCGAGCGCGAAGGCGACCTTGCGGGTGTGGTAGCCCTGGATGCCGGTGGCCGGGTCGACCGCGACCTTGATGATCTTCTCGGGCGTGTTGTGGGCGACCTCTTCGATCTCCATGCCGCCTTCGGTCGAGGCGATGATGGTGACGCGGCCGGTGGCGCGGTCGATCAGCAGGCCGAGATACAGCTCGCGCTTGATGTCGGCGCCTTCCTCGACATAGAGGCGCTTGACCTCCTTGCCCGCCGGGCCGGTCTGCTTGGTCACGAGAACGTGGTTCAGCATCTCGGCGGCGTTGGAGGCGACCTCCTCGACCGACTTGACGACGCGGACGCCGCCCTTGCCGCCCGGATTGTCCTGGAACCGGCCGGCGCCGCGGCCACCGGCATGGATCTGCGACTTCACCACCCAGACCGGACCGCCGAGTTCGCGGGCGACCGATGCAGCCTCTTCCGGGGTGAAAGCCACGCCGCCGCGCGGAACGGCGACGCCGTACCCCCGCAGCAGATCCTTGGCCTGATATTCGTGAATGTTCATGGTTTTCGTCTCTGTCCCAGTCGGGAATTGTCTTTTGGAGACCGCGGGGAGCCGGGAATTCTTCGGCTGACGGGCGGCGGATTTTTAAAAGTCCGGGCTTCGGCTCCCGCTTCGGCTTTCAGGCGACCGGGAAGGGGACGGTCGGGGAGAGCGGAAGCGGGGATTTTAAAAATCGGCAGGCTTTTCAAACAACGGGTGCTGGCCCCTCCTCCACCCTCTCCCGCCGAAGCGGGGAGGGTTGGGGAAGGAGGCGGAGACTGTTACTCCGCCGCCAGCCGCTCCACGACGCCGATGGCGCCGCTGTCACGGATTTCAACGATTTCACGCTCGCCAAAACCCAGCACGTCGCGCAGGATTTCGTCGGTGTGCTCGCCCAGCAGGGGGGAGCGGGTGACCTCCGTCGGGCTGTCGGACAGCTTGATCGGGTTGCCGACCGTCAGGTAGCTGCCGCGGGTCGGATGCTCCACCTCGACCAGCGTGCCGGTCTCGTAGAGCGACTTGTCCTCGGCGATTTCCTTCATCGACAGGATCGGGCCGCAGGGGATGTCGTACTTGTTGAGAAGGTCCATGACCTCGAACTTGGTCAGGGTCTTGGTCCACTCCTCGACGGTGGCGAAGATCTGCATCAGGCGCGGCAGGCGGGCCACCGGGGTGGCGTAGTCGGGATCGGTGATCCACTCTTCCTTGCCGATGACCTTGCAGATCGACTTCCAGACGGGAGCCTGGGCGATGAAGTAGATGTAGGCGTTGGGATCGGTCTCCCAGCCCTTGCATTTCAGGATCCAGCCCGGCTGGCCGCCGCCCGACGCGTTGCCGGCGCGCGGCACGGTGTCGCCGAACTCGCCGTTCGGGTATTGCGGGTATTCCTTCATCGGACCGTTGGCCAGACGCTGCTGGTCGCGCAGCTTGACGCGGCACAGGTTCAGCACGGCGTCCTGCATGGCGGCCAGCACCTTCTGGCCACGGCCGGTCTCACGGCGCTGGTAGAGTGCGGTGACGATGCCGAGCGCCAGATGCAGGCCGGTGCCGCTGTCGCCGATCTGGGCGCCGGTGACCATGGGCGGACCGTCGTCGAAACCGGTGGTCGAGGCCGCACCGCCCGCACATTGGGCGACGTTCTCGTACACCTTGCAGTTCTCGAACGGCCCGGGCCCGAAGCCCTTCACCGACGCGACGATCATCGCGGGGTTCAGTTCCTGGATACGCTCCCAGGTGAACCCCATGCGATCGAGCACGCCGGGGGCGAAGTTTTCGACCATCACGTCGCAGGTCTTGATCAGCGCCTCCAGCACCTCCTTGCCCTTGGGCGTCTTGGTGTCGAGGGTGATGGACCGCTTGTTGTGGTTCAGCATGGTGAAATACAGGCTGTCGGCGTCCGGCAGGTCGCGCAGCTGGCTGCGGGTGATGTCACCCTCGCCCGGCCGTTCGACCTTGATGACGTCGGCGCCGAACCAGGCGAGCAACTGGGTGCAGGTCGGTCCCGACTGAACATGTGTGAAGTCGAGAATCCGCACGCCCTGAAGTGCCTTGCCCATGTATTTCTCCCCCTGCTTCTTAAGTCGTGTTGGTCGGCCCGGCCGCTTCCCCGATGCCGTCCCTTAGGACGGCATCTTGCGGACCGAGCTGGTCGGGTTCAGGCTGCCGATGTTGCCGCTTTCGGTGCCGGCGGCCGGGTCGATGACGGCGTTGATCAGGGTCGGACGGCCGCTGTCCATCGCCTCGTTGACCGCGCGGTACAGCTCGTCCGGGTTGGTGACATGGACGCCGACGCCGCCGAAGGCTTCCATCATCTTGTCGTAACGCGAGCCGGGGACGAAGACCATCGGCGACGGGTCGTTCCCGCCGGTCGGGTTGACGTCGGTCCCGCGATAGATGCCGTTGTTGTTGAAGATGACGATGCAGACCGGCAGGTTGTAGCGGCAGATCGTCTCCACCTCCATGCCGGAGAAGCCGAAGGCGCTGTCGCCCTCGACGGCCAGAACCGGCTTGCCGCTCTCCACCGCCGCGGCGACGGCGTAGCCCATGCCGACGCCCATCACGCCCCAGGTGCCGACGTCGAGGCGCTTGCGCGGCTCGTACATGTCGATGATGCCGCGGGCCAGATCGAGGGTGTTGGCGCCCTCGTTGACCAGCAGGGCGTCCGGACGCTCCTTGATGATGCGGCGCAGAGCGCCCAGCGCACCGTGGAAGTTCATCGGCGACGCGTTGCTCATCAGCTTCGGCGCCATCTTGGCGACGTTCTGCTCACGCTTGGCGGCGACGGTGGCCATCCAGTCGGTCGGCGGGGTCAGGCCGCCGTCGATGCCCTTCAGCATCACTTCCATGACCGACGCGATGTCGCCGACCAGCGGGGCATGGATTTCGACGTTGCTGTCCATCTCCCGCGGCTCGATGTCGACCTGGATGAACTTCTTGGAGCCGGGCTTGCCCCAGGTCTTGCCCTTGCCGTGCGACAGCAGCCAGTTCAGCCGCGCGCCGACCAGCATGACAACGTCGGCTTCCTGAAGCACCAGCGAGCGGGCGGCACCGGCCGACTGCGGATGGGTGTCGGGCAGCAGGCCCTTGGCCATGCTCATCTGCAGGAAGGGGATGCCGCTCTTCTCGACGAAGGAGCGGATCGTCTCGTCGGCCTGGGCATAGGCGGCGCCCTTGCCGAAGATCACCAGCGGACGCTTGGCGCCCTTCAGCAGGTCGAGCGCGCGGTTGACCGCCTCGGCCGACGGATACTGCGCCGGGGTCGGATCGACCACCTTGACCAGCGACTTGGCGCCTTCCGCGGCGTCCATCACCTGCGAGAACAGCTTGGCCGGCAGGTCGAGATAGACGCCGCCCGGACGGCCCGACACGGCGGCGCGGATGGCGCGCGCCACGCCGATGCCGATGTCCTGGGCGTGCAGGATGCGGAAGGCGGCCTTGCACAGCGGCTTGGCGATGGCCAGCTGGTCCATCTCCTCGTAGTCGCCCTGCTGGAGATCGACGACCTCACGCTCCGACGAGCCGCTGATCAGGATCATCGGGAAGCAGTTGGTGGTGGCGTTCGCCAGCGCGGTCAGGCCGTTCAGGAAGCCCGGCGCCGACACCGTCATGCAGACGCCCGGCTTCTTCGTCATGAAACCGGCGATGGCGGCGGCGTTGCCGGCATTCTGTTCGTGGCGGAACGAGACGACCCGCATGCCCTCGGCCTGCGCCATGCGCAGCAGGTCGGAGATCGGAATACCGGGGACGACATACAGGTTGTTGATGTCGTTGAGCTTGAGCGCGTCGATGACGAGCTGGAAGCCGTCGGTCAGCGCCGGCGCGTCTTCGACAACAGATGCTTCCGTGGCCTGGTTCTTAGTGATCGTTGCAGCCGCAGTAGACATATGGGTGACTCCTCCCCGAGGCTCCAAAAAGGTTCAAAGTTGGTTAGTCGAGGAAGGCGCAATGCCGTTCCACGTACTGTGCGAGACCGAGCGTGTGTTCCCGGACGCGGCGTTCCGCGAGATCGGCATCGCGGGCGGCAAGCGCCTCGATGATGTCCCGATGCTCGTGGATGGACTGGTCGGCACGGTCGCCGAGGCCCATCGTCGCGCGGCGGATCGCACGCATATGGATGAAGAAGCGGTCGGTCAGGTCCGAGATCAGGGTGGAGCCCGAAGCCTGGACGATGCTTTGATGGAAGACGATGTTGGCGTCCGAATACTCGGCGACATGCTCCGCCAGTTCGGCCTTCGTATATTTGTCGAACGCGGCGTGCAGGAGTTCCAGCTTCTCCGTGGTGGCGTTTTCGACGAACAGGCGTGCCGCCATGCCTTCCAGGGCGGCACACACCGTGATCATCTCCACCAGTTCGGCCTTCGTCTTGCGCACCACGAAGATCCCGCGCCGTGGTTGGGAGCGGATGAACCCCTCCTGTTCCAGCAGCGCCATCGCCTCGCGCACCGGGGTGCGGCTGACACCCAACGCCTCGCACAGACGGCGTTCGTCCAACCTGATCTCGTTGCTCTGGCCGTAGATGTTCATCTGCGTGATGGCCTGTCGCAGCGATTGGTAGGCCTTGGCCTTGAAGCTCATCCCCTGTTCGAGGGGTTCGACACTGAATCTTTCCCGGTTCATCACGTTTCCGACCCTTTGCGCGCCGACGCCATCGGCGCCGCTTGTTGTCGTGAGCGTTGTTCGTGCGAGCGTTCGGACGATCGCCCTGGCCCTTGGTACTGAGTGGCGCGTCGTTTTTGAATTATCGATACGGTATACCAGATGCCAGACACCCGCAAGGCCAATTGCGGGCACCTCGAACTATTTCTGCTGCCGACGGAGTTACGTCTGATTCTGTTCGATTTTTCTGGCTATTGCGCGGTAATCGCCCTAATTTGGCCGCTCAGGATCGCTCATAGCGAAGGAACCCGCGCATGGCCGAAACCCAGCAACTGGCCGGGGCCGCAGACAAGACACCCTCCGGCGCGGCGGAAGAGGCGTCGGATCCGAACTTCATGACCTCGCTGGCGCGTGGATTGTCGGTGATTCGCGCCTTCACCGAGCGCGAACCGAACCTGACCATCGCCGACATCGCCAAGATCACCGGCCTGCCGCGGGCGGCGGCGCGGCGCTGCCTGCTGACGTTGATGCAGCTGGGCTATGCCGGGTCGGACGGACGGACCTTCCATCTCAAGCCGAAGATCCTGGCGCTCGGCTATTCCTTCCTGTCGTCAGCCCCGCTGGCGACGATCCTCGACCCGCTGATCGAGCAGGTCAGCGGGGCAGTGCAGGAATCCTGCTCCGCCGCCGTGCTGGACGAGGACGACGTGGTCTATATCGCCCGTGCGGCGACCAAGCGGATCATGTCGGTCGGGCTGAATGTCGGCAGCCGCCTGCCGGCCTACTGCACCTCGATGGGGCGGGTCCTGCTGGCGGCGCTGCCGGAGGCGGAGCTGAACGCCTATCTGGCGCGGGTGCCGCTGAAGCCCTTCACCGAACGGACGATCACCGCGCCCGACGCGCTGAAGCGCGAGCTGGAACGGGTGCGCGACCGCGGCTTCTCGCTGGTCGACCAGGAGCTGGAGCTGGGGCTGCGCTCCATCGCCGTGCCGATCAGCACCGCCGCCGGCGGGGTGGTGGCGGCGATGAACATCAGCGCCCAGGCCGCCCGCGTCACCTGCCCGGAGATGGAGGTGCAGTTCCTGCCCCACCTGCACCGCGCGTCGGAGGAGGCGCGCGTGCTTCTGGTGCGCTCGCGCGGGGTGTGAGGCCAGCCTTCCCGACCGGCCCGCCCGCCGCTGCGCCCCGTCACTGTGCTTTGATCAGCATCTCCTGCAGATTGCGGTTGATCGCCTCAACGCCGTTCCGGGCTTCCCGCATGTTCGCCGCGACGCCGTCGCTGAGCGACATCTGTTCCTCGGCACCGGCGGCAACCCCATGGACGGTCGATTTCACGCTGTCGACTGACCGGGCGATGCCGCCCAGCGCCTCCACCACCTGACGGACGACCTCCTGCATGGCGACGATCTCGACGCCGATCCGCTCGGTGGCGCCGGAGGTCTGTTCGGCCAGCGATTTCACCTCGGTCGCCACGACTGCGAAGCCGCGGCCGGCCTCGCCCGCCCGCGCCGCCTCGATGGTGGCGTTCAGCGACAGCAGCTTGATCTGCGAGGCGATGGCGTCGATGAACTTCGCCACACCGTCCATCGCCGCCGCGGCCTCGTTCAGCCGGCCGGTGGCACTGTCCGCCGCGGAGGTCCGGCGGTCGATCTCGTCCACCACCTTGCGCGATGCCAGGATGTCGGTGGAGATCTGAGTCGCGGAGCCGCACATCCGTTCGACCGAATCGCCGACTTCAATCACCTTCTGAACCGTCCGCTTGGAAAACTCGATGGCTTCCAGACGTGACTTGATCATGCCGGTCACATCGGTGGCGAACTTCACCACCTTCAGCACCTCTCCGGTCTCGGACAGCACCGGATTGTAACTGGCGTTGATCCAGACGTCGGACCCGTTCCTGGCCCGGCGGCGGTAGAGAGAGGTGTGGAATTTCCCGCTGCGCAGGATCTCCCAGAACTGGCTGTATTCGGCGCTGGCCTGCTGTTCCGGCGATACGAACAGGCGATGGTTCTGCCCGACCACCTCGTCCAGCCGGTATCCCATCGCCTTGAGGAAGTTGTCGTTGGCGTCGAGGATCGTGCCGTCCGGCTTGAAATGGATCACCGCCTGCGACCGGTTGATCGCTTCGATCTGGGCGCGGAAGTCGGCGTTGCGAAGCCGCTGCTCGGTCACGTCGGTCGCGAACTTCACGATCTTCCACGGTTTTCCGGTCGGGTCGAGGATCGGCGTATAGGTCGCCTGAATCCAGACCTGCGCGCCGCTCTTGGTCAGGCGCCGGAACTCGCCGCTCTGATGCTCGCCCCGGCCGAGCTTGTCCCAGAAGGCTGCATAAGCCGGTTCGGCGGCATCCGCCTTGTCGAGAAACATCCTGTGATGTCGCCCTTGCAGTTCCTCCAACCGATACCCCGTCAGATCGAGAAAACGCTGGTTGGCCGTCTGGATGGTACCGTCCAGCGCGAACTCAATCACCGCCTGCGACCGGTCGATGGCGGCGAGCTTGCCGTTCGAATCGGCTGCCCTCAGCTTTTCGTCGGTAACGACGGTGGCGAACTTGACGACACCGGTCACCCGCCCACTGGCTCCCAGAACCGGGTTGTAGGTGGCGCGCAGCCAAATCTCTTCGCCAAACCGGGTGATGCGCCGGTATTCCGCAGATTGGAAGCGGCCGGCCCGCAACTCGTCCCAAAAACGCCGGTAGTCCGCACCTCCGGCCTCGACCGGATCCACGAACTTCCGGTGATGCTGGCCTCTCACCTCCTCAAGGCTATAGCCCATCGCGTCCAGAAAGATCCTGTTCGCGTCGACCACCACGCCGTCCATCGTGAATTCAACGATGGCCTGAGATTTGTCGAGTGCATCCAGCTTGGCCCGATCGTAGCTGGTGCTCTTGGTGAACAGAAACATAGCTATTTCCCCATCCTTTTGTCGGGCCGGACGGGTGTGTGAGATTCACGGAACGCTGGTTCATAAGTTCATTTCTCGTGCACAGCAGAAAAACAACTGAGAAATGAAGCTAAGATACCCAACGATACGACACCAACATACGGCAGTCCTCATTTTAAAGGATGGAGACCCACATTCGACCAGTCGGGACCACCCCTAATGACCACCACCAAACATTACACAATGGTGTCTGCCGATATGGATATCAGGGCGGATTTAATCTTTGGAACCATGCAATCGGCAAAGGCTCTCACCTTTGCCGGAACCAGCGCGCGATGGGGATAGAGCACGGCCAGCGTCACCGGCTCCGGCGGAAAATCGGGCAGCACCGGCACCAGGGCGCCGCTGGCCAGATGCTCCGCCACCTCCCACAACGGCTTCATGGCGATGCCGCGCCCGTCAAGCGCCCAGCCGGTCAGCACGTCGCCGTCATCGGCATCGAAGCGGCCCGACACCGGCAGCTTCACCGGCTCGCCGCCCTCTAGCACGCTCCATTGATATTGCTGGGTGCCGGGAAAGCGCAGAAGCAGGCAATTGTGGCCGGACAGGTCCGCCGGCCTTTCCGGCCGTCCGCGCTCCGACAGGTAGGAGGGGGCGGCCACCAGCACGCGGCGCACGTCGGCAATCTTGCGCACGACGAAGCTGGAATCCTTCAGCGCCGCCATCCGCACCGCCACGTCGACCGCCTCGCGCAGCAGGTCGAGCAGATGGTCGGACAGGCGCAGCCGCACCTCCACCAGCGGGTGGGCGGCGCAGAAGTCCGGCACCAGCGGCGCCAGGATGCGGCGGCCGAAGCCCAGCGGCGCCGTCACCCGCACGCTGCCCGACGGCACGCCGGAGCCGGCGGCGATGCTGCTGTGCGCCCGCTCCACCGCTTCCAGCACCTCAAGGCAGCTCTGGTAGAAATCCATGCCGGTCTCGGTCGCCTGCAACTGCCGCGTCGTGCGGTTCAGCAGCCGGACGCCGAGATGGGTTTCCAGCTGCTGGATGCGGTGGCTGACCATGGCCGGCGACATGCGCAGGTTCCGCCCGGCGGCCGACAGGCTGCCCAGTTCGACGACGCGGACGAAGATGCGCATGTTCTCAAGCAACGCCATGCTCGCGCGGGCTCCCTGCCGGACGATTGGGCCGGACCGATGGGTTTACGGATCGGCACGGACGCTAGCACGGGTGTCGCGGAGAGGGAATTTCCGCGACGCAGCAAGCCCGCCCAAACGAAAACCGCCGGAGCGCGACGGCGCCCCGGCGGTTTCTGATCGGACGGGATGGAACCGGCAGAAACGGGTCGTCAGACCAGAACGGTCTCGCTCTCGTCCACCGGCAGGTCCAGCGTCTCCTCGAACTCGGTGACGCTGTCGATGTCGGCGCCCATGGAGATGTTGGTCACCCGCTCCAGCACCAGCTCGACGACGACCGGCACCTGATACTGGTCCATCCAGGCCTGGGCCTGGGTGAACGCCTCCTGGATGCGGTCGGGCTCGGTGACGCGGATCGCCTTGCAGCCCAGCCCCTCGGCCACCGCGACGTGATCGACGCCATAGACGCCGATCTCCGGCGCGTTGATGTTCTCGAAGGACAACTGCACCTGGAAGTCCATCTGGAAGGCGCGCTGCGCCTGCCGGATCAGGCCGAGATAGGCGTTGTTCACCAGCACATGAATGTAGGGCAGCTTGTGTTGGGCGCCGACCGCCAGCTCCTCGATCATGAACTGGAAGTCGTAGTCACCGGACAATGCCACGATGCGACGCTTCGGATCGGCCACCCGGACGCCGAGCGCCGCCGGCAGGGTCCAGCCCAGCGGGCCGGCCTGGCCGCAGTTGATCCAGTGGCGCGGCTTGTAGACGTGCAGGAACTGCGCGCCGGCGATCTGCGACAGGCCGATGGTGGTGACGTAGGTGGTGTCCTGGCCGAAGGCGCTGTTCATCTCCTGATAGACGCGCTGCGGCTTCATCGGCACCTGATCGAAGTCGCTGCGGCGGTGCATCGACCGCTTGCGGCCCTGGCAGTCCTTGACCCAGCCGCCGAGATCCTTGAAGCGCCCCTCGGCCTTCCACTCCTTGGCGACCTCGATGAACAGGTCGAGCGCCGCCCCGGCGTCCGACACGATGCCGAGGTCGGGCATGAAGACGCGGCCGATCTGGGTCGGCTCGATGTCGACATGCACGAACTTGCGGCCCTTGGTGTAGACCTCGACCGAGCCGGTGTGGCGGTTGGCCCAGCGGTTGCCGATGCCCAGCACGAAGTCGGACTTCAGCATCGTCGCGTTGCCGTAGCGGTGGGCGGTCTGCAAGCCCACCATGCCGGCCATCAGCGGATGGTCGTCGGCAATGGTGCCCCAGCCCATCAGCGTCGGGATCACCGGCACGCCGAGCAGCTCGGCGAACTCCACCAGCTTGTCGGAGGCATCGGCGTTGACGATGCCGCCGCCGGCCACGACGAGCGGACGTTCCGCTGCCGCGAACATCGCCAGCGCCTTCTCGACCTGGGCACGGGTGGCCGCAGGCTTGTAGACCGCCAGCGGCTCGTAGGTCTCGTCGTCGAACTCGATCTCGGCCATCTGGACGTCGATGGGCAGGTCGATCAGCACCGGGCCGGGACGGCCGCTGCGCATCAGGTGGAAGGCCTGCTGGAAGACGTAGGGCACCTGCGCCGGCTCCAGCACGGTCACTGCCCATTTGGCGACGGGCTTGGCGATGTCGGCGATGTTGATCGCCTGGAAATCCTCCTTGTGCAGGCGGGCGCGCGGCGCCTGGCCGGTGATGCATAGGATCGGGATCGAGTCCGCAATCGCCGAATAGAGGCCGGTGATCATATCGGTGCCGGCCGGGCCGGAGGTGCCGATGCACACGCCGATGTTGCCGGCATTGGCCCGCGTGTAGCCTTCGGCCATGTGCGAGGCGCCCTCGACATGGCGGGCCAGCACATGGCGCATCGTGCCGCGCCGCTGCATCGCCGCATAGAAGGGGTTGATCGCGGCGCCCGGGACGCCGAAGCAGACGTCGATGCCCTCCCGCTCCAGCACCCGCACCGCCGCTTCCGCCGCCGTCATTCTCGCCATCGCTCGACTCCTCACCAAACGCGATTGTTGCTGAAGACAGCTAAGCGCGCGGATGGTGGGTACGGCAAATCAACGGGTTGCCTTTTCCACAGGCTGGAAAGCGGTGCCGAATGGGGAAGAGCCTCAGCTGCCGCGATACGTCGAATAGGCCCAAGGCGAAACCAGCAGCGGCACATGGTAATGCTGGGACGCGTCCTTGATGCCGAAGCGCAGCGGCACCTCGTCGATGAAGTCCGGGCCATCCCCCAAGATCACGCCGATGCGGCGGAAATACTCGCCGGCCATGAACAGCAGTTCGTAGCGGCCGGTCTTGAAGTCCTCGCCCTGGAGCGCCGGAGCGTCGAGCCGGCCGTCGGCATTCGTTGTGAACTCGCCGAGAACGGCGCCGCTGTCGAGCGAGGTCAGGCGGATGCGCATGCCCGGCGCCGGACGGCCGGCGGCGATGTCGAGGACGTGGGTGGTCAGGCGGCCCATGGGTGCGGTCTCCGCGACGGTGCGAGTTCGGACCCACAGCTTAAGCGCATCCGCCCTGCCCTGCCCACCCGTCCAGATCCGGAAACTGTCTTCGGCCGCCGGAAGGCAATCGGCCGGTTGAACCCCCTGCCGCCAATGGCTTAGCGTAGGTTCCGCTTCGACCGCAGCGCGAAAAGGGCGAGACGACGATGACCGGCACCGCTTATCCCCGCGACATGATCGGCTATGGCGCCACCCCGCCGCAGGCCAACTGGCCGGGCGGCGCCCGGGTGGCGGTGCAGTTCGTCATCAATTACGAGGAGGGCGGCGAGAACTGCGTCCTCCATGGCGACGCCGCGTCGGAGGCCTTCCTGTCGGAGATCGTCGGCGCCCAGCCGATCCCCGGCGCCCGCCACATGAACATGGAGTCGATCTACGAATACGGCTCCCGCGCCGGCTTCTGGCGGCTGCACCGCCTGTTCACCGAGCGCAACCTGCCGGTCACCGTCTATGGCGTCGCCATGGCGCTGGAGCGCAACCCCGAAGTCGTCGCCGCCATGAAGGCCGCGGGGTGGGAGATCGCCACCCATGGCTGGCGCTGGATCGACTACCAGCATCTGCCGGCGGAGGTGGAGCGCGAGCATATGCTGCGCGCCATCGAGGTCCACACCCGCGTGACCGGCGAGCGGCCGCTCGGCTGGTATCTCGGGCGGTGCAGCCCCAACACTTGGCGGTTGGTCGCCGAGGAGGGCGGCTTCCTCTACAACGCCGATTCCTACGCCGACGACCTGCCCTATTGGGACGACAGCCATGGCCGGCCGCAGCTGATCGTGCCCTACACGCTCGACGCCAACGACATGCGCTTCGCGACGAACCAGGGCTTCAACAGCGGCGACCAGTTCTTCGCCTACCTGAAGGACAGCTTCGACACGCTTTATGCGGAAGGCGAGACGGCGCCGAAGATGATGTCCATCGGCCTGCACTGCCGTCTGGTCGGGCGTCCCGGCCGCGCAGCGGCGCTAGCGCGTTTCCTCGACTATGTGCGCAGCCATGACAAGGCGTGGGTGGCGACGCGGCTCGACATCGCCCGCCACTGGATCGCCGAACACCCCTACACCGCGAAGTGAGAGCGCAGATGCCCTACAGCATGGACGATTTGAACCGGATGGACCGCGCCGAATTCGTCGCGGCGCTGGGTGCCGTGTTCGAGGACAGCCCCTGGGTGGCCGACGCCGCCTGGGACAAGCGCCCGTTCGCCGATGCCGCGGCCTTGCGCGCGGCGATGACCGGCATCGTGCGGGCGGCGGGGACGGAGCGGCAGCGCGCGCTGATCCTGTCCCACCCCGACCTTGCCGACCGCGCCAGCCGCCCGGCCAACCTGACCGCCTTCTCCCAGACCGAACAGGCAAGGGCCGGCCTGAACGAACTGACCGAGGCAGAGGCCCAGGAGCAGCGCGAGCTGAACCGCGCCTACCGCGAGCGCTTCGGCTTCCCCTTCATCATGGCGGTGCGCTTCAGCAGCAAGCAGGAGATCCTGGCGGCGATGCGCGAGCGCGTGGCGAACGAGCCGGAGGTGGAGTTCGGCCGGGCGCTGGAGGAGATCTACAAGATCGCCGGTTTCCGGCTGGACGATCTGGTGACGGGATAACGCCAGATCCATAAACGAAAAAGCGCGCCGCCCCAGCCGGAGCGGCGCGCTTTCTTTTAACAGCAGTCGTTACGCTTCCATCGCCTTGACGACCTCTTCGGTGACCTTCTTGGCGTCGCCGAACAGCATCATGGTGTTGGGGCGGAAGAACAGCTCGTTCTCGACGCCGGCGTAACCGGCGGCCATGCCGCGCTTGATGAAGAACACCGTCTTGGCCTTCTCCACGTCGAGGATCGGCATGCCGTAGATGGCGCTCGTCGGGTCGGTCTTGGCCGCCGGGTTGGTCACGTCGTTGGCGCCGATGACGAAGGCGACATCCGCCGTGCCGAAGTCACGGTTGATGTCCTCCAGCTCGAACACCTCGTCGTAGGGCACGTTGGCCTCGGCCAGCAGCACGTTCATGTGACCGGGCATGCGGCCCGCCACCGGGTGGATGGCGTACTTCACGTCCACGCCCTCGTGCTTCAGGCTGTCGGCCATCTCACGCAGCGCATGCTGGGCCTGGGCCACCGCCATGCCGTAGCCCGGCACCACGATCACCGACTGGGCGTTCTTCATGATGTAGGCGGCATCCTCCGCCGAGCCGGCCTTGACCGAGCCCTGCGGACCCTTGGCGGGACCGCCGGCCGCGGCACTCTCGCCGCCGAAGCCGCCGAGGATGACGTTGAAGATCGAGCGGTTCATGCCCTTGCACATGATGTAGGACAGGATGG
>NZ_JBCEBL010000019.1:0-146928 GCF_049472615.1 Azospirillum sp. 11R-A | reverse complement strand
GCGGGATGCGGGCGTTGGCGGCGGCCAGCGCCGCGCTGCGGAAGATCAGGTCGACCTTCTCCTGCGGGTAGTCGGCGAAGCGCGCCTGCGCCGCCTTCACCCGCGCGATCAGGGCGTTCAGGTCGGAAAGGGTTTTAACGGTCATGGTCATCATCCACTTGCTGTCCGCGGCCCGTGCGATGACGCCGTCGCGGTGATGTGGGGGAAGGGCGCCGTCCGGGCGCGCCGCCGCGCTCCGGGACGCTCAAAAATCATTTGGAGCGCCCGATGTTCGGCCAGATTTTTTAAAAGGATGCGGTGGGGGTCAGAAGCCGCCGGCGAGGTCGGCCAGGGCGTCGCGGTCCAGCAGGTCCAGCTTGCCGCCGACCAGGATGCGGATCAGGCGGCTCGACTTCAGCTTGGTCAGGGTGCGCGACACGGTTTCGGTGGTCAGGCCGAGATGGTCGGCGATGTCGCTGCGGCCCATCGGCAGGTCGATGGTGCGATCATCTCCCTTGCCATCCCCCTTGCCGCCGCACTTGCGGTCGCTGAGGCGCAGCAGGAAGGTGGCGACCTTCTCGGCGGCGGTCTTGCGGCCGAGCAGAACCATCTGGTCCTGCGCCGCCATCAGCTCCGAGGTGGTGGCCGACAGCAGCTTGCGGGCGAAGGCCGGCTGGGCATCCATCAGGGCGTCCAGCTCCAGGCGCGGGATGCGCTGGATGGTGGTCGCCGTCACGGTTTCGGCGGTGTAGAGATACTGGGCGGCGAAGGCCAGACCCATCATGTCGCCGGCCTGCAGGAAGCCGATGATCTGGCGGCGGCCGTCGGGCAGCATCTTGTAGAGCCGGACCATGCCGCTCATCACCCGGAACACCGAACCGGCGGCATCGCCCTCGGTGAAGACCGTGGTCTCACGCTCGTAGACCTTGGCGTGGCCCAGGCTGGCGAGCGGGTCGGCGGGGTTGCGCGGCTGGATGGCGGCGCCGACACCTGCGCCCAGGCCGGCGCTCGGCGTCATCGCCAGGGCGGAGACCAGGTAACCAGGGACGGCGCGGTTGGCGTGAGCGGCAATGGCGGCGTGCGTGGACATGGTGACCTCGGCCTTGACGGTGCGATGCGGTCCGGCTGGTCCGGTGTGCATCCGATGGCCCGAAGCTAACTTTCCCCTGCCGGCCTGTGCAGTTCGGTGATGTACCTAAGGAAGTTTGCGTACGTAAGTGTACCTACATATCAGGCGGCGGCCGGCATCAGGCCGTTCAGCATGTCGATCAGCTGGTCCTCGTCGAACGGCTTCTCCAGCACGGCGATGACACCGGCCTCGCGGGCACGGGCGAAGGTGGCGGGGTCGCCGCGGCCGGACACCATGATGACCGGCATGCCGTGCAGGTCGCCGCGATGGCGCTCCAGGAATTCCAGCCCGCTCATCACCGGCATGTGCAGGTCGAGAACGAGGCAGCCCTTGGGGTTTCCGTCGTAGCGGTCGAGAAATTCGCGGCAGGACGAGAAGTCCCGCACATCGAAGGAAAAGGCTTCCAGCAGCGCTTTCAGCGAGTCGCGGACCGGCTCATCGTCATCGACGATGTGGACGATGCCGGCACCCGGCATCCCGCCGGACACGCTGCCTGGCCCGCTGCCGGGCTCGTTGCCCGACTCATTGCCCAGGCGATCCATGACGGCCTCCGAACTTCCATAACAGACAAACGGCGCCGACGGTGCGGCGCGTCATGGAAGATAAAAGGAGGCCGGGAGCGCCGATATACGGAGCAATGCGTATGCGGCGCGCTTTTGATGCAGATCAGCCCCCGCCGGGCACGACACCGGCGGCAATCGCCATGCGGACCAGGGTGGGCAGGCTGTCGGCCTGCATCTTCTCCATCACCCGCGCGCGGTGGATTTCCACGGTGCGCGGGCTGATCGACAGCTCGAAGGCGATGACCTTGTTCGACTTTCCGGCCACCAGCCAGCGCAGCACGTCGAGTTCGCGCGGCGTCAGGGCCGACAGGCGGGCCAGCACCTCGGGCGGGGCGGAGGCGGCGGGCGGGGGAGCCGGCTGTTCCGGGACGGCGACCGGCGGGGGATCCTGTGCCGTCCGGCTGTCCGCCGCGCGGGCCAGGGCGGAGCGGACGGCGGCGAGCAGCGCCTCCTCCTCGAACGGCTTCTCGACGAAGTCGACCGCGCCGGCCTTCATGGCGCGGACGGCGAGCGGCACGTCGCCATGGCCGGTCATCACCACCACCGGGATGGCGTGGCCGTCGCGGGTCAGCCGTTCCTGCACGTCGAGGCCGCTCATCTGCGGCATGCGGACATCGACCAGCAGGCAGCCCGGCCGCGACGGCGCATCGGACTCCAGGAAGCCCAGCGGGGTGTCGAAGCTTTCCGCCCGGAAGCCGGCGCATTCCAGCAGGATTTGGAGGGAATCGCGGATGGCGTCGTCGTCGTCGACGATGAAGACGGTGAGGTCGGCGGTCATGTCGGATACGGCGTCAGCTGGCATCGTCGGCATCCGATGCGGACAGGGAAGTCGAAAGGGGAACGGTGAAGGCGAAGCTGGCGCCGGTGGATGGCGGCTCGGCCGGCGATTCGGTGGGCAAATCGGCAGCCGGCTCCAGCCACAGGCGGCCGCCATGGGCTTCGATGATCGAACGGCAGATCGACAGGCCCAGCCCCATGCCGCTGCTCTTGGTGGTGACGAAGGGCTGGAACAGCTGGGCGCGCACCGTCTCCGGCACGCCGGGGCCGCTGTCGGTGACGGAGACGCGGCGGAAAGCCTCGTCCGCCGGCTCGGGGCCGGTGCGGACGGTCAGCACCCGCTGTCCGCCCGGCGCGCCGCCCATCGCCTCGATGGCGTTGCGGACGAGGTTGAGGATCACCTGCTGGACCTGCACCTTGTCGATCAGCACCTGCGGGTCGGCCGGTTCGAAATCGAAGCGCACATGCAGGCCGCGATCCTTGGCGCCGACGAGGGCGAGCGCGCTCGCCTCCTCCACCACCTTGTTGAGGGATTCGACGGAACGGTGGGTCTTGCCCTTCTCGATGAAGCTGCGCAGGTGGCGGATGATCTGGCCGGCGCGGGTGGCCTGGGCGCTCGCCTTGTCGACCATGTCCATCGCCTTGGACACCGTTTCCGGGCGTTCCATCAGCCGCTTGGCGGCCTTGGCGTAGTTGATGACGGCGGTCAGCGGCTGGTTCAGCTCGTGGGCCAGCGTCGAGGCCATCTGGCCCATGGCGCTGACCCGGCTGACATGCAGAAGCTCCGACTGGAGTTCCTGCAAGCGCCGCTCGGTGGCCTGCCGCTCGGTCAGGTCGCGGACGAAGCCGGTGAAGCAGCGCCGGCCGGCGAGCAGCACCTCCCCCACCGCCAGCTCCATCGGGAAGACCGAGCCGTCGCGCCGCTGGCCCGACACGATGCGGCCGATGCCGATGATCCGGCGCTCTCCGGTCCGCCCGTAGCGCTCCAGATAGCCGTCATGCTGCTCGCGGTAGGGGGACGGCATCAGCATGCTGATGTTGCGCCCGGCCACCTCCGCCGCCGCATAGCCGAACAGCCGTTCGGCCGCCGGGCTGAAGGATTCGATCAGCCCCTTTTCGTCGATGACGATGATCGCTTCCGGCACCGTCTGGAGGATCGAGGCCAGTCGCGCCTCGCGCTCGCGCAGCGCGGTCTCGGCCTGCCGGGAGGCGGTCAGGTCGCGGATGATGCCGATATAGACCGGCGGGCCGTCCTGGCTCGCCTCCCCCACCGACAGATCCATCGGGAAGCAGGAGCCGTCCTTGCGTTGCCCGGTCACCTCGCGGCCGATGCCGATGATCCGGCGCTCTCCGGTGCGGTGATAGCGCTCCAGATAGCCGTCATGCTCCTCGCGGTAGGGGGCGGGCATCAGGATGTTGACGTTGCGGCCGACCACCTCCGCCGCGGCCCAGCCGAACAGCCGTTCGCAGGCGGGATTGAACGACGTGATCCGGCCGCGGTCGTCGATGATGACGACCCCGTCGGGCACGGTGTCCAGCATCGCCTGCAACTGCGACAGAGCACCCAGGTTCTGGTCCTGGTCATCGGCCCGGTTATCATCCCGGCTATCGTCCGCCACGTCCCACCCTCGACCTCTCGTCCTTCGTCGGCAACAGAGTAGTTGAGTGCAACCGTGGGTCAAGACCGGCGATCGGGGGCCGGTGATCAGGGGCCGGCGGAGGCCGGGGCGGAGATGGCGCCGCTCAGCAGGGCGTCCTGCTCCAGATCGTCGACGGCGAGGTTCTTGGCCTTGGCCTCCACCTCGAAATCGGCCCAGGAGAGATGCTCCGCCACCAGCCGGTTGACGGCGTGGTTCCACATGCGCTGCGAATGCGCCCGCAGATCCCTGGTCGTCAGCCCGCGCGCCGCCAGGGCGGCATAGTCCGGCAGGCTGTCGGCCGGCCAGCCGGCCAGCAGATCCTCACGCGACACGCTGATGTGGGCGACCGGCCGCACCCCGCGCCAGGAGCCGGCGACCACGGCGATGCGCGGATCGTCGGGACGCAGATACTCACCCTGGGTGCGGACCCAATGGTGGTGAAGGTCGAGCACGATGGGCACCGTATCGGCCAGCGGCAGCAAATCGTCCAGGCCGAAGGACATCTCGTCGTTCTCGACCGTCAGCAGGTTGCGCGCCTCCTCCGACAGCAGGGCATAGCCGCGGCGGAAGCCGGCGATCCCCTCGCCGCGCCCGCCGCCATGGATGTTGACGTGCGCACCCCGCGGGTGCCAGCCGCCGGTCAGCCCCATCGTCCGCAGGATGTCGGCATGGTACTCCAGCTCCGCCACGGAATTGTCGAGGGTGGAGGGATTGGCGCTGTTCAGCACGCAATACTGGTCCGGGTGCAGCCCGATGCGGATGTCCGCCGCCATCGCCTTGCGGCCGGCATGCTCCAGCCCGTTCCGCACCAGCGCCTGGACGCCGGGCTGGCGGTAGAGCGGCCGTCCGACCTCGTGCGTGTAGGCCGGCAGCAGCCCGCTGTTGACGCGCAGCAGGCGGCGGTAGGCCGGATGCCGGGCGACCTCGTCCAGCTGCAGATGCAGGGCCTGGAGGTTGCGGCGCAGGACCTCCGTCAGCTTTTCCTCGGCACGGGCCGGGCTCAGCCTGCTCAACGTCGCGATGGTGACGGTGCCTGGATTCATGCGCTTGGCAAGTCCGGCATCGCCATCGGGCGGAACATACTGGCAGCACCAGCCGAAACGGGCGGCGGACGGCGGCATCGGAGCGGAGGTGTCGGGCATCGGTCGGCATGAGGAAGCGGACGGGCCGCTTAATATGGACCGCGGGTCCAGCGCTTCCACCGCAGGCCGATTGCGGCCGGCTTTATCCCATGCGGCGCAGCGCTCCCGTCGCCAGTGTCCGCGGATCCTGGGCCTGCGGATTCGGGGCCCGCGGATCCGGGGCCGCCGCTCCGCACGGTACAGCGTCGGCAAGGGCTTGCAGCCGGTCGGCCAGGGCGCGTTCCGGGGCGCAGAGCTCCTCGCACAGGGCGCGCATCTCGGCGATGGAGGGGCGCCATTTCCGGCTGCGGCGCCAGTGGCGGGCGGCGGCGTCGATCACCCAGGCCGGGTATTCCCCCAGATCCTCGGCCCAGTCGAGCGCCATCATCCGCTCGACCTCGGGCGACAGACCCTTGGCCGGGAAATGGCTGAGCAGGGTCAGCACGCGGCCGAGCAGATGGTCGCAATCGGCCGGGGCCAGCACGGTCCCGGACAGCTCCTCCAGGGTCTGGCGGGCAAGCGACGCCTGCGCGGCGGTGACGCCTGCCGGGGGAAACCACTGTTCGATCATGCCGTCGAAGCCATCCTCGCCGAAGCGCGGGCGCCGGTCGGTGCGGCCCTGGGCCAGCAGTTCCTGAAGCGGCGGCGGCAGCGCGGCGGTCAGCCGGATCCGGCGCTGGGGCGCAGGCAGGGTCGGGTCGAAGGCGGCGGCCGGCGACGTTGGAAGGTGGGGCCGCGACAAAGCGGTGACGGTCGCCCTGCCGGGGGCGGCCCTTCTGGATCCTGCGGTCATCGGTCGTCCCTTCATCGCCAAGCGGGAGCGGTGGTGGAGCGCCGGCGCAGTTCGTCGGCGGCTGCACTCCAGGCACCGAGGCGCTGTTCGGTCATGACGGATTTGTGGGCGGGTGCGGCGAAGGCCGGGCGGTTGCCGGAGAGGATGGGAGCCTTGCCGACGGCGGCGTCCTGCGACAGCCATGCCCTCCAGGCGGAGGAGACGTCGCGGTACCGGTAGCCATGGGCCCGGCAGCGCAGGATGAAGCCCTCGACATGGCGGCCGAGGTCGATCTCGGCATGGCGGGCCCTGGCCCAGGCGAGATCGTCGGCGGTCGGCATCCAGCCTTCCGGAACCTCCTGCGGTCGTGACTGAGCGCCCGCTTCCGTGCCCGCCTGTGTCCCCGTGTGCTCGCCCGAAGCGAGCGAGTCCGGAATCTGTTTGAATTGAACCTGTTCCTGACTCGCCGGCGGACAGGGGATGTGCGTGGCGGAGTCATCCCTGTCGGCCGCCGGAACAGGGCGATGTTCGGCGGCGGCATCCCGCTGTTCCGTATCCGGCCCGCTGCCGTCCAGCGGGGTGAAGCGCAGGCGGTAGAGGCAGGACAGGCGGGCGCCATCGCGGCCGCGGCGATGTTCGATGCCGACCAGCCCGAGGTCGCTCAATGCCTGGATGATGCGGTTGACGGTCGGGCGCGACCGCTTGAGCTTGGCGGCCAGCGTCGATTGCGACGGCCAGCACAGGCCGCTGTCGTCGGCGAAGGTGGCGAGCGCCGCCAGGACGGCGAAACCGTCGGCCTCCAAGCCGGGATGGTCGAGCCACCAGGCGGGAATCCGGCCCCATCGGCGCGTGTCGAGAGGGTGCCCGTCGGATGGGGGCGATGTGGATGGCGACGATTTGGGCGACATGGGGAAACTCCGCAAGACATGGGAAACGGCCGGCGGCCAGCGGGTGAGGCTGCCGGATGGCCGGTGAACTTGCGGGCAAGGATTCCGCCGGTCGTGCCGGCCGTCGAATCGCGGGCAAATGGGACAGAGTCGTTTGTGTCCCGTTGGCCCGCGATTCTGTCCCATCGACCCGCGACCCTGTCGCCTTTGCCCGCGGTTCGGTCGGCTTTGGTCGCGCTAGCGCTGCGAATCGGATCCGATCCCGTTTGCCCGCGCTTCGCTGGATTCGCGCCGCCGGTCCCCTGGACAGGTTGTCCCACTTGCTCGCGGTTCGGAGGGCGGACTGTCGTTGGGCTGAGCTTGCGGGGCGGGGGCGGCGTGCTGTTCCCTCTTGTGGAGCAGGATGCGATATAAGCTATTGCGATTGTTAGATAAAATCCATGGTGATGTGATTGGTCAGGGGGATTTCCCGCGCGCTCTCCCGAGAATCCTCGCCTTGCGTCCCCCTCACCCTGCCCCTCTCCCCAGGGGGGAGAGGGGATTCGGTTCCATTGGGTCCCATTTGCCCGCGGTTGGGCGGTCCGTCACACGCTGGGCGGCCCGGCTTGTGTCCTGAATGCTCGCGTTTGGCGTCCGCCGTGTCCGGGACTGTCCCATTTGCCCGCGTTTCATCGCCGTGGTGCGGCGGAATCGGCGAACCCGAGTCTGTGTCCCGAATGCCCGCGCTTCGTCGTTCCGCCCGCGATTCGCGCTGGGCGGGGCCGATCCGGCGGCGTTGGGCGGGAGCGCTCCGGTCCAACCGCGGGCATTCGGGACACAGGCGCGGCCAATTCCTACACAAGCGCGGCCAAATGGGACACAGGCCTCGGGCTTCAGTCCTCTCCGCCGGTTGCCTCCATCCGATGCCAGCCCCTATCGTGGCCTGTGGCGAGGAGGGATGAGGCATGAGCAAGGCGAACGCGGTCCAGCTGACTCTGTTCGAGATGGAGGATCGCAGTCAGTCCCATATGATCGCGCTTTACGACACGGCACCGCGATTCGTGTTCGTGTCGAAAGGCCGGGGGACCGAGCCGGAGCTGCCGGCCGCCAACGCGTTCGTCCAGTCGGTCCACAAGGAGTTTCCCTTCAAGGACGCCCTGTTCTCGCTGACCTTGCAGCCCGCCCGCATCTACCGCCCGGCCAAGCCCGGCCCCGGCGAGGATCCGGCGGAAAAGCGCATGGTCGAGTATGAGGTGTTCCCGTCGGAGCGCGAGCAGATCGTCGAGCAGGTGGTGCGCCGCCTCGCCATGGACCGCTCGCGCCTGTCGCTGATGGGCGACAAGCAGGACCGCGTCCGCGTCCATTTCTCGCTCTACGAAATCCGGCGGGAGCTGCGTGCGGTCAACCGCACCATGGACACGGCGGAAATCCGCGAGGCGCTGGAAATCCTCGCCCGTACCCGGATGATCATCAGCAAGATGCCGGAGAACGGCCGCAAGTCGGCGCGGCCGGTGCTGGAATCCTCGGTCTTCCCCACCCTCTACATCCGGCCGCGCACCGGCGAGGGCGGCGAGGAGGACGAGAACGACACCTATCTGGAGTTCAACGCGCTGGTCGCCTCGGCGATCCGCAACCTGGAATTCAAGCCGATCTCCTACCAGTGGATCATGCGGCTGAAGAGCCCGGTGGCGCGCTGGCTCTACAACCGGTTGTCCATCGAATATGGCGACCTCGACCTCAGCCGCCTGCCGGACGGCGTTCACGATGTGCCGCCGATGACGCTGTCGGCCGACGACATCATCAACAACAGCGGCATGAACGAGTGGAGCCGGCGGCGCGACACGTTGCGCACCGTGACCTCCGCCGTCGATTCGCTGGTCGAGGAAGGCATCCTCGATCAGGTCGAGAAGACGGTGTCCAAGGATGGCCGGCGCATCAACGACATCGAATACATCATGATGCCGAGCCAGAAATTCCTCGATCAGGTCCGCCGCGGCAACGTCGTGCAGGAGGTGAACGCCGCCACCTTCCGCGCCATCGCCGGCAGCGACGAACGACCGAAGGAGTTCCTGCCGATCTCCCCCGGCCAGAGCGTCGAGCTGCGCCGCCGCCGCAGCTCGCTGCTGGGTGCGCGCAGCGGCCAGGGCGAAGGCTGACGCTGTCGAGCGTAAAGCCTGACGCATCGGGCTTTACGCTTGCCCTCGATCGGCGGGCGCGTCCGTCCGGCCGCTTGCCGCCCTATGCAAGTGACCAGAAACGATTGAGCAGTTACTGGCAAGTCGCCTGATATTTCGGTGTGCTCGTGCCGATGTTGAGGGCATAGGCGTGGCAGGTTTTGGTCCACTTGTTGTCTTTGTAGATTCTGACGGTAATGTGATAATAGGTCTGGTCGAGCGTCGTGCTGCCGCCCTTGTGCCACCATTTGGTAATGCCTAGGTCGGTCTTCGCGACGCTGTTGTAGCCATTCTTGATCGACTCGTCCGCCGATTGCTGCAGCGCCATTTGGACGGTGATCGTTGTATCGGGTGCGGTCAGCGCCAATTGCGTCGCCGTGATCGGAGTATAATTATCGCAGTTGGTTTCGGAGGCGCAGACATAAGTCGCCGCCGACGCCGCGGTTGCGAACAGACCCGACAGGCCGGCGGCAAAAGCGAACGCCAGAACAAACCGTTTTTTCATTGCTCAATCCTCCTGCACGTGACCGGGGAGCGTAGACACGCGCACTCGCCCGTGAGGTTGAATTAATGCGCGTATGAGGATCACGTTAATTGCGCATAAGGTTGTTCTCAAGAGAAAGATACATTTTTAAGGACATAATTATGAGATACATACAAGTATAAGTTTGTCGCGCCTTGCGAGGATGGCGCACACCAGGGCGCGCCATGTGCGGGGTGCCGGTCATCCTCAAGCGTCGGCGCATGGCCGTTCGACATCTGCTCTAATCGCCCGGCCCCCGGCGGACAACCGCTGGCGGGCCTGCGACTTGGGAGATGAGCGATGCAGACGTCCGATGGACGCAGCGAAAAGGAAAAGATGCTGGCCGGCGATCTCTATGACGCCTCGGCCCCGGAAATCCAGGCGGATCAGGTCGCCGCCAAGGAGTGGATGGTCCGCTACAACGCCGCACTCGCCCTGCCTGCCGGCGACCGGCGCACGCTGCTGCTGGAGCGGTTCGCCGCGGTGGGCGAGGGAGCGGTCATCCGCCCGCCCTTCCACTGCGATTACGGTTACAACATCAGCCTCGGCGCCGGGGTTTTCCTCAACTTCAACTGCGTCATCCTGGACGTCGTCGCGGTGACCATCGGCGACAAGACGCAGATCGGGCCGGGCGTCCAAATCCTGACCGCCGACCACCCGCGCGATTTCGCCACCCGCGAGGCCGGGCTGGAGTTCGGGCGGCCCATCCACATCGGCCGCAATGTCTGGATCGGCGGCGCTGCGCTGATCCTGCCGGGCGTCACCATCGGCGACGACGCCATCGTCGGTGCCGGAAGCGTGGTGACGCGCGACGTGCCGGCCGGCGCCACGGTGATGGGAAACCCGGCCAGGGTGCGCTGAGCCGCCTTTCGCTTTTTCATCACTTCACAAGACGGGGTGCGGCCACGACCGGTGGTGGCACCCCGTTCCGGCGGTGGATGCTGCGGCCGGGTTCGGAACCTCTCCGCCCGATGCGGATCCGAAGATTACGAAGTAATCCTCCCTTTGCCGCAAAACGGGAAACGCCCTCTACGGGATGGTTGTTTTTCTTTGGTTGTCACTTAAAATAAAACGATCCCGAGAGATCGGTAAGATAACAAATAATTCGAAACAATCGACGGCGTAAAACATCGCCGCATGTCTTTCAAAAGTCCCGGATTCGATCTGCCGGCGAGGCGGGTTTTTGAGGGATTTTGTCTGGGAGGATACCACATGCGCGAGACGCAGCCCCGTTTTCTGCGCCGTTTCCTATCCCATGCCGATTTTCTGCATCGCCGCCGTGGACGGGAGGCCGGGCAGTCCTTGCTCCCGGGCTCCGGCAGCGTCCGCCCCTGCTTCGCCGTGCTGACGGTTCTGGCGCTGCCGATGCAACTTGATGGGGTGACCGGGCGGCTCGACGGCTGTTGCCTGCTGGCGGCCGGGGAGGCGCCGGGCGAGGATGGCGGGGCCGACAGCACGCTCGACTCCTGGCTTGTCGTGCGCGAGAAGCCGCATGGCAACAACGCCCGGCAGGTCGACACCGTCGCCACCCACACGACGGTGCTGCCGAAATCCGGCGAGGCGGCGACCGACTGGCGGCTGATGCCCTTCGTCGCCGCTCAGACGTCGGGCGGCGTGCCGGGGCAGCCGATCCCGCTGTCCATCGTCGTCACCTCTCCCTACGGCCAGCCGAACCCGCAATATGAGGCGGTCACCTTCGTCCTGATCGACAATCTGCCGGACGGTGCCAGCCTGTCGCGGGGCCAGCGGAGCGGCGACGGGGCCTGGAAGGTGCCGCAGGAGGACCTGTCCGACCTGACCCTGAGCGTGCCGCCCGAAATTGCCGCTCCGTTGACGCTGCACATCACGGCGGTGACCGATCACGGCGGCGGCGTTGTCGCCAGACAGGCGGTGACGCTGGCGGTGCCGATTGCCGAAGCTGTTGCGGTCGCCGATGCAGCCGCCGACTCTGCCGCCAACCCTCCGGCGCAGGGGGGCTCGTCGCAGGGAGACCCGGCGCAGGTCGTGGAGGCGGCGGTAAAGCCGGACATGGCGGAACCGGCGGTGTCCGGAAGCTCCTCCCCGCCTGTACCGCCGGAGCCGCCGCAAAGCGAACCGGAGGTCGTCGAGGCACCGGCCAGTCTGCCAGCCGACCCACCGGCCACCCCGGTGCCGGAGCAGCAAGCCGCTTCTGCCGCTCCGCCGGCCGACCCGCCGGCCGAGGCCCCGGCAGCCGTTCAGCCGCCGCCGGAGCCGCAGATCGCCGCCAAGGCTGCTCCCCCGCCGGCCACCGTCGCCCTCGCCGCCGTTCCGGCGGTGGCCGCTCCTCCACCGGAGCCGCCGCGGGCGGAGAAGCGGGAAGAGGTGGTGCACAAACCGGCCAAGCTGCCGTCCAACATTCCGGAGGCGGCGCTGATGAAGCGGGGCGACGACCTGTTCGCCCAGGGCGATCTGGCGGGCGCGCGGCTCTATTACCAGATGGTCGCCGAAACCGGGAATGCGAAGGCGGCCCTCGCGCTCGGCCGGACCCACGACCCGCTGGTGCATGAGCGGCTGCATGTCCGCGGCTTGGCCCCCGATCCGGAGCAGGCCGCCGCATGGTACCGGCGGGCGGTCGCCGCCGGCAGCGGGGATGCCGAACAGCAACTGAAGAAACTGACCGACTGGCTCGCCGGAAAATCGCGATAGTTGGGGTCCAGATAACCGGCGGCAGCCATCGAGGGGGGAAAAGCATCATGAAGGCATCGTTGGTCCGTTTGCTGGCGCTTGGCCGCATGCTTGCGGTGGGGGGCTGCATCGCCGGCGGAGTGCTCGGCCTCGCCGGCACGGCGTCGGCCACCGATCCGCGCGGCGTCAATGCCAACAGCGGCACCGTCGGCATCGTGTCGGGCGGGGTCGAGGGCACCTATGTGCGCATCGCCGCCGATCTGGCGTCGGTGCTGGACGACGGCGACACGCTGCGCGTCCTCCCCATGCTGGGCAAGGGCTCGATCCAGAACCTGAAGGACGTGGTGTTGCTGAAGGGGATCGATGTCGGCATCGTGCAGTCCGACGTGCTGGCCTATGCCAAGCGCGAACGGCTCCTGCCCAACCTCGACCGGCGCATCAAATACATCGCCAAGCTCTACAACGAGGAACTGCACATCCTCGCCGGGCCCGACGTGACGCGGATCGAGGATCTGGCCGGCCGCAAGGTCAATGTCGATGTCCAGGGAAGCGGGACCTCGATGACCGCCTCGCTGGTCTTCGACATGCTGGGCATCAAGGTGGAGCCGCAGGCGAACGACCAGGCGCTGGCTTTGGAAAAGCTGCGCAAGGGGGAGATCGCGGCGATGGCCTATGTCGCCGGCAAGCCGACCCGGCTGTTCCGCGACCTGAAGGCGGGGGACGGGCTGCATTTCCTGTCGGTCCCGATGAGCGCCGCGCTGCTCGACACCTATCTGCCCTCACGCCTGACCAGTGCCGACTATGACGGGCTGATCGCGCCCGGCGAGCAGGTCGACACCGTGGCGGTGGGTGCTGTGATGGCGGTCTATGGCTGGGAGCGCGACCTGGAGCGTCACCGCAAGGTCGCCCGCTTCGTCGATGCCTTCTTCAGCAAGTTCGACGAGTTCCTGAAGCCGCCGCGCCATCCGAAATGGAAGGAGGTCAATCTGGCGGCCGACGTGCCGGGCTGGACCCGGTTCGAGCCGGCCGAGCAATGGCTGCGTCAGGCGTCGGCGGCGAAGGAGCCGCAGACCGCCGCCGCCAGGAAGGAGGAGTTCCGCAGCTTCGTCGAGCAGCGCGGGGTGCCGCCCCAGCAGGCGGAGAAGCTGTTCGAGCAGTTCCTGCTGTGGCAGGCGCGCTCGCCGCAATAGGAGGCGATTGGGCGCCTTCCAGCACTTCGGTGGAAGGCGCCCGGAGATCAGGCCGCAGCCCCCGGTCCGGGAACGGCACCGGGCGGGCATTTGCCGAGGATGATCATGCCCAGCACCTCGTCCTGGGTCACGTCGGAGACGCGGGCGGTGCCGACCAGCTTGCCGTTCTTCATCACATGGATGCGGTCGGCCAGATCGAACACGTCGTGGATGTCGTGGGAGATCAGGAAGATGCCGATCCCCTCCTGCTTCAACTGCTTCACCAGCTCGCCGACCTGCCGGGTCTCGGCGGGACCGAGTGCCGCGGTCGGTTCGTCCATGATCAGGACGCGGGCGTCGAAATGGATGGCGCGGGCGATGGCGACCGACTGGCGCTGGCCGCCGGACAGCGCCTTCACCGGCTCCTTGAAGCGGCGGAAATGCGGGTTGAGGCGGCCCATCACCTTGCGCGCCTCCGCCTCCATCGCATGGTCGTCCAGCGTGCCCCAGGCGGTCAGCTTCTCGCGGCCGAGGAAGATGTTGGCGGCGGCATCGACATTGTCGGCCAGAGCCAGCGTCTGGTAGATCGTCTCGATGCCGCAGCGCTTGGCGTCGCGCGGGCTGGCGATGTGGACCGGCTCGCCGTTGACCCGGATCTCGCCATGGTCGGCGGCATAGGCGCCGGACAGGATCTTGATCAGGGTCGACTTGCCGGCGCCGTTGTGGCCGAGCAGCCCGACCACCTCGCCGGGGTAGAGGTCGATGCTGACGCCGTCCACCGCCTTGATGCCGCCGAAGGCGATGGAGACGTCGCGCATCTCCACCAGCGGGGCCGTCGCCGGGACAGCCATCGCAAGCCCGCTCATTTCAACCCCCTGCGATAGAGCGTGTCGACATAGACCGCGGCGACCAGCACGAGGCCGACGACGATGTTCTGCATCGGCGCGTCCACCCCCAGCAGCACCATGCCGGATTGCAGCGACTGCATCACCATGGCGCCGAGCATCGCGCCGAGGATGGTGCCGACGCCGCCGGCCATCGAGGTGCCGCCGATGATCGCCGCGGCGATGACATACAGCTCGTCCAGCGTGCCGTTGGCGTTGGTGGCGGCGTTCAGCCGGGCGGTGGCGATGCAGGCGGACAGGCCGCACAGCGCGCCCATCAGCCCGAACACCATCACCATCACCCGGCGGGTGTTGATGCCCGACAGCTCCGCCGCCTCCGGATTGCCGCCGATGGCGAAGACGTAGCGGCCGAAGCGGGTGCGCCGCGACAGGAAGGTCATCACCACCCCCACCGCCACCGCGATCAGCACCGGGATGGCGAAGCCGTGGGCGACGAAGGGAAGCCCGCCGTCGGTGGAAAGCCCTTGCGCCTCCATCATCCGGCGCACCACCGGGACGGGAAGCGGATAGGCGTTGACCACCAGCACGGCGCCGACGATGGCGGCGGCGACCAGCAGGATCACCACCCCTTCCGCCCAGAGCGGCCGCACGGGAAAGCCGAAGCCGGCTCGCCGCCGCCGCGTCACCAGGATGGCGGCGACCGAGAGCAGGACGGCGGCGATGCCGACCGCCCAGCTCGGCCCGGCGCCGATGGCGCCCTCGAAGCCGCCGCCCAGCCGTTTGAACAGGCCGTCCATCGGCGCCACCGTCTGGCCGGTGGTCACCCACCACGCCGCCCCGCGCCAGACCAGCAGCCCGCCCAGCGTGACGATGAAGGACGACACGCCGAGATAGGCGATGACGGCGCCCTGCACCGCCCCGACCGCCCCGCCGACGGCAACCGCCGCCAGCACCGCAACCACCCAGGTCAGCGGATTGTCGAAGCCCCAGATCTCCGGCAGGATGCGGGCCTGGAGCACGCCGACCACCATGCCGGTGAAGCCCAGGATGGAGCCCACCGACAGGTCGATGTTGCGGGTGACGATGACCAGCACCATGCCCGTCGCCATCACGCCGACGGACGCGGTCTGCACCGACAGGTTCCACAGGTTGCGCGGGGTCAGGAAGGCGCCGCCGGTCAGGATGTCGAAGCCGATCCAGACGATGGCCAGCGCCCCGATCATCCCGACCATGCGGGTGTCCAGCTCCAGCGCGCGCAGGGCGTCGCCGATGCCGGCCCGCCGTCCGGCCGGCGCTTCCGAGGAAGGCGCCGGAGACAGCGTGGTGGACGGCTCCGCCATCAGTTGCAGGCCTTGACGCTGCCGGGCTTCACACCCTGGCAAACCACGTCCTTGGTCACCCAGCCGGCGTCGATCACCTGACCGAGATTGTCCTTGGTGATGGCGATGGGGGTGAGAAACAGCGAGGTCATCTTCTGCTTCTTCGGACCGCCGTCGAAGGTCGTGGCGCCGGAGATGTCGGTCATCTTCTTGCCGCCGGCCAGATCCATGGCGATCTCGGCGGCGCGGCGTCCGAGCTCGCGGGCGTCCTTCCACACCGACACCGTCTGGGTGCCGAGCGCGATGCGGTTCAGCGCCGCCTTGTCGCCGTCCTGGCCCGACACCGGCACGGTCCCGGCCAGCCCCTGCGCCGCCAGCGCGGCCACGGCGCCGCCGGCGGTGCCGTCGTTGGAAGCGACCACGGCATCGACCTTGTTGCCGTTCTTGGTCAGGATCTGCTCCATGTTCTGCTGGGCGATGGCCGGCAGCCACTTGTCGGTGTAGGCCTCGCCGACATTCTTCACGTCGCCGCGGTCGATGGCGGCCTTCAGCACCTCCATCTGGCCGGCGAACAGGAAGTCGGCGTTGGGATCGGTGGAGCTGCCCTTGATGAAGGCGTAGTTGCCCTTGGGCTTCATCGCGAAGACGCTGCGCGCCTGGAGGCGGCCGACCTCCTTGTTGTCGAAGGTGATGTAGAAGGCCGACGGGATTTCGATCAGCCGGTCATAGCCGACGACCGGGATGCCCTCCGCCGCCGCCTTCTCCACCGCCGGGCGGATGGCGTCGCTGTCCTGGGCCAGGATGATCAGCGCGTTGGCGCCGCGGGAGATCAGCGATTCGATGTCCGACAGCTGCTTGGCCGGCGAGGACTGGGCGTCGGCCGACAGGTATTTGCCGCCGGCCTTCTCGATCACGGCCTTGATCGCCGCCTCGTCGGTCTTCCAGCGCTCCTCCTGGAAGTTGGACCAGGACACGCCGACGGTGGTGCCGGCGGCCAGCGCGGCCGTCGAGGTCATAGTGGTGGCGGCGGCCAGCGTCAGGAACAGGCCGGCGGCGGTCGCGGTGAGGCGGTGCTTCATCGTGTTTCCTCCTTATGTGGCCGTCCGGTCGCGGCGGCCTTGTTGATCGACGAGAAGTCTGCCAAATCCCCCTCTCCCCCCTGTTCTCGCGCAAACTCCGTTTGCGCTGTCGCGACAGGCGGATCGAAGATCCGCCGATAGCGGGGAGAGGGTCGGGGTGAGGGGGATGCACATGCTGGATTCTTGCTGGAGGGCCGCCACGCGACCCCCTCACCCTAACCCTCTCCCCGGGGGGGAGAGGGGATACAGTTGTGGGGCTCAGACGTAGCGGTTGACGATGTTCTCCAGATACTCCTGCCGGCCGGAGCGCGGCTGAGGGGCGAGGCCGGAGGTCAGCGCCCGCTCGGCCAGCGTGGCGAGGTCACGCTTGCCGGACAGGATCGCCTGACCCTCCGCGCCGTCCCAGCCGGCGTAGCGCTCGGCCAGCGGCCCGGTCAGGGCGCCGTCCTCCAGCATCTGAGCGGCTTGCAGCAGGGCGCGGGCGCAGCTGTCGACGCCGCCGATGTGGCCGTGCAGAAGGTCGGCGGGGTCGAGCGACTGGCGGCGGATCTTGGCGTCGAAATTCAGGCCGCCGGTGGTGAAGCCGCCGCCCTTCAGGATGTCGTGCATGACCACCGTCAGCTCGCCGATGTCGTTGGCGAACTGGTCGGTGTCCCAGCCCAGCAGCGCATCGCCGCGGTTCATGTCGAGCGAACCGAAGATGCCGAGCGCCAGCGCCAATCCCACCTCGTGCTGGAAGCTGTGGCCGGCGAGGATGGCGTGGTTCTGCTCGATGTTCACCCGCACGTCGGCCAGCAGGTCGTAGCGTTCCAGGAAGCCGTAGACGGTGGCGACGTCGAAGTCGTACTGGTGCTTGGTCGGCTCGCGCGGTTTCGGCTCGATCAGGATCGGCCCGTCGAAGCCGATCCTGTGCTTGTGCTCCACCACCATCGCCAGGAAGCGGCCCATCTGGTCCAGCTCGCGCTTCAGGTCGGTGTTCAGCAGCGTCTCATAGCCCTCGCGGCCGCCCCACATGACGTAGTTGGCGCCGCCCAGCGCGTGGGTGGCCTCCAGCGCCGCGCGCACCTGCCCGCAGGCATAGAGGAAGACGTCCGGGTCCGGGTTGGTCGCCGCACCCGCCATGTAGCGGCGGTTGGAGAACAGGTTGGCGGTGCCCCACAGAAGACGGACCTTGGCGGTCTCCATCTTCGCCGCGAACAGCTCGGTGATGGCCTTCAGGTTGTCGACGCTCTCGACCAGCGTTGAGCCCTCCGGCGCGGCGTCGAGGTCGTGGAAACAGAAGAAGGGGATGTCGAGCAGGCGGAACATCTCGAAGGCGACATCGGCCTTGGCGCGCGCCGCCGCCATCGGGTCCTGGCCGGGCTGCATCCACGGGCGCTGGAAGGTCTCGCCGCCGAAGGGGTCGCCGCCCGGCCAGCAGAAGCTGTGCCAGTAGCAGGCGGCCAGCCGCAGATGGTCCTCCATCCGCTTGCCCAGCACCACGCGGTCCTTGTCGTACCAGCGGTAGGACAGCGGGTCGCGACTGTCCGGCCCGCGATAGGCCACGGGGGACAGGTCGCCGAAGAAAGAGGCGGTGCTCAAGACGCGAACTCCTTGGCAAGGGGATAGAGCCGGCGCCAGCGCAGCCAGGCCTGGCTGTACGCCTCGGCGCGGGCCGGATCGGGGGTGAAGGTTTCCAGACGGCGGGGCTTGCGGCAGACGGTGGCGGGAGATTCCCCGGTCGCCGCCATGCGGCCGAGGTGGGCGGCGCCCAAGGCCGCGCCGACCTCGCCGTCCTCGATGCGGTGGATGGTGACGCCGAGCGCGTCGGCGCAGATGCGTGCCCACAGCCGCGAGCGGGAGCCGCCGCCGGCAAGGTCGAAGACCGTGGGGGCGCCCTCCCCCAGGGCGACGAGATTGTCGCGGGCGGCGAAGGCGACGCCCTCCAGCACCGCCTGGACCATCGCGTCGCGCGTGGTCTCCGCCGACAGGCCGGCGAACAGGCCGCGCACGGTGGCGTCGTTGTGGGGGGTGCGCTCGCCCGACAGATAGGGCAGGAAGGCGACCGGCGAGGGGCCGTCGACGGCATCGCCGAGCGGGGCCAGCAGTTCCGCCTCCGGCGCGCCGAGGGTGGAGGCGGCCCAGGCCAGCGAGGCGGCCGACGACAGCATGACGCCCATCTGGTGCCAGATGCCGGGCAGCGCGTGGCAGAAGGCATGGACCGCCATCGCCGGGTTGGGCAGGAAGCGGTCGGTCGTCCGCCACACCACGCCGGAGGTGCCGAGGCTGAGGAAGCCGTCGCCCGGCGCGATGGCGCCGAGCCCGACCGCGCTGGCGGCACAATCCCCTGCCCCGCCCGCCACCACCGGCGGGTTGCGCATCCCCCAGCGGCGGGCGAGGTCCGGTGACAGCCGGGCGACGGCGTCGGAGCCTTCGGCCAGATCGGGCATGTGGGCGCGGGTCATCCGGGTGGCGGCGAGCAGATCGTCCGACCAGTCGCGCCGGGCCACGTCGAGCCACAGCGTGCCGGAGGCGTCCGACATCTCCTCCACCATCGCGCCGGTGAAGCGCCAGCGGACATAGGCCTTGGGCAGCAGCACCTTGGCCAGCGCCGCGAAGATTTCCGGCTCCTCTTCCGCCACCCACAGCAGCTTGGGCGCGGTGAAGCCGGGCATGGCGATGTTGCCGCTGAGGGTGCGCAGCGTCGGGAGCGTTTCCTCCAGGGTCGCGCACTGGCGGTGAGAGCGGCCGTCGTTCCACAGGATGGCGGGGCGCAGCACCCGGTTGTCGGCGCCCAGCAGCACCGCGCCGTGCATCTGGCCGGAGAAGCCGATACCGAGCACGGCGGCGAGCGCGTCCGGCTGGCGTTCGGCCAGCTCGTCCACCGCGGCGACGGCGGCGGCGACCCAGTCCTCCGGCTCCTGCTCCGACCACAGGGGATGCGGGCGCGAGACGGTGCAGGGGCGGGACGCGCTGCCGGCGACGGCCCCGTCGGCGTCGGTCAGAACCGCCTTGACGCTCGAGGTGCCGATGTCGATCCCGAGAAACATGACTGTCGACCTTTTCTGTTGCCCGTCAGGGCGATTTTCGACTGCCCCGTCAGGGCAGGTTGTCGCGCAGGATGACCTGGACCCTTATGTGTTCCTGCGCCGCGACGATCTCCTGGCCGGTGACCAGGGCGTGGAGCACCCGGCCCATCGAGCGCACCTCGTGCCCCGGATCCTGGGCGACCAGGGCGGCGAAGCTGCCGTCCAGCAGCATGCGGCGGGTGGCCGGCGTCAGCTCGTGCCCGACGCAGAGGATTTTGCGGGTGAGACCGGCCTCGGCCAGCGCCTCGCCGATGCCGACCGAGCCCTCGCCGGTGTTGTAGATCGCCACCAGATCGGGCGTGTCGGCCAGCATGCGGCGGACCAGATCGCGGTTGCGCTCCGGGTCGTCGCGGCCCTCCACCGGGGTCAGGAGGGTCAGATGGGGATATTCCTCCGCCAGCACCTGCCCGAAGCCGAAGCGCCGTTCGGCATGGTCGCGCAGGCTGCCCGATCCGGTGATAATCCCGACGGTGCCTCCTGTTTCCCCGTTTCGGGGTGGCCCGAGGAAGCGGCCGACCAGCGATCCGGCGGTGCGGCCGGCGGCGATGTTGTCGATGCCGACATAATGCTGGCGCCGCGACGACGGGGCGTCCGACACCAGCGTCACCACCGCCATGCCGCCCTCGACCAGATCGTCGATGGCGGCGCGGATGCGCGGATGGTCGAGCGCCACCAGCGCCACCCCGTCGAAACGGCCCGGCAGGGCGGCCAGCTGCGCCGCCAGGGTGTCGGCGTCGAACACGTCGGCCTCGACGATCTCCACCCCGATGCGGCGGGCGCGGAACCAGCCGGCCTGGGCGCGGACGGTGTCGGCGATGTCCATCATGAAGCGGTTGCCGCCGCCGGGCAGGATCACGGCGAAGCGCCAGGACCGCGCCCGCGCCAGCTCCGCCGCCGCCGCCAGCGGACGGAAGCCCAGCCGCTGCACCGCGTCCTGCACTTTGCGCGCGGTCTTGTCGCTGACGCCTGGCCGGCCGTTGACCACCCGGTCGGCGGTCGCAAGGCTGACGCCGGCCGCAGCCGCCACGTCGCGCAGGGTCAGGGGTCCATCGCTGGTTTGATTGTTCATGCCGCGAACATATTCCTGCGATTTGAGGTGCGCAACTCAAATCTTGAGCTTCAGCTTGTGCTCTGCCATTTGGCGGGTGGCTGCGGCGCCGGGCCGGTTCGCACATGCGGAATTTCAGGTGCGTGCATCAGAGTACGCGGGGCGGCGTGCTCATAAGGCTTAGGTGGCGCGAATCGCCCTCCCCGGCCGGTGGCGGCAGTACTCCCCCTGGGGCTTGCTGCCTACGATTGCGCTCAAGACCGGGGGACTCCCGGCACTTTAGGCTTGCTCCTCCCTCGTGCCACAGCCAGCAGGGTGGAATGCCGCAGCTGAGAACCCATCAGCAACTGGTCAGCGCCATCGCCGACGCCATCGGCCAGGAGCAGACGGAGGTTCGCGACGTTCTGGCGGCGGTGACGCCCGGCGGGGGAAAATCGCTGCTGCCGGTGATCATGGCGGCGGCGCTGCACAAGGCCGGGCGGATCGACCGGGTCTGCTGGATCGTTCCGCGCGACAGCCTGCGCCAGCAGGCGGAGGAGGCCTTCGTCGATCCGCGCTGGCGCGAGGTGTTGGGACACAGCCTTGCCCTGCGCGCCGCGGAGAATGGGCGCGACCTCTGCCGCGGTTTGCAGGGTTATGTCACCACCTATCAGGCGGTGGCCGCCGCGCCGGACCTGCATCTGCAGGAGTTCCGCCGCCACCGCTACCTGCTGGCGGTGGACGAGCTTCACCATCTGCCGGCGGTGTTCGACACCGACCGCATGGCGGCGGTGGAGGAGGAAACCGCCTGGAGCCGGTCGATCCTGCCGCTGCTGGAGAATGCGTCGGCCCGTCTGCTGATGAGCGGGACGCTGGAGCGGGCCGACGGCCGGCCGATCCTGTGGCTGCCCTACCGCGCGCCGCAGGGGACGCGGAAGGTGCGGGAGGTCGATTTCAAGGCGCCGGGCTGGGCGGTGGTGGGATATTCGCGGCGGCAGGCGCTGGCGGAAAAGGCGATCCTGCCGGTGACCTTCGGCGCGATGGACGGGACGGCCTCCTGGCTGGATGCGGAGCGGACCAACCGCTGGGTCGATGCCCTGTCCAAGGCGGGGGAGAACACGCGCGACGCCCTGTTCACCGCGCTGCGCACCGGCTTCGCCCAGGCGATGCTGCGCGAGGCTTACCGCTCCTGCCGGGAGCATCGGGCGAAGCGGCGGGCGGAGATGAAACTGCCGGCAGGCCGCGACGATGCCGGGCTGGGCAAGCTGCTGGTGATCGCCCCCGACCAGGGGACGGCGCGCTTCTATCTGGAGACGCTGCAAGGCTGGATGCCGAAGGCGCAGGCGGGGCGCATGGCGCGGCTCGCCATTTCCGAGTGCCGCGACGCGCAGGAGGTGGTCGCCGCGTTTCGCCTGCGGCCCGAGCCGGCGGTGCTGGTCTCCGTCGCCATGGCGTACGAGGGGCTGGACGCCCCGTCGATCACCCATGTCGCCTGCCTGACGCACATCCGCTCCCGCCCCTGGCTGGAGCAGGCCATCGCGCGGGCGACGCGGGTGGACCCGCATGGCGGCCCCTACGACCGGCAGCGGGCGCTGATCTACCACCCCTCCGACGCGCTGTTCGAGCAGTTCCGCACCATGGTGGAGACCCAGCAGGGCACCCGCGCCATGGTGAAGACCCGCCGGCCGCAGCAGGAGCTGCCCTTCGAGCGGTCGTCGGAGCGCGAGCCGGAGATCATCCCGCTGGAATCCAACGCCACGGCGCTGAGCTTCGCCGTGGTGGCGCCGGGACCGGATTTCGGGGCGCAGGCAAGGGATGCGGGGGAATTGCCGTTGACGCCGAGCGCGGCGGAGCATCACCTGCGCCAGCGCATCGGGCAGTTGGTCGCGGCCCAGGTGATCGAGGACGAGGACAACAACCTCGTCGCCGAGGGGCCGACCGGCTACCACATCTACAACGCCGTGCTGAAGCGGCTGATGAAGAAGGCGCGCTCCGAAATGACGCTGTCGGAGCTGGAGGCGACGGTCGGCTGGCTGGAGCGCAACCGGCTGTCGGACCACCGGCACCTGATCCTCGACGATCCGCAATTCACATGGTCGACCCGGCGGCGGCGGTCGCATCGGGCGGGTTATCGGATGCCGGCGGCTCGCGCCGCCGGCGGAGTCCCCTCTCCCCCCCGGGGAGAGGGTTAGGGTGAGGGGGTCGCGCGGCGGCCCTCCGACAAAAATCCAGCATGTGCATCCCCCTCACTCCGACCCTCTCCCCGGGGGGGAGAGGGAGGTATTGGGAGGGAGAGGGGGAGCGGACAGCGCCCTTCCAGCAGGTCGCGCTCGCGGGTCAGGGCGTCGGCCATGAAGTCGAGGAAGGCGCGGACGCGGCCCATGTGGCGCAGATCCTCGTGGGTCAGCAGCCAGAGCTTGGCGTCTGCCTCCTGCACCGGCTCGCCGATGCGGCGGAAGGCGGGGTCGCGGTCGACCACGCCGCAGGGCAGCAGGCCAAGCCCGATGCCGGCCCGCACCGCCTCCACCGACCCCGCCACCGAATTGACCCGGTAGCGGACCGAGCCCGCCGGCACCATCCGCTTCATCCAGTGGGCGAGGTTGGTGTGGTCGAAGGACTCGTCCAGCCCGACCCAGGGGTGGCGGTCGAGATCGCCGCCGGTGCCCGCCTCCTCCAGATAGCCGGCGCCGCCATAGACGGCGAAGGCGAGGCCGGATACCGCGCGGCCGACCAGATTCTCCGGCGGGCTGGTGGTGGCGCGGATCGCCACGTCGGCTTCGCGCCGGGTCAGGTTGAGCGAGGCCTCCGCCGCCACCAGATCGACCCGCAGGTCGGGGTGGCGGCGGCGGAAGGCGGCGATGTGGCGCGGCAGGACGTAGAGCGTCAGGATGTCGACGGTGGTCACGCGCAGGCTGCCGCTGATCCGGGTGTCGCGGCCGGACAGCAGGCGGTTGGCGGCGGCCAGATCCTCCTCCATCTTCTGCGCCACCCGATGCATCTCGTCACCGGCCGCGGTCAGCACATAACCGCCGGGCAGCTTGTCGAACAGGCGGGCGCCCATCGCCTGCTCCAGCGCCGTCACCCGGCGCAGAACCGTGCTGTGGTTCACCCCCAGGACGCGCGCCGCCGCCGACAGCGACCCATGCCGCGCCACCGCCAGCAAATAGCGAAAATCATCCCAATTGCTGCTACCTATCATTTATTCCCGCTCATTTATGCATATGCTTTTTGCAAATCTCCCGAATTTGCGCTTACCAGAGCACAGGTTAGGGTCCCGGCCAAGCGCAACCTGCGCCATCCCATCGAGACCCGGCCTTCCCCCATGTCCGAGCTGCTTCAAGACCCCTTCGTCCAATCCAGCGTTCTGCCGCTGCTGGTCAGCCTGATCCTGGTCGGTGCGCTGCATCTGCTGCGCCGCCCGCTGGCGGCGGCCGGCATCGCCGCCGGCTTCCTGGTCGTCTTCGCGATGGTGATCGGCCTGCCGGCCCTGCCGCCGCCGTCGAGCATGGGCAAGCTGTTCTGGGCGTCGGGCGCCGGGCTGTTGATCGGCGTGGTCGCCGATGTGGCGGGAATCCGCGGCCGGGTCGCGTCGGCGGTGCTGGCGGTCTGGCTGGCCGCGTCGCTGCTGTGGATCGCGCTGCCCGCGCTGGACTCGGCGGCGGCGATCGTCAGCCTCGTCGTCCTGCTCGGCACGGCGGCGTGGGTCGCTTTTGGTCGCGGTTCGCAGACGCATATGTTCGAGAGCCCGACGGCGCCGGCCGCCTCGCTGCTGGCGCTGGCTCTGGCCGTCGGCGGCACCGCGCTGATCGGCTCCTCGGCCTCCATCGCCCAGATGGCGCTGGCGCTGGCGGCGTCGGCCGGCGGTTTCCTGTTGTGGAACTGGCCGGTGGAACGCCATGGCTGGGGCCTGTCGGGCCGGGTCGCCACCGGCATCGCCGTCCTGCTGGCCGCCGTGCTGGCCCTGTTCACCCAGACCCAGGCCGCGGTGCTGCTGCTGGCGCTGCCAGCATTGTTCGCCGGCCATATCCGCCGCTTCCTTCCGCAGGGCGACGGCCTGATCGGCCGCGCCGCCACGTCGGCCGCCGTCACGGTGGTTGCGGTCCTTCCGGCGCTGGTCGCCATCGGCGCGGCCTTCGCGCTGACCGGCGGCGAAGCATCGCCCTACTGATCCTCCCCTTATCCTTCCATTCAAATCCGCTTTCGGAGTTCCGTTCATGAAGAAGACCCTGTTTGCCGCCGCCCTGTTCGCCGCGACCGCCGTCGGCGCCGTTTCCCCCGCCTTCGCCGCCCCGGTCAGCTACAAGATCGACCCGGCGCACACGGCGGTGGCCTTCATCGTCAACCATGTCGGCTTCTCCAACGTGATCGGCCGCTTCAACACGGTCGGCGGCGACATCAGCTTCGACAAGGACGCCGTCGAGAAGAGCACGGTCAGCGTCACCATCGACACCACCAGCGTCGACACCAACCACGCCAAGCGTGACGAGCACCTGCGTTCGCCGGACTTCTTCAATGCGAAGGAGTTCCCGAAGATGACCTTCAAGAGCACGAAGATCGAGAAGACCGGCGACAAGACCGGCAAGCTGCATGGCGAGCTGACCATGCTGGGCGTGACCAAGCCGGTCGTGCTGGACGTCACCTTCAACAAGGACGGCGTCAGCCCGGCCAGCAAGCTGGAGACCGCCGGCTTCTCCGCCCGCGGCACGGTCAAGCGCACCGATTTCGGCATGAAGTACGGCGCCCCGGCCATCGGCGACGACATCCAGCTGCTGATCGAGATCGAAGCGGTCAAGTCCTGATCGCGGGCAGTCTTCGACTGTTGCAGAGTAAGAGGGGCCGGTTCGCCGGCCCCTTCGCATATGTGCAGGATGGACAGGAGGAACCGCGATGCCGCAGCTTGTGAACGGTGTTTGGGAAAAGGGCGACATCGCGGCCAGCGAGATCAAGGGCGGCGCCTTTCACCGCGAGCCGACCCGCTTCCGCGACTGGATCACGCCGGACGGCGCGCCGGATGCCGAGGGGAATGCGACAGTGCCGGCGGTGGCCGGGCGCTATCACCTCTATGTCTCCTATCTGTGCCCCTGGGCCTCGCGCACGCTGATCTTTCGCGCGCTGAAGGGGCTGGAGGGGGTGATCGGCATGTCCGCCGCAGAGCCGGTGCTGGGCGAGGACGGCTGGGTCTATGGCGAGGAGCAGGACGGCGGACCGCGCGTCGGCCGCTTCCGCCACCATTACAGCCTCTACACGGCGAGCGATCCGACCTACACCGGCAAGGTGTCGGTGCCGGTGCTGTGGGACCGGCAGGAAGGCCGCATCGTCAACAACGAGTCGGCGAACATCATCCGCATCCTGAACGGCGCTTTCGATGGGCTGACCGGCAACCGGCTGGACTTCTATCCCGAGCCGCTGCGGCCGGAGATCGACCGCTGGAACGAGCTGGTCTACACGACCGTCAACAACGGCGTTTACCGCTGCGGCTTCGCCAAGTCGCAGGCCAGCTACGACGAGGCGTTCGACGCGCTGTTCGCCACGCTCGACCGGCTGGAGGAGCGGCTGTCGGCCAGCCGCTATCTGGCGGGCGAGCATCTGACCGAGGCCGACTGGCGCCTGTTCGTGACTCTGGTGCGCTTCGACGCCGCCTATCACGGCGCCTTCAAGTGCAACCTGCGGCGGATCGAGGATTATCCGAACCTGTCGGCCTATCTGCGCGAGCTGTACCAGTGGCCGGGCATCCGCGACACGGTGAAGATCGACCACATCAAGGCCGGCTACTACACCAACCCGGCGATCAACCCGACGCTGATCGTGCCGAAGGGGCCGGCGCTGGATTTCGACCGTCCGCATGACCGCGACCGGTTGCCGGGCAAGGGCATCTGGCAGCGGGCGTGACACGGCAGGAAGGGTGGTTTCCATGAACAGCACAGCAGACGGTTCCGACGAGGTCCTGCGCCTGGCCCCCGCCTCCGGGACGGCGGCGCGGCGGCTGGTCATCCTGCTGCACGGCGTCGGGTCGTCCGGCGCCGACCTGATGCCGCTGGCCCAGGCATGGCGGGGGGCGCTGCCCGGCACCGCCTTCGTGGCGCCCGACGCGCCGCAGCCCTTCGACCTGGGCAACGGGCGTCAGTGGTTCAGCATCGCCGGCGTGACGGAGGAGAACCGTCCCGCCCGTGTCGCCGCCGCCCTGCCGGCGCTGGTCGCATTGATCGAGGCCGAACGGCAGCGGGCGGGCGTCGCCCCCGCCGATGTGGCGCTGGTCGGCTTCAGCCAGGGCAGCATCATGGCGCTGCATCTCGCCATGACCGATCCGGAGCGCTGCGGCGCGGTCGCCGCCTTCGCCGGCCGCATCGCGGCGCCGGTCGCCACACCGGACGGGTCGGGACGGTGCCCGCCGATCCTGATGGTCGGCGGTGCGGCGGACAGCATCATGCCGCCCGCCGTGGTGCAGGCCGCCGCCGCGCATTTCCGCTCGGTTGGCTTTGCGGTGGAGGAGCATCTGCTGCGCGGCGTTCCCCACACCATCACCGCCGCCGGTGCGCAGCTCGGTCTAAGCTTCCTGGAGCGCGTCCTGCCGTCGGCGTGACCGCCGCGGCCGGGTGAGCAGAACCCCGGCGGTCAGCAGCTGGCCGAGGGTCCAGAAGACCGCCGCGGCGGTCAGCAGCGTCATCGACGGCCACCCGACCGCCGTCAGGCGGAGAACCGCGGCGGCGGCCATGAGCCCGACGGCGACGCTGGCGGCGGGTGGGAACCGCTCCGGCTCGGCCTCGCGCTGAAGGGTGGTGCGGATCATCATGGCGCTGGCGAGGATGCCGAGCGCGCCGACCCCCAGCATGTGCCAGCCGGCGGCGGGCGGCAGATCGAGCAGCGGCGTGCCCGCGGTCAGCAGCCAGCCGGCGCCGAGGCAGAGATAGCCCAGATGAAGGCTGGCGATCTCCGGCCGGCGCAGCAGCAGATGGGGCTTCCAGCGGGCGAGCCGAAGCAGCGCGCTCGCCCCGGCCATCGCTGCCCCGGCGCCGCCGGCGAGGGGCAGCAGGCCGGTGGCGGCCGACAGCAGGCAGAGGGCGGCCCCGGCGATGCCCATCGCCTCCAGCCTCGGCTGGACCCGGTGTGCGAGGGTGACGCCCTGGCGGCGCAGGGCACCGGCGGTGGCGGCGGGGATGACGCGCCCGCCCATGGTCAGCAGCAGCGTGGCGATCAGCAGCAGGGCAACGGGCTGGCCGCTGGCGGGGACAAGGCCCAGCGCGCCAGCCCAGAACAGCGCCTCGGCACCGAGAAAGGCGCCGATCAGCGGGCCGAACACCGCATTGTGGCCGCTGCGGCTGGTGCGCAGGAAGGGCAGGCCGGCGACGACGAACAGCAGCAGCGGATAGGCGAAGCAGAGCGGCAGTGCCAGCAGCGGCGGCAGCCCCAGCAGCAAAGCCAGCCGGCCGGCGAGCCAGGACAGGAGGGCCACCGCCACCATCGGACGCGACAGCCGGGTCATCAGGAAGCCGCCGACCACCGCCAGCGCATAGCCCAGCGTCATCTCGTGCGCATGCACGGCCGGCGACCAGCCCGTCGGCAGCAGGCCGCCGACCTGCGCCAGCCAAAGCGGGACGGCGAGCGCCGCATAGAGCGCCGCCGCCGGGTACATCGGCCGGTGGGCGCTGGTGACGGTGCTGGTGATGGGGGTGGGCATGGCGGGGACCTTCGCTGGGATGCTGCGGCCATTCTGGCGGCATGCCGGATTTCGCGCTTTGAGCCGCAACAAAGTCGTGCACGAATGGATGCCTTTCACGCCCAGCGCGCCAGGACGACCGCCATGCCCCCGCCCCCCGATCCCGCCGTACTGCGCGGCATGCCGCTGTTCGCCGGGCTGGATGCCGAGGCGCTGGCCGAGGCCGTTGCGCTGGCGCGGCCCCGGCTGCATGTCCGCGGCACCGCCGTCTTCAGCCAGGGCGAAGCGGCGGCGGCCGGCCATGCGCTGATCGACGGGCGGGTGAAGATCGTGCAGACCGGCCCCGACGGGCAGCAGGTGGTGATGCGCTTCATCGGCCCCGGCGAGATGTTCGGCACGCTGGCGATCTTCACCGACGGGTTCTATCCGGCCGATGCCGTCGCGGTGGCCGATTGCGTCGAGCTGTCCTGGCCGGCCGCCGCGATGACCGAGCTGATGGACCGTCATCCCGCCATCGCCCGCAACGCGCTGTCGATCGTCGGCGGGCGGCTGCGCGAAGTGCAGAACCGCCTGCGCGAGGTGGCGACGGAGCGGGTGGAGCGCCGCATCGCCCATGCCCTGCTGCGGCTGGTGCGCCATGCCGGGCGGCGGGTGGAGGCCGGGGTGGAGATCGATTTCCCGCTGTCGCGCCAGGATGTGGCGGAGATGACCGGCACGACGCTGCACACCGTCAGCCGCACGCTGTCGGCCTGGGAAAGCCAGGGCATCGTCGAGAGCGGCCGGCAGCAGGTGGTGATCCGCAAGCCCCATGCGCTGGTCGCCATCGCCGAGGATTTGCCGTCCCCGGCGCCTAGGCGGGAGTAATGGGGCGGGAGTAATGGGGCGGAAGTGACCGCGGGCGGGGTTGCGGTGGCGCAAAGACCGGCCTGGGCCGGGCGGTTAGGGTGGCGGCCTGTCCCCCGGTGCCGGAGCATGCCGAGATGGCCGTCCAACCGTCCCCTGCCGATTTGACCATAGCCGATTTGACGATGGCCGAGCTGATGAGCGTCCGGCCGGCGGTGGTGCCGGTGCTGCTGCGCCATGGCCTCGCCTGTCCCGGCTGCGCCATGGCGCCCTTCATGACGGTGCGCGAGGCGGCCGGGGCCTATGGGCTGGAGCTTGGCGCCCTGCTGGACGAATTCGCCGCCGTGGAATTCGCTGCCGCGGATGTGCGGACCATCCCTTCCGCAATCTCTTCCGGGGAGACCGTGCGATGCACACCGACAGCCTGACCGGACGCCTCCTGCATGACGACCACCACCGGGTGATGGAACTGCTCGACCGGCTGGACGCCCTGTTCGTCCGCCATGGCGAGGACAGCCTGCCGGTGCTGACGGCGGAGGACCGGGACATCGTCGCCGATCTCGCCGCCGAGCTGGACGGGCCGCTGGACAGCCATTTCGCGGCGGAGGAGGCGCTGTTCCCGGCGCTGGCCGCGGCGGGCGGGCACGAATGGACGGCTGACCTGCTGGACGACCACGAGCACATGCGCCCGATTGCCCGCCGTCTGGCCCGCTTCTGCGCCCTGGCTCTGCGGGAGGGGTTCGACTGGGACAGCTGGCCGGTCTTCCGCAGCTTCGGCGAGGAGCTGGTCCGGGTGCTGGTCCTGCACATCCAGAAGGAAGAGACGACGCTGGTGCCGGCCACCGACGCCCTGCTGTCGGCCGCGGAGGACCGGGCCTTCGCCGCCGCGATGAGCGGCTGAGCGGCCGACCCGTTCCGGGGTTTGTGCTGGAGCAAAGAAGGGGGCGGCGATCCGGGCTACAGGGGGACATGGCGATCCTGCCGCTCCCCCACAGACCAGACGGACGACGATGCCGACCATGACCTCCCCCATTGCGCCCACCGCGCCCGCCGACCAGGCCGAACCGGTTCTCGATCTCCGCGCGATCCCGCCCTACCAGCGCCATCAGCTGATCTTCGCGTCGGTGCAGGATCTGACGCCCGGCGACGGTTTCTCGCTGGTCAACGACCATGACCCGCGCCCGCTGCACCACCAGCTGCTCAGCCTGTTCGGCGCCAGCTTCTCCTGGGAGTATCTGCAACAGGGGCCCGAGGTCTGGCAGGTCCGCATTGCCCGGCCCGAGGGGGCGGCGGCGGCCAGCCTGCGCGTCAGCATCGACCGCAACGGCGATGTGACGGTTGCCGTCGGCGATGCGAAGCTGGGTCCGGACGGCAGCGGCGCCTCGGTCTGCGAGGTGACGGATATCCCGCCCGGCACGCTGGAGGGGGACGTGCTGGCGCTGTTGCAGGGCGTGATCCCGCCGGCCGGCGTGGTCAGCATCGCCTATGAGCGGCTGCTGGCCCGGCGCAACGGGTCCTGCTGCGGCGGCATGTGCGGCTGAGGATGCCGGTTCGCTGATGAGCAGGGTTGCGGCAACCATTTCCGTCCCCGTCCGGTTCTGTGTGCGAGGCATCGCCGCATCGCACACAGCACGCCGGATCAGGAGACAGGCATGGACCGCAAGGACGACACCGTCACGCCGCAGGACCCCCGCACGAAATATCCGCGCCCGCCCTTCAACGGCCAGTCGCAGCCCTGGCCGGGGCTGGCCCGCGACATGGATCCGCCGCCCGACCATGGCGAGACCAGCTACAAGGGTTCCGGCCGGCTGGCCGGGCGCAGGGCGCTGATCACCGGCGGCGATTCCGGCATGGGCCGGGCCGCCGCCATCGCCTATGCCCGCGAGGGCGCCGACGTCGCCATCAATTATTTCCCGACCGAGGAGCCCGACGCCCAGGACGTCGTCGCCCTGATCGAGGAGGCCGGCCGCAAGGCGGTGGCGATCCCCGGCGACCTGCGCGACGAGGAGTTCTGCAAAAAGCTGGTGGCCGATGCCGTCGCCGGCCTGGGCGGGCTCGACATCGTCGTCTGCAACGCGGCGCGCCAGCAGGCTTTCCCGTCGATCCTCGATGTGAGCAGCGAGGAGTTCGACGCGACGATGAAGACCAACATCTACGCCCCCTTCTGGATCATCAAGGCCGCCCTGCCCCACCTGAAGCCGGGCTCGGTCATCATCGGCACCACGTCGGAACAGGCCTACGACCCGACGCCGGACCTCTACGCCTATGCCCAGACCAAGGCGGCGACGATGAACTACGTCAAGTCGCTGGCCAAGCAGCTGGCCGACAAGGGCATCCGCGTCAACGGCGTGGCCCCCGGCCCGATCTGGACCCCCTTGCAGGTCAGCGGCGGCGCCAGCCAGGAGAAGCTGAAGCAGTTCGGCAGCCAGACCCCCTTCGGCCGCCCCGGCCAGCCGGCCGAGCTTGCCAGCATCTATGTCCAGCTCGCCGCGGAGGATGCCAGCTTCACCACCGGCCATGTCTACGGTGCGGCGGGCGGCAGCGGCCAGCCGTAAGGGAGGGCGCTTCAGGGGGGATGGAACGGTGTGGAACGTTTTCCAGCGGATGTTCCATCGCCCGGCCACCCTCTACCGCCGGCCGAAGGCACCGGCGGCGCGGCGGCCGACCGGGCCGGGGTTGAGGTTGGGATATTCCTCATACTGGTTGAGCGTGTAGGGGAAGACGCCCTTCGGCCCGGCGGCCTCCGGCTGGGCCAGCACGGCGGCAACCATCGCCGGGCTGGGCGGATGGCGCTCGCGCAGGGCGCCGGGGATGTCGTCGTCGTCCAGTTCGGGGATTATGACGGCGGGCGGGTCTTCCGGGCGGGGTGCCCGCGGCCTGTCTTCGGGCCTCGCCGCCGGTCCCTCCCCCACCTCCCGGCTGTCCCGTGAGGCGGTGCGGGCGGTCCCGGGACCGGGGATGAGGCCGAGCCGCTCGGCCAGCCAGCGCACGGTGGCGGGGTCGCCGGACGTGACCAGCCGCTCGATCTGCTCGGCCACCAGCACCCGCAGCGAGGACAGGCGCAGCTCGGCCTCGCGGTTCAGCGCCTGCCGTTCCCACCAAACCCTGTGACGAAAATCCTTGGAGCCGTAGTAGGCCCGCCAGAGCGTCGTCCGGCTGCACCCCATGGCGCGCGAGACCTGAAGGAAGCTGTTGCCGCGCGCCAGCATGCCGGCGGCCATGATCCACTGCTCCTCATGGAACTGCGAACCGGGGACCAGCACGCCGTCCGACGGGGTCGGCGGCTCTTCGGCCCAGCGGGGGAAATTGTCGTCGGTGAAGCTGCGGGGATCGAGAGGCATGGCGTGGCTCCGCGACTGAAGGGACATTCGCGGAAAGATTATAGGAAATTATTCTTGTGAGGATGTTATTTTCGCAAAGACGGGTTGGAGATGGTTCGCAGACCCGTCCCGGATGAAATGCCGAGACCGACCGCGCCGGCAAACGCATTGGTTGTTTTCGATAACTTTGACGCGAGTATTAAATTCATAAAGCAAGTGTGATTAGAATTGCCCTCGTCAATCGACGCGACGCCGCCTGGGCGCTCACCCGTCAGTCACGAGAATGAGGGTCTCCGATGGCCAGAGTACAGATTCCATCCGTTCCAATATATTTCATGGCCCCGAAATGGGGCAGGGAGCTGGCGGGCGGCGGTGGCGGCACATCCGTGCATGTGATCATGGGGCCCGGCGCCATTGCGTCTTCCAACTACGGCAGCAAGCCGCAGAGAAACGCCCCGCGCTGCATCACCGCTTTGAGAAGAGACCATCCGAAGGTCAAGTGGATCGCCGGCCATCTGTTGAACGACAACATGGGTGGACCGGGGGTGAGCGAAAACCTGACGCCCCTTACCGCAACGACGAACAAGCGGCACAGTGCGGTAGAGTTGAAGGTGAAAGAGCTTCTGATTATTTCCAACCAGTTCTTCAATATCGACAAATCCGAGGTCGAGAAGGCCATTTCGCGGGCCGTCACGGAGAAGGATAAACGGGTGGAACTGGCGAAGCTGTATGTGCATGCGATAGAGATGAAGGTGATCGTCAGCAATACAAAAATGACGATGCCCGTCCTGGACAAAAAGACGGGAAGAACCAAGGATGTGGATGTCAAAGCCCCTCATGCCATCCAGGTCCGCGCGAAGGCCATCAGGTACGATTGTACCGAGGCCGGAAACTGGGTCAGGAGCAAGAGCAGTCCCGATATAACCAAGGCCGTCAACAGGGTGATCAGAAACGAATAGGGACAGCGTCCCGTCGTCTTCGGCGCCTGCCCCTTTCACCCCATCATGTCCTCGCCGGACCGCCGGCGGGCGGATGCGGCGGCCCTTGCCCCGGCGGCTTTCGGCGGCGGAGCGATGCAGAGGTCGAAGCCGGCCAGCAGGCCGAGGCTCAGGATCGACGTGGCGGCGCTGATGCAGAGGATGGTCATGGGATCGCTCCGTCCGAAAGGGCTGACATCTCGGTGCCGTTCAATCGACCGGGGACGGTCGGCGGCGATGGGGCGATCCTGGACGCATCCGGCTTCCGCTGCTGTGAGGGGGGCCACAGCCCGGCCTGTTTCGAAGCGCGGAGCGAGCGGCGCCCGGCAGCTTCGGTGGGCGCTTACGGCCTGCCGGCTTCGCTGTCCTTCTTTGCCCGTTCCTCCTTCGCCTTGTCGTGATGCCACTTGATGGCGAAGAACATTCCCGTGCCCAACACGATGATCTTGAACGGGAAAAAGACCAAAGGGAACCAGTCGTACATTTTGAACGTCTCCAGGATACGACGCCGTCATTCGTCAGGGGAAACCGACGGCAGTCGGGTCGGGCGCGGGTCCTTGTCTGCGGGCGGAAGACAGACGGCTGTTCGGATGACATCACATGGTCCCCCAGGAGGAAATCCAAGCAATTCATCCATACAATATGTCACTGTATGCTCCGCTGAGGCCTACAATGTCAACATACATGCATGCAATGCACCCTTGAGATTCATACGGCCATGGACGACATGGCGGATGCCTCGGCCGGAAAACCGGCCGCTTGGCGCGATCCCCCAGGCGCGATCCCCCAGGCGCGATCCCGGCGCGCGATCCCCCGGCAGGCCCCGGCGGTCCTTCGGGTCGCTGCGCTGAAACACCGCATCGGCCGGGAGGATCGCCGGCTGTACGACCTTGGGCGGCCGCTGCGGGCCGGCGAGCGCGGCCTGACGCCAAGGGCTTTTTCAAGCTTGAACTTGACCGAGGTCAATGACGTCAGGCGGTTACCGGCTTTCATGGGCGGCGGAATGACCGATGAGGAGGGAAGCCGCCCATGCGCGATCCCGATGCCGCACAGACTGTTTCCGTTTCCAATTCCCCCGCCGGCGAGCGTGCCCGCCGGTTCGAGACCGGATTGAGCCGGGCCGGGCTGGGGCTGGTGCCCAGGCTGGGGCGGCGGGCCAGCGATGCGCTGCTCGCCCGGCTGCTGCGGCTGCTGGCCGACCGTCATCCGCGCGCCTTCGAGGCCCTGCGCGAGATGCCGGACGCCCGCGTGCTGATCGAGCCGGTGGACGCGCCGGTCGCCCTGCTGATGCGCGTCGGGCCGGATCTGTCGCTGCATGCCCTGCCGCGCGGCGCCGACGGTGTGGGCGAGGCGGGGGCCGACGCGGTGGTGCGCGGGCCTTATGACAAGCTGCTCGACCTGCTGGAGGGGCGGATCGACGGCGATGCGCTGTTCTTCCGGCGCGAGTTGAGCATTTCCGGCGACACCGCGCTGATCCTGGCGCTGCGCAACACGCTGGACGGCGAGGACGAGATGGATCTGGTGGCCGATGCCGCCTCCATCGCCGGGCCGCTGGCCCGCGCCCTGCCGGTGCTGCGGCGCAATGCCGGGCCGGTGCTGGACCGGATCGACGCGGCGCGCCGGCTGCTGCCGCCGCCGCTGCGCCGCGGGATCGAGCGGCTGGAGGCACGGCTCGGCGGGACGGCGGGGACGCTGCCCGGCACTCCGCCCGGCACTCTGCCCAGGACCTTGCCGGGAACGGGGGCGTAGGGGACCATGGACAATTTCGAGCTGATCTGCCCGGCGGGGACGCCGGCCGCCTTGCGGGCCGCCGTCGATGCCGGGGCCGATGCCGTCTATCTCGGCTTCCGCGACGAGACCAACGCCCGCAATTTTCCGGGCCTGAACTTCACCCGGCAGGATGTGGCCGACGCGGTGGATTACGCCCATGCGCGCCGCGTCGAGGTCTATGTCGCCATCAACACCTATCCGCAGGCGGGCAATCTCGGCCCCTGGCAGAAGGCGGTGGACGATGCGGCGCGGCTGAGGGTCGATGCCGTCATCATGGCCGATCCGGGGCTGCTGGCCTATGCCGCGAAGCGCCATCCCGACCTGCGCCTGCATCTGTCGGTCCAGGCGTCGGCCGCCAATGTCGAGGCGATCCGGCTGTACCGCGAGGCCTTCGGCGTGCGCCGGGTCGTGCTGCCGCGCGTGCTGACGGTGCCGGAAATCGCCAGGCTGAACGCCGAGATCGACATCGAGACCGAGGTGTTCGTCTTCGGCGGCCTCTGCCCGATGGCGGAGGGGCGCTGTTCGCTGTCCTCCTACGCCACCGGCCTGTCGCCCAACAAGCAGGGCGTCTGTTCGCCGGCCAACCATGTCCGCTACGAGCAGCGGGGCGGGTCGCTCGCCTCGACGCTGGGCGGCTTCACCATCAATGTGTTCGGCGAGGGCGAGCAGGCCGGCTATCCGACGCTGTGCAAGGGCCGCTTTGTCGCCGGGGACGGGCCGGCCTACCTGTTCGAGGAGCCGACCAGCCTGAATGCCATGGATTTGCTGCCGGAGTTGAAGGCGGCCGGCGTGCGGGCGCTGAAGATCGAGGGGCGGCAGCGCGGCAAGGCCTATATCGCCGCGGTGGTCCGCGCCTATCGCGAGGCGCTGGAAACATTCGCCGCCGGACGGCCGGTGCCGCACATCGATTTGCAGGCGATGGTCGAGGGCGGGACCCAGACCACCGGAGCCTATACGCGCGCCTGGCGATAAGCCTTTGGGCGCCGAGGAGATTCAGGAAATGACTGCGTCACTCACTTTGGGGCCGGTGCTGTTCAACTGGCCGGTCGACCGCTGGCGCGACTTCTACGCCCGCATCGCCGACGAGGCGCCGGTGGACACGGTGATCGTCGGCGAGATCGTCTGCTTCAAGCGGGCGCCCTTCTTCGCCGAGGCGATGGGCGAGGTGATCGAGCGGCTGAGCGCCGCCGGCAAGACGGTGTGGCTCGCCAGCCCGATCCTGGTCGGCAGCGAGCGCGAGCGGTCGGCGATGCGCGATCTGGTGGGATCGGATGCCGGGTTGCCAGATGGTGGTTTGGTCGAGGCGAACGACATGGGGGCGCTGGCCCTGCTGGCCGGGCGGCCCCATGCGGTCGGGCCGACGATCAACGTCTACAACGAGGCGACGCTGGGCTGGATGGCCGGGCGCGGGGCGGTGGCGGTGTCGCTGCCGGCGGAATTGCCGGCGGCCACCGTCGCCGTGCTGGCGAAGGCCGGGCGGGAGCTGGGGATCGAGACCGAGGTGCAGGTCTGGGGGCGGGCGCCGCTCGCCATCTCGGCCCGCTGCTATCACGCGCGCGCCCACGGGCTGCACAAGGACGGCTGCCAGTTCGTCTGCGGCAACGACCCGGACGGCATGCCGGTGACGACGATGGACGGCCAGCCCTTCCTGACCGTCAACGGCACGCAGACGATGTCGCACGGCTGCCTGTGCCTGGCGGCGGAGATGCCGGCGCTGGTGGCGATGGGGGTGGACCGCTTCCGCCTGTCGCCGCAGGCGATGGACATGGTGCGGGTCGCCGAGGCCTTCCGGGCGGTGCTGGACGGGCGGCGCGACGGGGCGGAGGTCGCCGCCGAACTGGGCGGGCTGATCGACGCGCCGCTGGTCAACGGCTTCTACCACGACACCGCGGGGGCTCTGCGGGTGGCGTGAGGCCGCCGGAGGGGATGCGGCGGGGGTATCCGCCGCATCCCCTCCGCTCATCACGCGATCGGCTTGCGCTCCTCGTCGTCCCCGTCCTTCAGGCCGGCCTTGAAGCTCCTGATGCCCTTGGCGAAGTCGCCCATGACGGACGGCAGCTTGCCGGCGCCGAACAGCAGCAGGACGACCAGCAGGACGATGGCCCAATGGAACAGGCTGAAGCTTCCCATGACGATGATCCGATCCTTCAGGCCGGCAGCCGCAGGATGCGGCCGTCGGGGTGGGTGAAGCGGGCGGTGACGCCGGGATATGCGGCCAGGATGGCCGGAACGCGCTCCGCCGGCACCACCGACAGGGCGGTCGACAGGGCGTCGGCCGTCGTGGCGTCCGGCGCCTGCACGGTGACCGCCAGCCATCGGGCGGCGCAGGCCCCGCTCGCCGGGTCGAACAGGTGGGTGAAGCGTCCGGCGGCGTCGAACTGCGTGCCGTAGCCGCCCGAGGTCGCCATCGCGCCGTCGGTGAGTTCGACGGTCTCCGTGCTGCGGTCCGCATCCTTGGGATCGGCGAGGCCGACGGTCCAGGGACGGCCCGAGGGGTGATGGCCGAGCGCCCGCAGTTCGCCCATGTCGACGAGGACGTTGCCGATGCCTTCGGTTTTCAGGCGCTCGGTCACGCGGTCGGTGACGTAGCCCTGGGCGATGCCGTTCAGCGTCACCGCCATGCCCCCGGCGGCGAAGGCGATGCGGTCGGGCTCCACCCGCAGGGCGCGGACATCGACCAGCGCGCGGGCGGCGCGGATTGCACTCTCCGGCGGGCCGGCGGGGTCGGCGTTCGCGCGTTCGAAATGGCCGGCATAGAGCTGCCACAAGGGCTGCACCGTGGGATCGAAGGCGCCGCCGGTGGCCCGGCCGAAGGCGGCGGCCTCCGACAGCAGGCGGACGAGGTCGGCGGGCGGATCGTCCAGCCGGCCGTCGCGATTCAGGCGGCGCAGCGCGGAGTCGGGGCGGTAGAGGCTGAAGACCCGTTCCAGCCGCTCCACCTCCTCCAGGCTGAGCGCGATCAGGCGGTCCGCTTCCGCGGGATCGGGGTGGGCGATGGACAGGCTGGCGTCGGCGCCGAGCGCGACGCCGCGCCAGACCCGGACGGGAACCCCTTCCGCCCGCAGCAGGCGGTGCGGCAGGAGCGACAGGCCGGCGGCGACGGCGCCGATGGCGAGGAAGCGGCGTCTGGCCAGGGGGCGGGTGAGAGCGGTTTCCATCAGTGCTCTCCCTCGGCCATGGTGGCGGCGGGCGGGGTGAGGATCTGGTCCTCATGCACGTCGGCGAAGCGCAGGACCGTGCCGCCGTTGGCGGCGGCGAAACGCTCGGCGGCGGCCTTGTCGGAGAAGGGATAGGGTTCCGCCTCGCCCATGCCGCCGCGCAACTTGCTGCCCAGCACGTACCACGCCTTGCGCGCCTCCACCCAGGCCGTCATGTCGGGGGCGGCGGGATCCTTGGCCTTGGCCACGTCGGTGACGTAGATGGCGCCGATCTCCTTCGGCTCTTCCGGCAGCATGGTGAAGGCGAAGGTGTCGCGGACGGAGGACAGCCAGATCGGCCGCTCCTGCCCCTTCACCAGGATCTGGCCCTTGGGGCCGGAATGGTCGGCGAGGTTCATGCCGCAGTAGTGGCCGATGGCGTCGGCGGTCAGGATGGCGGGCGGCGGCGGGGCGACCTCCGCCTTTTCCTGCTTGCAGGCCGCGAGCGGCAGCAGCAGGGCGGTGGCGAGAAGTGCGGTTCGCAGGATGGGGAGGGTGCGCATCAGATCTGCTTCCTCGAAAAGAGGGCGGCGGCCAGCGCCAGCGGGGCGGCGATCCAGCCGGCCATCACCGCCAGCAGCAGCGGGACCGAGAGCTGGACATGGGCGGCGAGGCCGGCGGTGCCGGCGAAGGCGCTGACGCCCTTGAAGCCGGTCAGGTTGAACAGGCGGTAGGCGTCGGCCGGGTTGGCGAGCAGCAGCCAGTTCAGCGTCTCCACCCCCAGGCCGCTGCCGCTGGCGAGGATGCCGAGCAGGGCCATGTCGTAGAGCAGGACGAAGCAGAGCCACACCGCCACCGCGATGCCGGCCGCCGTGCCGCGGTCGCGGACGATGGTGGAGGCGAGATAGCCGAGCGCGGTGAAGGCGGCGCCCAGCATCACGCTGGACCCGATCATCGCGGCAAAGGCGCGCCAGCTGTCGGTGCCGATGGCGGTGCCGCCCATGGCGAGCGCCACCCCGGCGGCGCCGTAGCCGACCACCGTCGCCAGCGCGATCACCGCGGCATGGCCGAGGAACTTGCCGAGCAGGAGCTGCCAGCGCGCCACCGGATAGGACAGCAGCAGCGTCATGGTGCCGCGGTCGATCTCCCCCACCACCGCGTCGAAGGACAGCAGCAATGCTATCAGCGGCAGCAGGAAGATGGTCAGGCTCGACAGGCTGACGATGGTGACCTCGACCGGGCCGACGCCGACCGTGCCGGTGGGAACGGAGCCGAGGAAGCTGAGCGTCAGGGCCAGCGCCGCCATCAGCAGGGTAGTGGCGACGACCCAGCGGTTGCGCGTCGCCTCGCGCAGTTCCTTGCCGGCGATGATCAGGAGCGTGTTCATTCGGCGGCCTCCCGGCGCAGGAAATGGGCGTACATCTCGTCCAGGCTGGGCTGGACGATCTCGATGTCATCGACGGCAAGCCCGTTGCAAGAGATGCGGCGGACCAGAGCGACCTTGTCGTCGTTGGCGCAGGCCAGCTCCACCACGCCGCCGGCCAGCCGGGTCAGGGCGGCGCCCTCCCCCACTCTGGCTGCCAGTGTGTCGATCTCGCCGGTCGGCAGGGTCAGGCGGATGCGGACCGGCAGCTGGGCGAGGCTGCGCAGGGTGGCGAGCGAGCCGTCGGCGACCTTGCGGCCGCGGTTCATCACCACGACGCGGTCGGCCTGCCCCTCCAGCTCGGTCAGGGCGTGGCTGCACAGCAGGATGGTGGTGCCGCGGTCGCGCAACTCGGCGACGATGGCGTAGAAGCTCTGGCGCAGCGCCGGGTCGAGGCCGGTGGTCGGCTCGTCGAGGAACAGCAGCTTCGGGCCGCCGAGCAGGGCCTGGGCCAGGGCCAGGCGCTGGCGCATGCCCTTGGAGTATGTCGAGACGCGGCGCCTGATGGCGGCCGGTTCAAGGCCGACCTTTTCGAACAGCGCGTCGTTGTCGCGGCAGGGCGCGCCCTTCAGCCGGGCGTAGAAGTCCAGCGTCTCCCGCCCGGTCATGCTGGGGTGGAAGGCGACATTCTCCGGCAGGAAGCCGATCCGGCGGCGGATGGGGGAGCAGGCGGCGCTGGCCGGGTCGCCGCCCAGCACGCGGATGCGGCCCTCCGTCGGGGTGGTCAGGCCGAGCATCAGCTTGATCAGCGAGCTCTTGCCGGCACCGTTGTGGCCGACCATCGCCACGCATTCGCCGGGCGCCAGCGTCAGGTCCACGCCGCGCACCGCCTCGGTCTCGCCGTAGCGCTTGGTGACGCCCTGCACCTCCGCGGTGAAGTCGGTCATGGCTGTTTCCTTTCGGCATTCAGGCTTTGGGCGGATTGGACGAGTGTGGGCATTGGGGGCGGCGTCATCAGGGGCGCGCTGTCGATCACGCCGCCGGGGTGCAGGGCCGGGAACTGCTTCTGCGCCCAGCGGATCACCTGGACGCCGGGGCTGTTCATCAGCAGCTTGGCCGCCGGATATTCCCACATCACCCGGTCGACCACGTCGTTGGGGCGATAGGGCTCGTCGGAGATGCCGTCGCCGTTCAGGTCGAAGGCGGCATTGTCCGACCAGTAGTTGCCGCGCCCATTCTCCGACCAGTCGAGATAGCGGGTGCCGACATACTTCACCTGGGTGCGGTTGCCGATGAAGGCGTTGCCGGTCAGGCTGTTGCGTTCCGACCCGGCGGTGAAGTGGACGCCGATCTCGCAGCCGTCGAAGCGGTTGCCGGTGAAGCGGTTCTTGTTGGCGTTGTAGATGAAGACGCATTTCCAGGTGCCGCTGCGCAGCCGGTCGCTCATCGCCTCGCTGTCGCGCGGGATGTCGCTGTCGGGCAGCGCCTCGCCGCTGTCGGACAGCGCGCCGGCGAAGCGGCCTTCGATCACGTTGCCCTCGATGCGCGAGCTGTTGGCGTTGTTCAGCATCAGCCCGTGTTCGCGGTCCGCCCTGGAGCGGTTGTTGCGGATCAGCAGGTTGTTGGAGAACATCACCGCATAGCCGACATTGTTGGCGACGGAGACGTTGTCGGTCAGTTCGGAATCGTTGGTGTACATGTAGTGGACGGCGAACCGGACATGCTCGAACCGGTTGCCGGAGAAGACGTTCTTGCGGGACGAGGTGGTGAACAGCCCGTCGCGCCCCTCGCGCACGCTGTTGTCGAGCACGCGGGTGCCCGGCGCGTTCCACAGCTGGATGCCGTTGCCGCGTTCCGACACCCGCAGGTCGGTGCGGCCGACGATGTCGTTGCGGCGGACCAGGCTGTCGGCGGCGCCCCAGATATAGACGCCGATCAGATTGTCGCGCAGGCGGTTGTCCTCGACCACCGCGCCGCGGGCCTCCTTGCCGAGGAAGACGCCGGCATTCTGGTCGATCAGGCTGAGGCCGGAATTGCGGATCTCCAGGTGCCGCAGCGTGACGTTGGGGGCGAGGATGGTGAGCGTGCTGCCGCTGCCCTGCCCGTCGATGATTGCCCCCGGCTCTCCGGTCAGGGTGACCGGGGTGCGGACGGTCAGCGGGCCGGGATGGACGCCGGCGGACAGCACCAGCGTGTCTCCGGGCGCCGCGGACGCCAGCGCCGCCTCCAGGCCGCCGGGGGCGACCGTCGCCGTGGCGGCGAGCGCCGCGGCCGGCAGGGCCAGGGCGGCGGCGAGGAGTGTCGCGGTGCGGAGGAACATGGCGGGGCCTTTGGGAAATTCACGCTTTGCATCCCCCTCACCCCGACCCTCTCCCCGGGGGGGAGAGGGGGATTTACGCAGGGGGAGAGAGCGGTCGATCAGGTCGAGGACGGCTCGACGATCATGCGGCCGGCCATCTCCATGTGCAGGGCGTGGCAGAACCACTGGCAGTAGTACCAGTAGACGCCAGCCCGGTCGGCGGTGAAGGTCACCGAGGATGTCGCCTGCGGGCCGACCTCCATGCAGACGCCGTAGTTGGTGATGCTGAAGCCGTGGGTCAGGTCGTCGATGTCGTCCATGTTGGTGACATAGACGGTGACCTCGTCGCCCTGCTTGACCGTGAAGTCCTCCAGCCCGAAGGCCGGGGCGCGCTGCCACATGTAGACGCGGACCTTCTTGCCGTCGCGGATGACCTTGGCGTCATCCTCCAGCACCACGCCGTCCTTCTTGGCCTGCTGGCGCGCCTCTTCCCACAGCGGGTCGTTGCGGTCGTAGACCGAGCGCGGGTTCACCTTGGAGCGGTGGACGATCAGCGTGTCGTGCGGCTCGGCGAAGGTGGGGCCGTCATGCACCAGCTTCATCTCGTCGCCGGAGATGTCGATCAGCTGGTCGTTCTCCGGCTTCAGCGGGCCGACGTTGAGGAAGCGGTCCTTGGAGAACTTGTTCAGCGACACCAGCCACTTGCCGTCGGCCTCCTTGGTCTCGCCCATCGAGGTGTGGTTGTGGCCGGGCTGGTACTGGACGTCCAGCTTCTGGACGATCGGATCGACCTTCTCGCCCTTGAAGGCGCGACGGGCCTTGTCGATGTTCCACTTCACCACCTGGCTGTCGAGGAACAGGGTGGTGTAGGCGTTGCCGCGGCCGTCATAGGCGGTGTGGAGAGGCCCGAGGCCGAGCTGCGGCTCGGCGACGACGACGTCGCGCGGCTTGATCTTGTCGTCGAACAAATCGTCGAGCAGGCGCACGTCGAAGACGGTGACGGTCGGCGACAGCTTGCCGTTGACGGTGACATGGATGCCGTCGGGAGCCGCATTGATGCCGTGCGGGTTGGCCGGCACCGGGATGTAGCGGGTGTAGGGGCTGCCGTGGCGGCCGTCGACCACCGGCACGCCGTTCACCGCCTGGATCTTGCCGGCCTTCACCGCCTCGTCGATGCGCTTCAGGTTGAAGACGACGACCCAGTCCTGCTCGCCGCTGGTCATCTCAGCCGCGGTGACGCCCTCTTCGGAATCGTAGCAGGTGGAGAAGGCGTATTTGCCCTGATAGTCGGCGTCGGTGTTGTCGAGGTTGCCGTCGACCCAGACCTGCCACGCGATCTTCATCGTGTCGCCGTCGATGGCGGTGAAGTGCGACTTGTAGGCCTTGGTCGCGGTCAGGTCGCGGCCGTCGTTCGGGGTCGGCACGCGCTGTTCGCCGTTGGCGAAGACGTAGCCGGTGCGAGGGTAGCGCTGCGGGCGCAGACCGTGGATGGCGGCGGCGTTGGGGATCTCGATGATGGTGTCGGTCTTCATGATGTCGCAGCGGATGCGCGCGACACGGGTGTTGGCCTTGTCGTTGATGAAGATGTAACGGCCGTCATAGGTGCCGTCGGTGAAGGACATGTGCGGGTGGTGGGCGTCGCCGTTCAGATAGATGCCGCCGCGCGTCTCCAGAAACTTCTTGGTTTCCGGCAGCATATGCTCGGTCAGGATCTTCCGGCTCTCGTTGGTCATGCCCCAGCCGGTGGCGGAGCAGCGGTTGAAGACCGGAATCCGCATCAGCTCGCGCATCGACGGCAGGCCGAGGATGCGGACTTCGCCGGAATGCCCGCCGGAATGGAAGGCGTAATATTCGTCGAGGTCGCCCGGCTTCACTTCGGCGTTGAGGTGGCCGGCCTGGGCGTTCGCCGCCAGGGCCTCGCCGGCGCCGAACAGGGCGCTGCCCGCGATGCCGCCGGCGGTCGCTCCGCCCACGGCACCGCCGAGGCCGGCAAGGGCCGCCGCCTTCGCCGTTCCGCCCAGTAGCGCGCGGCGGTTGACGCCTGCGCTGTTGTTGGTCTCGCTCGACATGGTCTGCTCCTTCGCTGCCCCCGCCTTGCGGGGTGTCATGGGGCCCGTTGCGACCGGGTCCCGTTATCGGGGTGAGGGTGTGTGGGTCAGGATCCGTGCGGCCGGATCGTCAGCCGGCCGGTGGCCGGGTCGGCGGTCGCCACCGTGCTGCGGGCGGCGGCCTCTTTTTCGGCGGCCAGCTTGGCCTCGGCGGCCTGCCACTTCTCGCGCTTCTGCCGCTTCTGGATCATGACCGGGCATTTGTGGTCGTGGTGGTAGAGCATCTGGCAGTGCAGGCACTGGATGCATTCGTTGGGGTTGATCGAGCCGTCGGGGTGGATGGCCTGCACCGGGCATTCGTTGCCGCAGCGCTGGCACGGGCTGCCGCATTCCTTGTAGCGGCGCAGCCAGTCGAACATCCGCAGCCGGCCGGGGATCGCCAGCGCCGCGCCCAGCGGGCAGAGATAGCGGCAGAAGAAGCGTTCGATCACCAGCCCGGCCGCCAGCAGCGCCACGGCGAAGGCGACGAACCACCAGTCGCGGATGAAATGCAGGATGATGGCGGTCTTGAACGGTTCGATCTCCGCCGCCTTCTCCGCCGTGCCCAGCGATTGCAGCGACACGCCGAACAGCAGCAGGAAGACGATGTACTTGATCGGCCACAGGCGCTGGTGCAGGGCGAAGGGGACGGTGATCTGGCGGATGCCGATCCTTTTGGCCGCCTTCGACGCCAGCTCCTGGAGCGCGCCGAACGGGCAGAGCCAGCCGCAGAAGGCGCCGCGGCCCCAGAACAGCAGCGACGCCGCCACCGAGAACCACAGGATGAACACCAGCGGGTCCATCATGAAATAGTCCCAGCGGAAGTCGGTGCGCAGCGCGTTGGCGAAGGTCAGGATATTGACCACCGACAGCTGGGCCGTGGCGTACCAGCCGAGCCAGACCAGGGTGAAGACCAGATAGGCGGTGCGCACGTGCTCGTACAGCTTCGGGCGTTTGGTCAGCTGGTCCTGGAAGAAGAAGATGCCGGTCAGCAGCAGGATGGCGGAGGCCAGCACGGTGATGTCGAGCTGCCGGTTCTGCCAGATGCGCTGCCACAGCGGGACTTCGGCGGCCTCCTCCGCGGCCTCGGCACCGGCGGCCTGGATGGCGGCGCTGTGGCTGGCGGATTGGTCGGGAGATGCGGCGACTGTGGGGGCCGGCTGCTCGGTCTTCAGGTATTTGTCGGGCGGCTGGTAGCCGAGGTCGAAGGTGACGAACACCTTGTCGAGCGCGGCGATGGCGCGCTGGACCAGAAGCTGGAGGCGCCAGGGGTCGGCCGGGTTGAACTCGGTGCCTTCCGGCAGGACGAACAGGCCGATTTCCGGGAAATCGGGGGCACCGGCGGCGGCGACGCTGCCCAGGCGCTTGTGCATCTTGTCGCGGAAGCGGATCGAGCCCTCATGCTGGATCATCTCGACCCGGTCGAAGATGCCGCCGCGGACATAGCCCGAGCCCTTGAAGGAATAGCGCCCCTGCCCGGCCACCCACACCGCCTGCTGGCCGGGCTTCAGCCGCTTGGTCAGAGTCTCGTACTCGGCATCGCCCAGCAGCGAGCGGCCGATGGACGGGATCGACACCAGGGCGGCATAGAGGTCGATGAAGGTCTCGTCGGGGCTGCCGGCCTCGGCGCGGGCGATGGCCTCGGCCCGGCCGGTCTTCTCGAAGGCGGCGTTCACCTCCCCCACCGTCAGGGTCAGGCGACGGACCGAACCGTCGCCGATCAGGGTCGTCCAGTCCTCCACCGCCGTCTTCGACAGGTCGACCGACTTGACGATGGTCGGCGCGCTGTCCGGCCCGGCCTTCCCCAGGCTCTGCATCACCTTTTTGCCGGAGCGGATGATCGAATCGCCGATCACCATCACCGTCACCGTGGCGCCCGACACGATGTCGACCGGCGGGCTGGCGGCGCTCTGGGTGGCGAGCGTCAGAACGTTCTTGCCGACATAGCCGTTGATGAAGCCATTGATGCGGGCTGGCGGGATGCCGATCAGCACGATGGGCTCGTGATGATCCATCAGCCGGGCGCCGGTCACCGTGCCGTCCGCCGTCAGCCCGACGACCACGTCGATGGGGCGGCCGGAATAGCCGGTGGTGTTGACGAAGTCGGAGGTCAGATAGGCGTGGCCCACCACCGCATCGCCCTTGTAGACGGGGACGGTGGGGGTGTTCGGGGTGGGCTGGCCGAAGCGGTCGGCGCCGGGGACGAGGTCGGAGGGCTGCAGCTTCGCCAGATAGGGCAGCAGCCGGCCGCTGTCGGCGGCCTCAGCCGTGGCGATGTCTGGGCCGATCCCGGTCAGCAGCAGCAGGAGGGCGACGAGCGCCGATCCCACCCAACGTTGTACGCGCCTGAACCTCACGACGGCCACCCTCCGGCTTTTGCCCTTTGGCATTGGTGTCTCGGAGGGCATGAAAGCGCTTGGCGGCAGGGGAGTTCTTGACCGTGGTCAAGAATTCGGCGAATCGCTGTGCGAATTGCGCCAGATCAACAACTTTTGGGGGAAGGCATGCAGTGTCCCGGCGCCATTCCTCCGATGGCATAACTCCTCAGGCGCGGGTGTTTCTGCGCAACAATCCCGGCAATTCGTGGTTGGACCTGTCAGCCTGAGATCACGCAGAAGGCCGCATTCCATGAGCGCAGCCCGACAATCCAGTGCAGTCCGCAGTTTCGATGCCTCCAGCCCCGCCGGCCCGCGCCCGCCAATGGATCGCGGAACCCGTCGGCGCGAACTCGCCATGTTCCTGCTGCTGGCGGTGTTCATCTGGCCGGTTCTGTCGGTCGCGGTGGTCGGCGGCTATGGCTTCGTCGTCTGGATGTCGCAGCTGATCCTGGGCCCGCCCGGTCCGCCGCCGGTCTGAGGAGAGCTGTCCGATGGCCGAGGATGGCTTAAGCAGGGAGGCCGTAAACCGGGACAGGCGGAGCCTTCTGCGCGGGCGGCCGGCGGCCGGGCCGCCGCCCATCCATCCCCCCTGGTCCCGCCCCGACTATTTCACCGCGCTCTGCACCCGCTGCGGCGCCTGTGCCGGGGCCTGTCCCGAGGCGATCCTGCGGGCGGGCGACGGCGGCTATCCCGAGGTCGATTTCGCCCGCGGCGAGTGCAGCTTCTGCGGCGCCTGCGCCGAGGCCTGCACCGAACCCATCTTCGACCGGACGATGACGCCCTGGGTTTTGCGCCCCGCCATCGCGCCCTCCTGCCTTGCGGTGCAGCGGGTGGTGTGCCGGAGCTGCCAGGATGCCTGCCCGGAAGGGGCGATCCGCTTCCAGCCGGCGCCGGGCGGGGCCGCCCATGCCCGGATCGACGAAGCGGCCTGCACCGGCTGCGGCGCCTGCGTCGCCGCCTGCCCGTCCGGGGCCGTCACCCTCACCCACCAGAGCACCCCTCAAAAGATTGGGAGCCCCGCCCATGCCGCACGCTGACATAACCGGAGATGACATCACCGGAGCGGGGACGGCGGGCGAACGGCATCTCGCCTCGCTGCTGCTGCATGTGTGGCCGGAGCGGCAGGCGGCGGTGCGCGCCGTCATCGCGACCATGCCCGGCACCGAGCTTCACATCGAGCAGCCCGGCAAGATGGTGGTCACCGTCGAAGGGCCGCATGAGGGCTGGATCGCCGACCGGATGACCGCGCTGCATTTGCTGGAGGGCGTGTTCTCCGCCGTCATGGTCTTTCATCACATCGACCGGGCGAGGGCCGTCGAGACCTGACACCGCCCTGCCCCGCCCCGCCAGCCGACTCCGGACATCAGAAGAAGAGGGGGACGCCCATGTTGGACCGTCGCGACTTCATCAAGGCACAGGCGGTGGCCGCCGCCGCCGCTGCCGGGGGCCTCAGCCTGCCGGCCGCAGCACAAAGCTCCCTGGTGGCGGGGGAGGACGCCACGCTGAAATGGTCGAAGGCGCCCTGCCGCTTCTGCGGCACCGGCTGCGGCGTGATGGTCGCCACCAAGGACAACCGCGTCGTCGCCACCCATGGCGACATGCAGGCCGAGGTGAACCGCGGGCTGAACTGCGTGAAGGGCTATTTCCTGTCCAAGATCCTCTATGGGCAGGACCGGCTGACCCAGCCGCTGCTGCGCATGCGCGACGGGCAGTACCACAAGGAGGGCGAGTTCCAGCCGGTGTCCTGGGACCGCGCCTTCGACGAGATGGCGCGCCAGTGGAAGCGGGTCATCAAGGAGAAGGGGCCGGACGCCGTCGGCATGTTCGGCTCCGGCCAATGGACGATCTGGGAGGGCTATGCGGCCTCCAAGCTGATGCGCGGCGGCTTCCGCACCAACAACCTCGATCCGAATGCCCGCCACTGCATGGCGTCGGCCGCCGTCGCCTTCATCCGCACCTTCGGCATGGACGAGCCGATGGGCTGCTACGACGATTTCGAGAATGCCGACGCCTTCGTGCTGTGGGGCTCCAACATGGCGGAGATGCACCCCATCCTGTGGACCCGCATCACCGACCGCCGGCTGGCCCACAACCATGTGAAGGTGGCGGTGCTGTCGACCTTCGAGCACCGCAGCTTCGAGCTGGCCGACATCCCGATGATCTTCACGCCGGGCACCGATCTGGCGATCCTGAATTACATCGCCAACCACATCATCCAGACCAACCGGGTGAACCGGGAGTTCGTCGAGAAGCACTGCAACTTCCGGCTCGGCCAGACCGACATCGGCTATGGGCTGCGGCCGGAAAGCGTGCTGGAGGTGCGGGCGGCCAACGCCAAGGACCCGACCGATTCCAAGCCCATCGACTTCGACGCCTTCGCCAAATTCGTCAGCACCTACACGCTGGACTACACGGCGGAGCTGACCGGCGTGCCGAAGGAACGGCTGACCGCCCTGGCGGAGCTGTATGCCGACCCGAAGGTGAAGGTGATGTCGCTGTGGACCATGGGGTTCAACCAGCATGTCCGCGGCGTCTGGGCCAACCACATGGTCTACAACATCCATTTGCTGACCGGAAAAATCTCCGAGCCGGGGAATGGCCCCTTCTCGCTGACCGGGCAGCCGTCGGCCTGCGGCACGGCGCGCGAGGTCGGCACCTTCGCCCACCGGCTGCCCGCTGACATGCAGGTGACCAACCCGACCCACCGCGCCCACACCGAGGCGGCGTGGAAGCTGCCCAAGGATCTGCTGCCGGCCAAGATCGGCTATCACGCCGTCCAGCAGGACCGCATGCTGAAGGACGGCAAGCTCAACGCCTACTGGATCATGGTGAACAACAACCTCCAGGCGGCGCCCAACAGCGGCAACGAGACCTATCCCGGTTACCGCAACCCCGACAATTTCATCGTGGTGTCGGACGCCTACCCCACCGTCACCGCGTCGGCCGCCGACCTGATCCTGCCGGCGGCGATGTGGGTGGAGAAGGAGGGCGCCTACGGCAATGCCGAACGCCGCACCCATTTCTGGCACCAGCTGGTCACCGCGCCGGGGGAGGCGCGGTCGGATCTGTGGCAGCTGATGGAGTTCTCTAAGCGCTTCACCGTCGACGAGGTGTGGCCGGCCGCGGTGCTGGACGCCAACCCGTCCTACCGCGGCAAGACGCTGTTCGACGTGCTGTATCGCAACGGGACGGTGGACCGCTTCCCGGTGTCGGAGATCGACCCCGACTATGCCAACGACGAATCCCGCGCTTTCGGCTTCTACGTCCAGAAGGGGCTGTTCGAGGAATATGCTGATTTCGGCCGTGGGCACGGCCACGATCTGGCGCCCTTCGACCGCTATCATCAGGTGCGCGGCCTGCGCTGGCCGGTGGTGGACGGCAAGGAGACGCGCTGGCGCTACCGCGAGGGTCACGACCCGTTCGTGAAGGCGGGAGAGCAGGTGCGCTTCTACGGCAACCCCGACGGCAAGGCGAATGTCTTCGCCTTCCCCTACGAGCCGCCGGCCGAGGTGCCCGACCGGGAGTTCGACCTGTGGCTGGTGACGGGGCGCGTGCTGGAACACTGGCACAGCGGGTCGATGACCATGCGGGTGCCGGAGCTGTACAAGGCGATGCCGATGGCGCTGGTCTTCATGCACCCCGACGACGCCAAGGCGCGGGGCCTGCGCCGCGGATCGGAGGTGAAGGTGGTCTCCCGCCGCGGCGAGATGATCACGCGGGTCGAGACGCGCGGGCGCAACAAGCCGCCGCGCGGGGTGGTGTTCGTGCCCTGGTTCGACTCCGCCCGTCTGATCAACAAATGCACGCTGGACGCCACCGACCCGATCAGCAAGCAGACCGACTTCAAGAAATGCGCCGCCAAGATCGTGGCCGTGTGAGGGAGGAGTTGAGCCATGCGTCCCCATCACCTTGCCGCGCTGGCGGCCCTGCCCTTCCTCGTGCCGGCGGTGCTCTCGGCACAGAATACGGAACCGCGCCGTCTGGACTCGCCCTTCCGCCCGCCGGTGAATTTCGTCGAGCAGAACCCTGCCCCGCCGATCCCGCCGGACGTCACCGATGACCGCCGCGTCGCCCGCAACTATCCCGAACAGCCGCCGGTCATCCCGCACAATGTCCGCGACTATCAGATCACGCTGAACAACAACCAGTGCCTGACCTGCCACAGCCGCCGCTTCACCGAGGCGGTGCAGGCGCCGATGGTCAGCATCACCCATTACGTCGACCGCGAGGGCCAGACGCTGGGCGCGGTGTCGCCGCGGCGGTATTTCTGCATGCAGTGCCATGTGCCGCAGACCACGGCGCAGCCCATCGTTCCCAACAGCTTCAAGGATCTGGACACCCTGGTCAGCCGGCCGTCCGACCGGGGGGACCGTCCATGAAGCCGCGCATCCCGGTGTCGCTGAAGACGGCGTGGCGGACCTTCTCCAGCCCCAGCCGGACCTTCAGCCTGGGCTTCCTGACGCTGGGCGGCTTCATCGCCGGCGTGGTGTTCTGGGGCGGCTTCAACACCGCGCTGGAGGCGACCAACCGGGAGGCCTTCTGCATCGGCTGCCACGAGATGCAGGCCAACCCCTATGAGGAGCTGAAGCAGACCATCCACTTCACCAACCGGTCCGGCGTGCGGGCGACCTGTCCCGACTGCCATGTGCCGCACCAGTGGACCGACAAGATCGCCCGCAAGATGCAGGCGTCGAAGGAGGTGTGGGGCAAGATCTTCGGCACCATCGACACCCGCGACAAGTTCGTCGCGAAACGCCGCGAACTGGCCGAGCATGAATGGGCGCGGCTGAAGGCCAACAACTCGCTGGAATGCCGCAACTGCCACAGCGCGGACTCGATGGACATCACCAAGCAGGGGTCGCGGGCGGCGCGCATCCACGAACAGTATCTGTTCACCGGGGAGCGCACCTGCATCGACTGCCACAAGGGCATCGCCCACCGCCTGCCCGATATGCATGGCGTCCCACCGGGCTGGAGCGAGGTGTCCGACACCCCGCGGACGCCCATCGGGCATTGGCTGGCGGATGGGAGAGGGGAGGGGCGGTGAGATTCCCTCTCCCGTCCCGGGAGAGGGAAGGGGCCCGCCGCGAAGCGGTGGGAAGGGTGAGGGGGCAGGCAGGAAGCCATGCGGTTCGGGATTCTTGGATCACCCCTCACCCTCCCCACTTCGTGGGTCCCCTCCCTCTCCCGGGGCGGGAGAGGGCAATTTTTGGAGAGTTCAGGAACCCGGTCGGAATCCGACCACGGCAAGACGGGTGGTCGGATTCCGACCGGGCTTACTGTCCGGCCGCGGCCAGGATCGCGTCGATGGCGTTGCGCATGTCGGCCAGCGCCTGACGGTCGGTGTCGGACAGCGACTGCGGCTTGGCCTGGAGTTCCCGCAGCACGTCACGGGCCTGGAACACCGGCTTGGCGGTCCGGGCGGGCAGGGCGCTGGAGGCGATGCCGGCAGGCGCGCTGACCGGCTCGCGCCTGGACGGAGCGGCGGCGGGTGCCGCCGGGGAGGAGGGCAGGGAGCCCATCTCGGCGCGCTTCAGCTTCTCCCAGGCGCGGAGCTGCTCGTCCCGGTCGTCGATGGCGGCGAGCGCCTCCAGCTTCGCCTTGGTCGGGCGCAGCAGGGGATAGTCCTCGCGGATCGCCGGGGCCAGACGCTGGAAGGACAGCATCATGGTGACGTAGGTCTTCTTGCGGCCAAGCGCTTCGGCGAGCTGGCGGTGGGAGTAGCCGTGCCGCTCGGCCAGCCGGGCCAGCGCGTCGGATTCCTCCAGCGGGTTCAGGTCGCTGCGCTGAAGGTTCTCGACGATGGCGATCTCCTCGTCGTCGTCGCCGGTGAACAGGATGCCGAAGATGGTCTCCCGCCCCAGCATCCGCATCGCCCGCAGCCGCCGCTCGCCATAGACCAGCTGCCACCGGTCGTCGGCGGTCTGGCGCACGCCGATGGGCTGTTGCAGCCCGTGGCGCTCGATGGAGGACGCGAGGCCGCGCAATTCCTCCTCGTCGAACTCGCGGCGCGGCTGGTTCGGGTTGGGGGCGATGCGGTCGACCGACACCTCCACCAGATGCGGCGCATGGCGGCTGAGGCCGAACAGCGCGTCCTTCATCCGGGCGGCTGCGGTGGCGCTCTGCGCCGGCTTGGTTGCCTTGCCGAGAAGACTACGCGACACGGTCGACCTCCTTGATGCGGGCGGTGCGTTCCTCGGCCAGGGCGGATGCGACATCGCGGTAGACGGCGGCGCCGGCCACGTCCGGCATCGCTTCCACCGCCGCACGGCCGACCGAGGTCGCCTGGGCATAGACCGACGCCTTCGGCACCGGATCGAAAACCCGCAGATGCGGGCCGTATTCCTCGTGGATCTGTTCCAGAACCTCGCGGTCGTTGCGTTCGCGCTGCTTGAAGATGGTCGGCACGATGCCGAGCACCGACAGGCCGGTGTTCATCCGGCGGCGGATCTTGGTGACGTTTTCCAGCAGGAAGGCCATGCCGAGCAGGCTGAACTTCTCGGTCTGGCAGGGGATGACCGCGGTGTGGGCGGCGACCATGGCGTTCTTGGTCAGCTCGCCGATGTTGGGGGGCGTGTCGATGACGATGAAGTCGAAGCTGCGCTTCGCCGCGGCGATCTTCTCCTTCATGATGAAGTCGCCGCCGGCCTCCTTGCCCAGCTCCACCTCGGTCTCGGCGAGGCGGATGGAGGAGGGGGCGACGCGCAGGCCGCTTTCCGGCACGGTGACCAGGATGTCGTCCAGCTCCAGATCGCCATGCATGACGTAGTAGAGGGTCTTGCCCTCCGTCTCCATGGTGTAGGAGTCGATGCCGAGATGCTGGGTGGCGTTGGCCTGCGGATCGCAGTCGATCAGCATGGTGGCGTAGCCCTTGATCGCCAGCGCCGAGGCGATGTTCACCGCCGACACCGTTTTGGCGCAGCCGCCCTTCTGGTTCGCCACGACGACGACCAGCGCCGGGCCGCCCAGCCTTTCCGGCTCCGGCCCGTTGATTTCGCGCGTCATCAGTGCATCGACTGCCGCCGGGATGCGCTCCGCGTCATTTTCCCAGCGGCTGATCTTCTGCTTGTCGTAGCGGCGCTGCAGCCGTTCGTTCAGCCAGACGGCGAACTCGGACTGCGACAGCCCTTTCGTTTCCCGATGGGTCCGCAACTCGTCGCCCTTCACCATCCCCTCCCCAGCATGAACCGGGCCGGAGGGTAGGGGTAGACGCTACAATGGTCAAGGAAAGGCATGCCATATGGCCGCGCATCGCCCAACCCGGCTTCCGCGTCCACAGTCGCGCAACAGGATGATTGCCCGATCCTCGCCGGGCCTGCTACGTTATATTCAGTCGAATATAGAGGTGCGGGCATCCCGATGGTCCATCTCCCGGTTCTTCGCAGGTCCGCCGCCGGCGCGGTCGGCGCGCTGCTTCATGACGAATGGGCCGCCGCCTTTCCCGATCCGGCTCCGACGCCCGCCGGCACGCGCCGAGCCCGCATCTGGGACATCGCGCCGAACCTGCATTGCTCCGTCATCGGCACCTGTCTGAGCACCGGCGAACTGCGCCAGTTCTTCGTCAAGCTGGGTGACGCCGACGCCCGCACCGCGAGCGATCACCTCCTTCATGGCCGTGCTGTCCAGTTGGCCGGACAACGCGGCACGACCGGCAAGCTGCTGCACAAGACGCTGGATCGGCGCCACGATACGGCGGTCCGCCGCTTCGCCAAGGCCGGTACGGCTGGGGAGGTCCGCCGGCTCTGGCTCCAGTCCTTCGAGCAGGGCGACATCCCCGGCGCCTATTGGGCCGTGCTGACCCATCCAGCCACCGATGTCGTGCTGGCACAGGAGGTGTTCGGCGAGGTCCACATGCTGTCGCACATGGTCGGCTCCTCCAACCGGCTCGACATCGCGCGGCTGCGCCGGGCGGAACAGGGTCTGGCCGAGCGCGACGACACCATTTCCCGCCAGCAGGCGCGGCTGAAGAGGGCGGCCGAGGAGCGGGACGCACTGTTGCGCCGGCTGGAGACCCTGGAAGGTCTGGCCGCGCGGGCGAGACGTGAACGGTCCATGGCGCCGCTCCCGGCCCCGTTCCCGGCCGAAGACGCCGACACGCTGCGGCGCAAGCTGAACGACGAGAAAGCGCACGCTGGCGTCCTGGCCGCGCGTCTGGCGGAGGCGGAGGAGGCGCTGCGGAGCGCGGGACACTGCATCGCCGCCCTGGAAGCACGGGAGAAGACGCTCCAGGCCGAACTTGCCGCCTTCGAAGCGGAGCTGGCGGATGACGGCGCCTGCGGACGGGGATGCGGCGAGGATGCCAATCCAGGCGATCTCGCCGGCCGGCGGTTGCTCTATGTCGGCGGACGGCCCGGCCTGATCGGCGCCCTGCGGACGGTGACCGCGCGGCGGGGCGGCACGATGCTCGCCCACGACGGCGGGATCGAGGACAGCACGGCCCTGCTGCCCGGCCTGATCAGCCAGGCCGACATCGCCTTCTTCCCGGTGGACTGCGTCAGCCATGCCGCCGCCGGGCGCATCAAGACGCTGTGCCGTCAGGCCGGCAAACCCTTCATCCCGCTGCGCAGCGCCAGCATCGCCACCTTCATCGCGGCCATCGCCGCCCCACCGATCGAGGTCGAGGTTCCATGATACCGTTCCGCCGTCTTGCCACCCTGACGCTGCTGGCCGCCACCGCCGCCGTCTCCTTGTCCGCCATGCCCGTGTCCACGGCGCGCGCCGAGGAGCTGGTCCTCTATGGGGCGGGCAGCCTGCGCGCCGCGATGACCGCCATCGCCGCCGATTATGCCAAGGCGACCGGCAACAGCGTGCGCACCGTCTTCGGACCGTCCGGCCTGATGCGCGACCGGATCGAGGCGGGCGAGGCGGTCGATCTCTTCACCTCGGCCGACATGGGACATGCGCTGACCCTGCGCAAGGACGGGCGGGCCGCCGCCGTGGCGATGTTCACCCGCAACCGGCTGTGCGCCTTCGCCAAACCCGAGGCAAAGCTGGAGCCGGCGTCCTTCGCCGAGCGGCTGCTCGACCCGTCGGTGCGGGTCGGCACCTCGACGCCCAAGGCCGACCCCGGCGGCGACTACACCTGGGAGATGTTCCAGCGGATCGGGCAGCAGCATCCCGGCGCCTTCGCCGCGCTCGACGCCAAGGCGAAGAAGATCGTCGGCGGCAGCACCGCCGCCGATCCGTCCGATCCCGACCCGATCGCGTCGGCCTTCGCGCGCGGCGACATCACCGTCATGATCGCCTATTGCAGCGGCGCCGAGCAGCGGCGCCAGGCCACGCCCGATCTCCAGGTGGTGCCGGTTCCGCCGCCCTACGCCACCGGTCCCGAATATGGCCTGGCGATCGCCAGTCTCCAGAAGCCGGCCGCCGTCGGGCTGATGCTGGCGATCCTGTCGCCGGAGGGGCAGGCGACGCTGGCGCGCTTCGGTTTCGACCCGGTCGGCCTGCCGTCGGGCGGGGAGCGCTGACCGTGCCCCGCCCCCGCCCCGAACATCCGTCCCTCGCCCGCATGCCGCCGGTCCGACCCCCGTTCGACGACCGCTCGGACGTCGCGGCGGTCGTCTATGGCGGCACGGACGACCCCGACAGGCTGCTCTCCGGTTTCCTGCTCGACCTCCAGACGCAGGGTTTCGACGCGGTGGGGATCGTGCAGGTCCGCCGGGAGGCACCGGTGGAGGGGCGGGCGGCGCATGGCTTCCGCCTGCTTTCCGGCCAGGGCAGCCCCTCTCCCGATGAGGATCCCGGCGGCGAAAGCCTCGCCGGGATTGGACGGAGGCTGGCCGTTCTGGTCGAAGGGCGGCCTGACATCGTCGTGCTGAACCGCTTCGGCTGGCAGGAACTCAACGGCTCCGGCCTGCTCGATGTCCTGCATCTCGCGATGCTGCGCGAGGTGCCGGCGGTCATCGCGGTGCCCGAGGCGCTCTTCCCCCACTGGCTCGACCTTGCCGACGGGCTGACCGTCAGGCTGCCCTGCGACCGTGCCGCGCTGGACCGCTGGTGGGTGTCGCTGTGGCGGGCACCGCCGGGCGGACGTCCTCCGACGGCGTGCGAGCGCGACAAGTAGCCGCGATCCCCGCCACACCATCTTCGTCAGACAGCAAGGTCATCAGAACCGCCGCAACATTCAGCACATGCGCGACCTGGGTCTGGATCGAGATGACGGAAATGGTCATCGTTGTCACTTCGCGGTCCTTTCGGTCATGGTGAGGCCGGCCTGCTCGCGGCGCGGCAGGCGGCCGTTCAGGACGAGGTAGGCGACAAGACCGATCACCAACCCCCAGAAGGCCCCGCCGACGCCGAGCAGCTTGATGTTCGCCGCGGATGCCAGGAAGGTGATGAGCGCCGCTTCACGCGATGTCGGATCGGCCATCGCTCCGGCAAGGCTGCCGCCGATGGTGCCAAGCAATGCCAGACCGGCAAGCGTGGTGATGAAGGTGGCCGGGAAGGCCATGAAGACGGCGGCGAGCGTCACCCCGAACACGCCGACCAGCACATAGAAGCAGCCGGCCGCGATGCCTGCGATCCAGCGCTTTCGCGGGTCTTCATGCGCTTCCCTGCCGGTGGCGATCGCCGCCGTGATAGCCGCGATGTTGAAGGCGTGCGAGCCGAATGGGGCCATGATGAGCGAGCCAAGGCCGGTCACAGTGACGATGGGATTGGCGCTGGTCTTGAAGCCGTCGTTCCGCAGCACCAGCATCCCCGGCATGTACTGGCCGGTCAGCGTGATGAGAAACAGCGGCAACGCGACAGACAGCAGCGCATTCAGCGAAAACGCCGGTATCGTGAAGACGGGCGCGGCGAATTCAAGCTTCAGCCCCGACAGATCCACCCGGCTCTGCGTCAGCAGGAACACCAGCCCGAGAACGAGGATGCCGACCACGGCATAACGGGCGGAAAAGCGCTTCAGCACGACATAGGCGACAATCAGCAGTCCGACGAGCAGTGGATCGACGCTCGCACCACCGAAGGCACCGACGCCGAATTGCAGCAGGATGCCGGCCAGCAGCCCGGAGGCGATCCCCGGCGGGATCAGCCGGATGACCTTCTCGAAATAGCCCGAAAGACCGAGCGCGACGAAGGCCACTGCCGAGATCATGTAAGCGCCGACCGCTTCCGCATAGGGTGTCGTCGCCAGCGCGGTGACGAGAAACGCCGCCGCCGGCGTGGACCAGGCGGTGATGATCGGCTCGCGAAAGCGCCAGCTCAGGAACAGTCCCGTCAGTCCGACGCCTACGGAAACCGACCAGACCCATGAGGCCGTGAGTTCGGGGCTTAACCCAGCGACCTTCGCCGCCTGAAACACCAGGATGAAGGTGCCGCCATAGTTGACGATCACGGAGATCAGCCCCGCCACGATGGGATGGGTCAGGTCGTTCAAGCGGATCGACGAAGGTGAAGCATGTAAGGACATGATCCTGATGGGTCTCCTGAAGTTCGGGGCGCACAGGCCAAAACCGCTGCATTGACAAATAGCCGGCCAATGGCCTGAATTGCCCATCCACTTCGTTCGAGAGATTCAGACCATTTGTTCAAGCATTCCCAACTGGAATCCGTGAAGGCATGGATTGCCCATCCCGCCCATTCCGCGATGCCGCTCCATGCGCGGATTCAACGGGCAATCCGGCAGCTGATCGTCGATGGCGCGCTCGGGCGTGGGAAGCCGTTGCCAGCCTCACGCCCGCTCGCCAAATCGCTCGGTGTGTCGCGCGACACGGTTGAAGCCGCCTACGCCCAGCTTCATGCCGAGGGCTTCATCGACCGCCGGGTCGGCAGCGGCAGCTTCGTCGCCGAGATGACGGAGTTCACGCCGGGGCTCCGGCTATCCCGGCGTGACGCGCTCGCGCGCAATCAGGCCCCGAACCTCAGCAGACGCGGGGCCGCAATGTCCCGCAGCGGCGGGGTGCGCGAGATGATGATTCCGCGACCCTTCGCGCATGGCGTGCCGGAAACCCGTACTTTTCCGCTTCGGCTCTGGGAAAGGCTGGAGCGACAGGTGCGCAAAGAGGCCAGCGGGCAGACGCTGTTTCATGGCGATCCGCAGGGGACCGAACCGCTGCGCCGCGCCATCGCCGACTATGTGAATCTTGAACGGGGAGCCCGCGCCACGGCCGACCGGGTGCTCATCCTCACCAGTTCGCAGCAGGCCATGTCGCTTTGCGCCAACATGCTGCTCGATCCCGGCGACCGCATCTTCATCGAAGATCCCGCCTATTACGGCGCACGCAAAGCATTCGATGCGGCGGGGTTGGAATGCGTGCCGGTTCGTGTGGATCGGCAGGGCATCGTCGTCGATCAGATAATTGCCGAGCCCCGCAAGGCGAAAGCCGTTTCCCTGACGCCTTCCCACCAGTTTCCAACCGGAGCCACACTGGCGCTGGATCGCCGCCTTGCGCTCATCGAATGGGCCTCGCGGCATCAGGCCTGGATCATTGAGGACGATTACGACAGCGAGTTCCACTATGCGGGCAAGCCGACCGCCTGTTTGCAGGGGCTCGATGTCCATGACCGGACCATCTACATCGGCACCTTCACCAAGTCGCTGTTTCCGGGTTTGCGGATCGGCTACGTCGTGCTGCCGCCCCAGCTCGTAAAGCCGATGACGGTGGCGCGCACCCTGCTTGATGGGCATTCGGCTCCGATGCCGCAACTGACGCTTGCCCGTTTCATGGAGGGAGGGCATTTCGGCGCCTATGTGCGCACCATGCGCGCCATCTATGCCGAACGTCTCGATGTGCTCGTCGACCTCGTTCAAAAGCATCTGTCCGATTTCGTCGAGCCGCGCGTTCCAATCGGCGGACTGCAAATGCCGTGTCTGCTCATTGGCGATCTGTCGGAGCGTATGGCGATCGACGCCGGGCGGCGTGTCGGGGTCGAGCTTCTGGGATTGACGGCACTTTACGCAACGAGCGACGCCAAGGGCGGTTTCCTGATGGGCTTTGCCGCTTACACGCCGGCCGAGATCGAGAATGCCGTCAAGAAGCTGGCGAACGCCTTTCTGGCGGTGGTCAAACCGTAGAAGCGCCGCCGGTACGTCGCGTGGTTTCCGCGTCGACGACCATCGCGGGATCGCCGGGTTCATGCTCGATACGCTTAAGGCCGTCCGTAGCGGAACGCTCAACGCCTGCGGCCCTGAGACCAATGGCCGCGTGCGCCAGCTCGTGGCGCGTTTCCCGTTGCCGTACTAAACATCAGATACGGATGACCATGATCGATGAGAGGCGGGCGTGACGGACTCGGCGGCTTACCATCGCCTGATGGCGTACTCGGCATCCGGCGGCCTTGCCGATACGCAGGATCTCGGGCGCATGCTGCTGCGCCGTTGCAGCGATGCGGCGGCACCCTACCCATGCGCGTTGGGGCTGCCCCCGGACAGGCTGGCCGCCCTGGTCGGGGCCGTCTTCCCGGAGGCCGCCGCCGGCTGGACGCCGGGGCACTGCTTTTCCCGGCACGTCCATCGTCTGGCCGACGCGGAAGCGGAGCATCGCCACGGCTGTCCCGTCTCCCTGGACATCGCCGCGCCGGAGATCGTCCGGCCGGAGATCATTCGGTTGAAGCGCGAGGAGGAGGACTTCCTCGGCCTGCTGCTGCGCAACCGCAGCACGGACCAGCCGGTTGCCGCGGCCTTCGCCGTCATCATCGCGCGCGCTTGCGTCGAAAACGACCATCTCTGGCGCTCCCTCGGGCTGGCGGGGCGCAACTCCCTGGCGGACCTGCTGCGGCGCCATTTCCATCCGCTGGCGTCCGCCAACACCCGCAAGCTGCGCTGGAAACGCTTCTTCTACGAGCGGCTCCTCGCCGAAGGCCGGCCCGCCGACCGGCCCACCGTCTGTGATGCCTGCGCCCATCACTCCGACTGCTATGGCGACATCGTCCCGGCGAGGCCGCACGCCATGCCTTGAGTGACGCATCGTCCTGCTCCCAAGGCAGAGAGCCTTTTGACAGAGTGGCCGCAATCGATATATCCGTACAGATACATCGATTGCGGCGAGCAGGTGGGGTCCGCAGGGGGCTTCCGCATCGGTGAGAGGGAAACGGCTTACCATTGGGGGCGAGATGCGTAATTCCTGTCTGTATATTACGTTTACGATTGGGGTGCTGGGCGCCGGTGGGGCGGTCGCGGCCGATGCCGCCAGCGATCCGGCCGCCAATGCCGGGGCCGGCGTCTTCACGCTCGGCCAGATCAACGTGTCGGCCCAGGCGGCCGGGCAGCCGATCGGCGGGTCCAGCCTGTCGGCGGACGAGATGCAGACCTTCAACAAGCAGTCGCTCGATCAGGCGATGGACATCATTCCCGGCGTCACCTCGTCGACGACCGGCGGGCAGCGCAACGAACGGCTGGTCTATATCCGCGGCTTCGACCGCTACCAGATTCCGGTGATGATGGATGGCGTGCGGATCTATCTTCCCGCCGACAACCGGCTCGATTTCGGCCGCCTGCTGACCCCCGACCTGTCGGAAATCCAGGTGTCGAAGGGCTACGCCTCGGTGCTGGACGGACCGGGCGCCATGGGCGGCGCCATCAACCTCGTCACCCGCAAGCCGACCCGCGCCTTCGAAGCGGAGCTGCGCCAGGGGCTGTCCTTCGACAACCGGGCGGCCCTGGGCGGCTACACCACCTACGGCATGGCCGGCACCCGGCAGGAACGCTTCTACCTGCAAGCCAGCGGCACCAAAACCGAGACCACCCACAGCCGCCTGCCGGAGAGCTTCAAGCCGGTGGCGTCGGAGAATGGCGGCAACCGCAACCAGTCGCAGACCAGGGACTGGTCGGTCAACCTGAAGGCCGGCTTCACGCCCAACGACACCGACGAATACTCGATCAATGTCCAGAAGCAGTCGGGCAGGAAGGGTGCTCCGCTGAACGTGAACGACACCGTCGCCAACCAGCGCTACTGGAGCTGGCCCTACTGGGATTTGCAGAGCGTCTATTGGCTGTCGAACACCAGGATCGGCAGCGCGTCCTACGCAAAGACCAAGCTCTACTACAACACCTTCCAGAACGGGCTTTACTCCTTCGACGATGCCGGCCTGACGCGGCAGGCGACGTCACGTTCCTTCCGCAGCTATTATGACGACAAGGCCTATGGCGGCAGCGCCGAACTGGGCACCGACCTGATCCCGATGAACACGCTGAAGGGCGCCCTGCATTTCCGCCGCGACGACCACAAGGAATGGCAGCGCCTCTACCCCGGCAATTTCCTGGAGCCCAAGCAGCGGGATCTGGAGGACACCTGGTCGGTCGCGCTGGAGAACAGTTTCCACGCCACGGACGCGCTGGACATCGTGATCGGCGCCAGCCACGACTGGCGCCGCCTGCATGAGGCGCAGGACTGGAACGGCACCGCCACCGGCTCGATGATCGACTACAAGCGCGCCGACAGCGACGCCACCAATGCCCAGGGCGCCGTGGTCTACCGCTTCTCCAGGACCGGCGAGGCGCATGCCAGCATCTCCGCCCGCAGCCGCTTCCCCAGCATCTTCGAGCGCTTCAGCACCCGGTTCAACGGCGCCGCCTCCAATCCCGACCTGAAGCCGGAAAAGGCGATCAACTACGAGATTGGCGCGTCGGAGCGCTTCGGGTCCACCCGTGTCGAGGGCGCCGTCTTCCTCAGCCGCCTGCGCGACGTGATCGCCAACGCGCCAATCGTCATCAACGGCCAGTCGACGACGCAGAGCCGCAACATGGCCTCCGGCCTCTATCGCGGTTTCGAGGTCGCCGTCACCACCAGACTGACCCCGACGCTGGAGGTCGGCGGCAACTACACGCTGACCATCCGGACGCTGTCCGACCCCAACATCCCCAACCTGAAGGCGGTCGGCACGCCGAACCACAAGCTGTTCCTGCATGCCGACTGGCGGCCGACCGAACAGCTCGGCATCGTCCCGAGCGTCGAGGCGGCGAGCGGCCGCTACAGCCAGAGCACCGCGGGCACCGTGTTCCTCGGCAACGGCGGTTATGTCCTGGCCAATCTCCAGGCCAGCTACGACCTGACCGCCAACGCCCAACTGTCGGCCGGGGTGCGCAACCTGTTCGACGCCAACTATTCGCTGGCCGACGGTTTCCCGGAGCCGGGCCGGACGATGTTCGTCACCGCGCGCTACAGCTTCTGATCCCGGCCGGGCGCTTAAACCGGACCCTTCAAGCGCCCGCTGGCGGTTTCGCTATATTCGGAAGAATATAGAAGCGCTGTGGGATGTGGCGTTACAGGGAGTCGAGGAAGGCGAGCAGTGCCTTGCGGTTCAGCGAAGGCATGCGGCGGACCGCCTCGCGCGCCGGTTCAGCCTCGCCGCCGTGCCAGAGAATGGCCTCCAGCGGGGTGCGGGCACGGCCGTCATGCAGGTAGGTCGGGCGGTCGGTGACCGCCGCGGTCAGGCCGAGCCCCCACAGCGGCGGCGTTCGCCACTGCCGGCCGGTCGCCTGGAAATCCGGCCGCCCGTCCGCCAGCCCCTCGCCCAGGTCGTGCAGCAGCAGGTCGGTAAAGGGGTGGATGGTCCGGCCGGCGAGTTCCGGCAGGGCCGGCGACGCGCCGGTGCGCAGGGTCGGGGTGTGGCAGGCGGCGCAGCCGATGGCGGCGAACAGGTCTTCTCCCACCCGCACCAGGGGATCGTCGGCGTTGCGCCGTGCCGGCACCGCGAGTGCGCGGGTGTAGAGCGTCACCAGATCGAGCTGTTCGTCGCTCAGCTCCGGTCCGACATTCCCCGTATCCTCTCCCGCTGCCGCGCGGCAGGCGGTCTGCGCCGCCGTGCAGCCATGCTGCGGAAACAGCGTGGAGGTCAGGCCGAGGTCGCCGTCGAAGGCGCCGGCATTCTGCTGGCGCAGGCTCGGCTGGTTGGCCTTCAACCCGAAGCGGCCGATTGCGAAGGCGCCGCGCGCCGCATCCCACACCAGATTGACCCGCCCGCGCACCCCGTCGCCGTCGCGGTCGTCCGGATCGGCGAGCGCCAGCAGGTCGGCCTCCGGCACCGCCTCCAGCAGGCCGAGCCCGACGATCGGCGGCGCCATCCGCACCGAAATCATCACCTCCGGCCCCAACGGCCCGTAGCCGAGATTGCCCAGCCGCAGGTCCGGCCGCCGCAGGGCGACCGGGGTGCCGTCGGCCAGACGGTCGATGCGCTCCGACCAGACCAGCGTCGCCCGGCCCTCGCCCGGCACGCCGGGGATGCCGTCGGGGTTGAACTGGTCGCCATAGACCGGATGCGGCTGCGGCGCGGCGCCCGCCCTGCCGCCGGGCACCGACAGCCGGACCAGGGTGGAGCGCATGCTGTCGTTCTCGCCCTCCGGCGGTTCGCCGCGGCCGTTCTTGGCGTGGCAGGCGATGCAGGATTGCCGGTTGAACAGCGGGCCGAGCCCGTCGAGATCGGGCCGCACCTCCGACGGGCCGACGGTCCACACCTGCTGGAACAGCGAGCGGCCAGCATGGAAGGCGGCACGGTGAGCGGGGTCGAGAGCCGGCAGCGGCCTGGAGAAGGCGTCGCGGCCCTGCACGGGCACCGTCACCGCCTCGTCGGCCCGCAAGGGCGTCGCGGCGACCAGCAGGGCGGCGGCGAGAGGGAGAACCCGTCTCATGGCGTCGGCAGCGCCCGGCGGGCGAGGTCCAGCGCCTCGGCATGGGCGGCGTCGATGCGGGCGGACCAGTCTTTCCGTACGGCCGCCTGCTCCTCCGGATTGCGATTGGACCGGCGGTCCTGGAAGATTGGCGCGAGGCGGTCGGCGTCGGCGCCGGCAACCGGAACGAAGCCGGCCAGCGTGCGCGCCCTGCTCACCAGGGCGGCGCGCTCCGGGTCGGGCTTGTTGGTTGGCTCGGCATTATTGGGCAGGGCGGCTTCGGCGGCGTGGATGGCGCCCCACAGGGTCTTCAGCCGGTCCTGCCGCCCGGCGATCAGGGTGTCGAACAGCGCCGCGATCAGGCCGTGGCGGTTCAGCCCCGTCTCCATGTCGTAGGCGTAGGGTTCGGCCCCGACCCTCTGAAAGGGATTGACGGTGCCGGCCGGCGCCTGGGCATAGACGTCGGGGCGCACCGGATAGCGGCGGATGTCGGGGTGGAACAGCAGCGCCTGCCCCGGCGCCGACAGCACGAAATCGACGAAGGCGCGCGCCGCGTCCGGGTGCGGCGCGGCCCTGGTGATCGCCACCTGGGCCGGCAGGAAGGCGGTGCGCGGCGGGTAGACCAGCGCCACCGGATGACCGTTGGCGATGGCGCTGCGGGCGAAGAAATCCACCGTCACGGCGACGTCGGCCTCGCCGTTGACCACGCTTTCGCTGACCTGCCCGCCGCTGCCGACCAGCGTCGCGTCGGCCGCCGCCTCGCCGAGCAGGGCCCAGCCGGCCTCCCAGCCCTCCGCCTGCAACAGGATGTCGTAGAGCGCTCCGGAGAAGCCGACCTGCCCGGCGATGGGCAGGGCCAGCTGTCCCGTCCAGCGCGTCGCCGCCAGATCGCGCCATGTCGCCGGCTGCGGCAGGCGGTCGCGGGCGAGAGCCGCCGGGTTGACGATCAGCCCGTAGCCGGCGACCTCGAACGCCTCGAAGAAGCCCCGGCGGTCGGAGACGAACTGCCCGTCGACCACGCCCGGCAGGACGGCGCGGTCCACCGCCAGCGACCGGAAGGCCCCTGCGTCGCGCAGCCGCGGAAAGCTGCTGAGCGAGGGCGTCCAGTAGACATCGACGCCGCCCTGGTCGGGCTTGGCCAGTTCCACCGCGGCGTCGCGCGACGGTTTCCAGACCACTTGCAGGTCGGTGCCGGGATTGGCGCGCTCGAACGCCTGCTCGTAGCGTTGGACCAGTTCGTCCGGGTAGCTGGTCATCACGACCACCCGGTCCTCCACCGCCCAGCCCGCTCCGGAGCCGAACATGAGAATGGAACCGAGCAGCAGCGCGGCGATCCTGCGGGAGAGTGGGAGCATGCCTCGGCAGCCTCATACAGCTATATTCGGAAAGATATAACGATAACCCTATACCTGTCGGGCTTTCGCGGCAACCACGGCCATGCAGCAGGAACGCTGCCACGGGGCGCTGCGGCCTGCCGGGAGCAGGCCTGCCGCCACAGGGGCGCGGTGTGCCATGGCAAAGCCGATTTCCTGCATTGCAGCAGTGATGTCAAAAGATAGGAGATGATCTTTAAGGAAATTGCATGCATCGGTATGAATAAAATTTACGGCGCTTAAGTGAAGTTTGCTACCGATACCGTTTGACGCCCTGAATATTATCAAACTACCCTTAAGTGGTAAACGGATAAGACTGGACTCTGGCCAGCTTCCGCAACGGAAATTCATTCCTTTTCCGAAGGCCGATTACCCATTGACGTTGCTTTTCCCCGATATGGATCGCAAAGGATAATGATGCCATGACCGAGAACGCCAACCGGCCGCAGCGCGACGGCGCGCAGCCCAACATCCTGCTGATCTCCGTCGATCAGTACCGCTACCCGCGCTTCTCCTATGGCCCCAAGGGCGGGCTGGCGGAACCGCTGAAGCGGATCCTGGGCTTCCGGGGCGAGGCGGACGTGAGCGAGAACGAATATGCGCGCTTCTTTCCCGGCCTGACCCGGCTGCGCAGGAACGCGGTGGCGCTGCACAACCACACCATCGCGTCGAGCGCCTGCACCCCCAGCCGTGCGGTGATGTTCACCGGCCAGTACGGCAACCGCACCGGCGTGACCCAGACCGACGGCATGTTCAAGGACGGCAACGCGGCGCGCTTCCCGTGGCTGGAGGCCGACGGCCATCCCACCATGGGCCATTGGATGCAGGCCATCGGCTATTCCTCGCATTATTTCGGCAAATGGCATGTCAGCAACCCGGCCGGCCATTCGCTGACCCGTTACGGCTTCTCCGACTGGGAGTTGTCCTATCCCGAGCCCCATGGGGCGGCGATCAACAACCTGGGCCTCTACCGCGATGCCGGCTTCGCCGACAACGCCTGCCTGTTCCTGCGCCGCCGCGGGCTGGCGCTGCCCTACAATTATGGGGTTTCGGCGGACGAGGCGCGGCCCGGTTCCAACACCCCGGCCACCGATGCGGCAGAGCGCCCGTGGTTCGCGGTGGTGTCCTTCACCAACCCCCACGACATCGCGACATATCCCACGGTGATTTCGCAGGCCCTGCCGCCGACCGATGGAAGCACGGCGAAGACCCAGCCGGTGTTCGGCCCGCTCGACGTGCCCCTCCAGGGGCAGTCGTCGTACCCGCCGACCGAGGGCACCATGGCGATGCCGCTCAACCCGCAGGGCTTCCCGCAGGATTGCGCTGGTCGGATTCCGACCTGGAACGAGGATCTGTCGACCAAGCCGTCCTGCCAGTTCGACGCCGCCTACAAGATCGGCCTCGCCTTGTCCGCCAAGGCGAGCCATGGCGCCGTCAGCGCCGCCGGGGACGTGGCGGGGTCCGCTGACTGGGAAGCCGCGGCGGCGCTGGCGCTGAAATTCACCATCCCGTTCCAGCTCTCCGAGGATCCGGAGGGGTACAGCATCCAGCTGCTGCAATTCTATGCCTGGCTGCATTCCCAGGTCGATCCGCAGATCAACCGCGTGCTCCAGGCGCTGGAGGATTCAGGCCAGGCCGACAACACCATCGTGATCTTCGTGGCCGACCATGGCGAGCTGGGGGCCGCCCACAACATGATGCTGGAGAAATGGCACGTCGCCTATGAGGAGGCCGTGCATGTGCCGATGGTGGTGCGCTTCCCAGCCTCGATGGGCGGCGACGGGACCTCGCTGCGGCATGTGGACGCCGTGACCAGCCATGCCGACCTCGTGCCCACCGTGCTGGGCCTGACCGGCGTCGGCCGCAAGGCCCTGGACAAGGCGGCGGACGAGCTGGCCAAGCGCCACACCATGGCGCCGCTGCCGGGCGTCGACCTGACCCCGGTGCTGAAGGCCCCCGGCACGCCGGTGACCTACCCCAACGGCCAGCCGCGCGAAGGCGTGCTGTTCATGACCGATGACGAGGTGACCCAGCCGGTCGAGGGCGGCCGGATCACCGAGCCCGACTATTATGGCGCCTACGAGGTGTATTGCCGGACCGTCGAGGCGGTGCGCGCCGGCGACTTCAAGGTCACGCCGGTGCCGGAGCTGTCCCCCGGCCCGGTGCGCCAGCCCAACCACATCCGCTGCGTGCGCACCGACAGCGCCAAGCTGGCCCGCTACTTCGACCCGGCGAACCCGCTCCTGCTGGAATGGGAGATGTACGACCTGAACCGGGATCCGAACGAGGAAACCAACCTCGTGCAGGTGACCGGGCAGGCTCCGACGGCGCGCACCGACCAAGACAATCTGCCCGACTGGTACGACGCGGCGGCGGTCCAGGCCGAAGCCGACCGCCTCGCCGCCCTGCTGGCGGATGTGGAGCGGCGGGCGGGGCTGGAGGTACAACAGTCCGTTCCGGCGTAACGGGGTGCGGGGGCCTTGCAAGACAAGGCCCCCGCATGCTGGCGAAGCCGGGAGGAGCCGTCAGCGCTCGCGGTTCCGCCAGGACCGGGCGGCGGCCAGCACGGGCACCGACAGCGCCGCCCAGGACAGGGCGTCCACCAGCCCGTCGTCCAGCAAGGCGGTGACCAGCCCGGCGGCGGTGACGAGCGCGATTGCGGCGGGAACGCCGAAGATCGCCGGCAGGGGGAGGGGGGCGCGCGGCTTCATTCCGCGGCCTCCCCGACGGCGCTGCGCAGGGCGGGAGCGGCGGCGTGGTCCGGTGCGGTGCGGCGGCGGGCGACCCAGAGATAGAGGCCGCTGCCGAGGATGACGATGGTCAGCACGTCCAGCACCGCCCACAGGATCTTCATCGGCAGCCCGCCATAATCGCCGAAATGCAGCGGCTGCGACAGCCGCAGCGCCAGCATGTACCAGGGCATCGAGCGCATGTCGGTGAAGGCCCCTGTCTCGGCATCGATCAGGGCGGGGGTCAGGATGCGGTTGGTGGCCGGCGTGGCACCCTTCAGCCAGACCGCGTAATGGTGGTTGCTGGAAAAGCGCACGCCGGGGAAGGCGATGAATTGCGGACGCATGCCGGGGGCCGCCGCCATCGCGGTGCGGACGGCGGCATCGACGGAGGCGAAGCGCTCCGGGACCGGCTTGCCGGCGTAGGGGGCGATCATCGCCGCCAACTCATTGGAGCGCCAATAGGCGACCAGCGGCACCGACAGGGTGTTGATGACGCCGGTCAGCCCGACCACCGCCACCCACATCAGCGTGACGATGCCCAGCATGTTGTGCAGGTCGAGCCATTTCAGCCGCCTGCTGCGCCCGGCCCGCACGGTGCCGAAGGACAGCTTGCGCATGAAGGGGGCGTAGACCACCACCCCCGACACAGTGGCGACGAACAGCAGGAAGCCCATGAATCCCAGGAAAAGCTCGCCGGGCAGGCCGGCGAACATGTCGACATGCAGGCGCAGCATCACATGCATGAAGCCCTTGTCGTCGTTCAGGTCGGCCAGGATCCGCGTGCTGCGCAGGTCGATGGCGGAGATGTGCATCTGCGACACCGGCGGGCGGGCCCCCGGACCGGTGGTGACGTTCACCACCGGTCGGTCCTCGTCGAAGCTGAGGAACAGCGGACGCTCGCCGGGGTAGGTCGCCAGTGCCGTGGCCACCGCCTCGTCCAGTGACTTCAGCGGCGTTTCGGCCGGCATCGGCGGCAGGGTGTGTTCCGCCGTCAGCGCCTCGATCTCGTCATGGAAGATCAGCGGCAGGCCGGTCAGGCACAGCAGCAGCATGAAGACCGTGCAGATCAGGCTGGTCCATTTGTGGATCAGCGTCCAGACCCGGATGGTTCGGTTGGTCATCGCAAGCTCCTCATGCCGCCGCTGGGAATGCCGCCGTCAGGACTGTATCGGCCCCGGTCAGAAATCGACCGAGACGGACAGCTTGGCCGTCAGCGGGGCGCCCTGGCTCAGGTAGCCGCCATAGGCCGACGCCCAATAGGCCTTGTCGGTCACGTTCTCCACCGCCGCGCGGATGGTGACCGGACGGTTCTGCACGTCGGCGATCATCCGCGCGCCGACGTCGAAGCGGGTCCAGCTCGGGATCTTCAGCGTGTTGGCGGTGTTGAGATACTGCGACCCGGTGTGGATCACGCGGCCGGTCAGCGTCACGGTGGGGAAGGAGGCGGGAAGGAAGGGCAGGTCCCATTCGACGTTGGCGTTGAACTGGTGGCGCGGCACGCCGACGGCGTCCTTGCCTTCGGTCGCGGCGTTGCCGGTGTCCGTCAGTTCCGGATCGATGACGGTGGCGCCGCCCAGCAGGCGCAGGCCCTGCACCGGCTCGCCATACAGCATCAGCTCGATGCCGCGGTTGCGCTGCTCGCCGGACACGCTGTAGAGGCGGGTGAAGGCGTCGGTGACGCCGCTGGGCTGGGTGGTCTGGAACAGCGACAGCGAGCCGCCGAAGCTGCCGAAATCGAGCTTGCCGCCGACCTCGTACTGGACGGAGCGGTAGGGCTCGAAGATCTCTCCGGCATTGGCCGCGGTGGACGGGGCGGTCGGACCCTGCGCCAGCCCCTCGATCCGGTTGGCGTAGAGCGACAGTTCCTTCAGCGGCTTCACCACCAGCCCGACCACCGGCGTCAGCGCCGACTGGTCGTAATCGGAGGTGCGGGCGCCGTTGGCCCGGTTGTAGCCGCGGACCTGGATGTTCTGCTGGCGCAGGCCGGCGGTGAGCATCACCCGGTCGTCCAGGATCGACAGCGTGTCGGAGGCGTAGAGGCTGCGCAGCACCGACTCGCTGACCTTCGGCAGGTCGCCCGTCATGCCGCTGGCCGAGGTCGTGGCCGAGCGCGGCATCCCGACCATGCGGTAGAGGTTGATGGCGGTGGTGGTGCCGAATTCGAAGCCGTTGTTGTTGGTGGTCCGCAGGGCGGAGGCGCCGGCGTTCAACTGGTGGCGGACCGGGCCGGTGTGCAGGTCGGCCCGGACGCCGGCCTGGCCGGTGCTGGTGAAATCCTCACGCGGGACGGTCAGGCGCCTGACCGTGCCGGTGCCGTCGGGCCGCGTGACGGTGGGGGAGCCGTAGTCGCCGTCCTCGCGCATGCTGCGCAGGCCGAAGGCGCCGTAGGCGGTCAGGTTGGGCAGGATGTCGTATTCGGCGCGGACCTGTCCGAAGGTGTCGCGCATCTGCGAATAGGTCCAGGGCTGCGCGTAGTTCTGCGAGGCCGACGGCACGGTGGGCACGAAGCTGCCGAAATAGACCACCGGGCGGCCCTGCTCCACCCGCTGGGTCTGGGTGCCGACGTCGAGCGTCACGCGGGCGCGCTCGCCGCGGTAGTCCAGCGCCAGGGAGCCGAGCTTCAGCGTCCGCTTCTCGTCGTCGACGGCGGTGTCGCCGCCGCGGACCGCGGCGTTGACGCGCACGCCGAACTGGTTGGCGTCGCCGAAGCGGCGGCCGACATCGGCGGACAGGCCGAGCCGGCTGTCCATCGCATAGCTGGCGGTCAGGCGGGTCAGCGGCTCGTCCTCCGCCCGCTTGGGCACGAGGTTCACGCCGCCGCCGATGCCGGAGCCGCTGGGGGCCGCCCCGTTCAGGAAGGCGTTGGCGCCCTTCAGGACCTCCACCCGCTCGAACATGTTGGTGGCGACGATCTGGCGCGGCGCCGTGCCATAGAGGCCGTCGACCGACAGATCCTCGCCCGCCAGCTGGAAGCCGCGGATGACGAAGCTCTCCGCGAAATTGCCGTAGCCGAGGCTGCTGCGCACCGCCGGGTCGTTGGCCAGCACGTCGGCGATCGTTTCCGCCTGCTGGTTGCGGATGGTCTCGGCGGTGTAACCGGTGACGGAGAACGGAACGTCCATCGCGTCCTGGTTGCCGAGCGCGCCGATCCGCCCGCCGCGCGCCACCTGTCCGCCGGCAAAGGCCGGGGGCAGGGCGCCGGGACCGGTGGCGGTCCGGTTGCCTTCGATCTGCACCGGATCGAGCTGGACGGCGCCGCCGGCGGCCACGCGCTCGACGGTGACGGTTTCGGTGTTGAGGAAGCGGGCGACCAGCCCGGTGCCGGACAGCAGGCGGTTCAGCCCCTCGCGCGCGGTCATCGCCCCGCTGACGCCGGGGGAGGCGACGCCCTGGGTCACGGCGCCGGGGGTCAGCACCTGGATGCGGGTGGCGGCGGAGAAGGCGGCGAGCGCCCCGTCGACCGACTGCGGCGCGATGGCGAAGCTGACGGCGGCCGGGCTGGTCTGCGCCATCGCTGCGGGAATGCCGGGCAGCAGCAGCCCCGGTGCGATCAGCACCGTCGTCGCCAGCAGCCGCCCAAGGAACAGCCGCCCGAACAAACCGGTGCGGACGCTGCCCCGACATTCACCCTTCACGCCAAACTTCGCCAATGCCATCGCTCGCCTCTGATATCCGGTGAGAGACCGCGCCGCGTTCTGCGACTGCGTCTCATTCTCTTCTTTCCCGGACATGACGATGGGATGGCGGAGATCCCTGGGAGGTTTTTTCAGGCCTTCCGATTTTTTTCAGGCTTGCCGAATTTTCTAGCGGAGCAGGGTCAGGTAGGGGGTGATGCGGGTGGCGTGGACGCCGAGGCCGCGTTCCAGCGCATCGAACACGGCATCCGGCCGGTCGAGCGCGAAGACGCCGGAGACCACGCGCTCCGCCGCCTCGTCGTTCAGCAGGACCACCCGGCCCGGCCATTGCCCGTTCAGCGCGGCGATGACGGAGGCCAGCGACTGCTGGCGGAAGACGATCTGCCCCTGGCGCCATGCGAAGGCGACGGCGGGATCGGCCGCCCGCGGCCCGCTCAGGCCGAGCGGACCGGCCTCGGCGCTTTCGCCCGCGTGCAGGCGGACGCTGTCGGGCCAGGGGGCGTGGCTGTCGGTGCCGGGATGGGCGGCGACCTCCACCAGCCCTTCGCCGACGGTGACGGTCGTGCGCCCGTCCTCGCGCCGGACGCTGAACTGGGTGCCGAGCACGCGGGCGGCGCCGGCCCCGCCATCGACGACGAAGGGACGGTCGGGGTCGCGGGTGACGTGGAACCACGCCTCGCCGCGCAGGATGCGGACGCGCCTCTCGCCGTCCCGGAAATCGAGAGCGAGCGCGGTGCCGCCGTTCATCTCGGCGGTGGAGCCATCCGGCAGGGTCAAGGTCCGGCGCTGTCCGGCCGGGGTCACCTGATCGGCGACGGCATTCTGGTAGAGCGTCGGTCCGCGCCAGACGCCGAGCCCGCCGACAACCAGCAGGACCGCCATCGCCGCGGCGAAGCGCCGGACACCGGCCACTGCCGGGCGGCGGGACGGTGCGCTGCGGGACCCGGCATAAGCGGCACGGGCCGGTTCCTTCAGGTCGTGCAACAGGGTCTGCAGGCCGGTCCAGGCATCGGCATGGGCCGGGCTGCGGGCCAGCCATTCGGCGAAGGCGGCACGCTCCGCCGGGGTGTGGTCGTCGGATTGCAGGCGGAAGAACCACGCATTGGCTTCGGAGAACAGCCGGTCCCCATCGGAACCGATGCCGTCGGAACCGGTATCCGCCGTTTCCCTGTCTGCCGGTCCCCTGCGCTGGTCGTCCCGATGATCCGTCACGTCTTGCCGCAAGCTCCTGTTTGCCTCGTGTAGTGGAAGACGACCCGTGGAGGCCGATCCCTCAAAGAAAATGACCCGCCGGGATGCGAACCCCGCCGGTCAGCGCAGCGGCCGCCGCCTCATGTGGGCGCGGCACTGTTCCAGCGCCGTGCGCAGATGGTACTCCACCGTGCGCGGCGAGATGCCCAGCCGCTCGCCGATGGCGCGGTAGGGCAGCCCTTCGACATGGTAGAGCAGGAACACCTCGCGGGTTTTGGGGGGCAGGGCATCGATGGCGCCGCGCAGCCGGACCATGGTCTGGGTCCGCTCCACCAGCGCGTCGGCGGCGGGACCTGCGGCCGGCAGATCGTCGTCGGGCGGCCCGGCCTCGCGCAGGCGCTGGCGCCGGGCGGCCCGGCAATGGTCGAGCGCGATGCGGTCGGCCACCACGTAGAGCAGGCCCGCCGGATTCTGGACCGCCTCGCCGTCGGGCAGGCGGGCCAGCCGCAGGAAGGCATCCTGCGCCAGATCGCCCGCCGTCTGCGGATCGCCGGTCCGCCGCGCGATGGCACGCTCCACCCTCAGCCGATGCGCATCGAACAGCTCCGCGATCTTGCGCGCCCAGGTACCGACGGTGCCTGTCATCGGGCGCGCCGGGGCTGGGTGTCGGCGGGGAGGGGAGGGCGGAGGGTGTCGGTCACGGATGCGCGGATTGCCGGGTGCAGGGGAGCCGGCAGTCCTGGGGCCATCGCCCGGAACGCCGGTCGCATCGGTATAGCCGCAGCGAGCTTAGAATGCGAACCATTCTTATTATCGGACGCTGTCCTGCCTGTCCGGACCGGGCGTTGTCACGGGGCCGGTGGCGGAGTGCCGCTGCCGGCTATGGAGATGGCTTGCCGTCGAGGCGGTCCAGGATCTCCTGCGCCTGGGTGAACAGGGAGTCGCGGGCGGCGCACAGCCGTTCGAGGGCCGTCTTCGACTGGGTGATCGTCCATCGCGCGTGGTAGATCTGCCGGTCGAGAGCATCGATGTCCCTCTCGATGAAGATCAGCCACTCGCGGTCGGTCTGTGTCTGGCGGTCGCTCATGATCGAGCCTCCTATGTCCCTCATCGGTCCGCCCATGGAGTTGACCTGTGGAGGCGCCCCGCCAGGGCGCCTCCCGGTGACGTCCGTCCGCGTCAGTGGGACGGTCTGGCCAGATCGAAGCGGTCCGCGTTCATGATCTTGGTCCAGGCGGCGACGAAGTCCTTTGCGAACTTCTCGTGCGCGTCACGGCAGGCATAGACCTCCGCGACCGCACGGAGCTGCGAATGCGCCCCGAAGATCAGGTCGATGCGGGTCGCCGTCCATTTCGGCTGCCCCGTCCTGCGGTCCCGCCCTTCGTAGATGCCGTCCGCATTCGGCGGCTGCCACTCCGTGCCCATGTCGAGCAGGTTGACGAAGAAGTCGTTGGTCAGCGTTCCCGGCCGGTCGGTGAAGACGCCATGTCCGGCGCCGCCGGCATTGGCGCCGAGAACGCGCAGGCCCCCGACGAGAACCGTCATCTCCGGGCCGGTCAGCCGCAGCAATGCCGCCCGGTCCACCAGCGCCTCTTCCGGGATCATGAACTGCTGCCTGCTGCCGCTGACATAGTTGCGGAAGCCGTCGGCGCGCGGTTCGAGCGGGGCGAAGGAGTCGACGTCGGTCTCTTCCTGCGAGGCGTCCGTGCGGCCGGGCGAGAACGGCACCTGCACGGTCAGGCCGGCATCCTGGGCCGCCTTTTCGATGGCCGCACCGCCGGCAAGCACGATCAGGTCGGCGAGCGAGATTTTCCTGCCGCCGCCGGCCGCCGCGTTGAAGTCCTTTTGAATGGCTTCCAGCGTTTGCAGCACGGCCTGCAACTGCGCCGGCTCGTTGACCTCCCAATCCTTCTGCGGGGCGAGGCGGATGCGCGCGCCGTTGGCGCCGCCGCGCTTGTCGGAGCCGCGGAAGGTGGACGCCGACGCCCAGGCCGCCGACACCAGCTGCGGGACGGAGAGGCCGGACGAGAGAATGCGGGTCTTGAGGGCGGCGACGTCGGCCTCCTCCACCAGCGGATGATCGAGCGGCGGGACCGGGTCCTGCCAGATCAGCGTCTCCTTCGGGACGAGCGGGCCGAGATAGCGGACGACCGGCCCCATGTCGCGGTGGGTCAGCTTGAACCACGCGCGGGCGAAGGCGTCGGCGAACTGGTCCGGATTCTCGTGGAAGCGCCGCGAGATTTTCTCATAGGCCGGGTCGAAGCGCAGCGACAGGTCGGTCGTCAGCATGGTGGGCAGGCGCTTCGCGGAGTCCGCGGCCGGGCCGGGGATCGACGGCTCGGCGTCCTTCGCCTGCCATTGCCAGGCACCGGCCGGGCTCTTGGTCAGCTCCCATTCGAATTTGAACAGGTTGTCGAAGAAGTGGTTGCTCCACCTCGTCGGGGTCTGGGACCAGATCACTTCCGGGCCGCCGGTGATGGCGTCGGCGCCGAACCCGGTGCCGTGCTTGCTCTTCCAGCCCACACCCTGGTCCTCCAGCGCCCCGGCTTCGGGTTCCGGGCCGAGGAAGGACGGATCGCCTGCGCCATGCGTCTTGCCGAAGGTGTGGCCGCCGGCGATCAGCGCGACGGTTTCCTCGTCGTTCATCGCCATGCGGCGGAAGGTCTCGCGGATGTCGTGGGCCGCCGCCACCGGGTCGGGATTGCCGTTCGGCCCCTCCGGATTGACGTAGATGAGGCCCATCTGCACCGCGCCCAGCGGATCGGCGAGCTGGCGTTCGCCGCTGTAGCGCTCGTCGCCGAGCCAGCTGCCCTCCGGCCCCCAGAAAAGCTCCTCCGGCTCCCAGGCGTCCACGCGGCCGCCGGCAAAGCCGAAGGTCTTGAAGCCCATCGATTCCAGGGCGACGTTGCCGGCCAGAACCATCAGGTCGGCCCAGGACAGCTTGCGGCCGTATTTCTGCTTGACCGGCCACAGGAGGCGGCGCGCCTTGTCGAGGTTGGCGTTGTCCGGCCAGGAATTGAGCGGCGCGAACCGTTGCTGGCCGGTGCCGGCGCCGCCGCGGCCGTCGGTGATGCGGTAGGTGCCGGCGCTGTGCCATGCCATGCGGATCATCAGGCCGCCGTAATGACCGAAATCGGCAGGCCACCAGTCCTGCGAGTCCGTCATCACGGCATGCAGATCCTTGATGACCGCGTCGAGGTCGAGCGACTGGAACTCCCTGGCGTAATCGAAATCCTTGCCCATCGGATCGGACAGGGCCGAATTCCGGTGCAGCATTTCGAGATCGAGCGCGTTCGGCCACCAGTCGCGGTTCCGGCGGCCCCGGCCCCCGCCGCCACCATCACCTGCGCTTCCCCCGCCTCCCCCGCTGAACGGGCATTTGCCTGCGCTCTCGTCGGTCTTCGCGTCCATCGGTTCCTCCTGCTTCGCTTACGGATTCGCGTGGCGGCACTGAATAATCCGTAGATAAAACTGTATGGTTAACGCACGATCAGGTAAAATGGTCTTTGGTGATTGCTGCGATAAGGCAAGCTTATGATTCCCGGGTCCGTCACCCTCCGGCAGCTTCGCTATTTCGATGCGCTGGCGCAGCACGCCCATTTCGGACGCGCGGCGGCGGCCTGCGCCGTTTCGCAGCCCGCCCTGTCGATGCAGATCAAGGAGCTGGAGGAGGCGCTGGGGGCGGCACTGGTCGAGCGGGGCGGCCGGAACATCCGCCTGACCGCCTTCGGGCAGGAGGCGGCCTTGCGCGTCCGCGACATCCTGCGGTCGGTCGATCAGCTGGGGGAGCTTGCCCAGGTCTCGCGCAACCGGATCAGCGGCCGGCTGCGCATCGGCATGATCCCCACCATCGCCCCCTATCTGCTGCCGGCCGTGATCGGCGCGATCACGCGGGAGCACCCGCATGTCGAGATCGAGGTGCGCGAGGCGATGACCTCGAAACTGATCGAAGAGCTTGCGGACGGCCGGCTCGACACCGCGATCGTCGCCCTGCCGGTGTTCGAGCCGTCGCTGACCGAGGTCGTGCTGTTCACCGAGGATTTCCTGCTGGTCCGTCCGGCCGGCGATGCGGGGAAACCGGTGCCCACCGGGGAAATGCTGCGGGAGATGCGGCTGCTGCTGCTGGAGGAGGGGCACTGCTTCCGCAATCAGGCCCTGTCCTTCTGCAACATGCCGTCCACCTCGCCGCGCAAGGCGCTGGAGGCGAACTCCTTCTCCACGCTGGTCCAGATGGTCAGGGCCGGCATGGGGGTGACGCTGATCCCGGAGATGGCCGTGGGGGTGGAGACCGGTTCGGGTGCGGTCTCCGTCGTCCGTTTCAAGGATCCCCAGCCCTCCCGGACCGTCGGCATGGTCTGGCGCCGGACAAGTCCGCTGGCCGGCCAGTTCCTGAAACTGACGGAACTGCTCGGCCGGCCGGCGGAGTCATGATCGGGCTTCGGTCCGGCTTCGGCGGGGCGGCGAAGCCATGCGGAGAGTTGCGGGTCCGCCCGCCGCTTACCAGGTCGCCCGCAGCGACAGCATCGCGTTGCGCGGCTCGCCGTAATAGCCGTAGCTCTGGATGCTGGTCATGTATTTCTTGTCGAACAGGTTGTTGACGTTCAGCGTCGCCGAAACCTTCTCGGTGATCCGGTAGCGGGTCATCAGGTCCACCACCGCGTAGCTGCTCTGCTCGGCGCGCCGGCTGCCGGTGCCGTTGTAGATGTCGCCCTGCCATTTCACATTGCCGCCGACGGTCAGGCGGTCCCAGGAGCCCGGCAGCTGGTAGGTGGTGAACATCTTCAGCGTGTCGCGCGGCACATAGGTCAGCAGACGCTGGCCGCTGGCGTCCTTCACGGTGGTGTGGGCGAAGCCGCCGCCGACCTGCCAGCCGGGCAGCATCTCGCCGGTCAGCTCCAGCTCGAAGCCCTTGCTTTTGGCACCCTTGGCCGCCTTGTAGGCCTGCCCGCCGTCGGGGGTGAAGCGGCCGCTGTCGGCGACGGCCAGATTGTCCTGCTGGATCAGGAACACGGCGGCGCTGGCGTTCAGGCGGCCGCCGAAGAACTCGGCCTTCACGCCGGCCTCATAGGCGTCGCCGTCGATCGGGTCGAGGCTCTTGCCGGCGACGTCCTTGTAGTCCTGCGGCTTGAAGATGCTGGTGTAGCTGCCATAGACCGACCAGATGTCGGTCACGTCGAAGACGATGCCGGCATAAGGGGTGAGCACGCCGTTCTCCGACCGCTTGTCCGCGGTGCCGGCTGCGTCGTTCGGGTGGCTCTCCTCGCTCTGCTCCCAGCGGCTGATGCGGCTGCCGAGGATGACGGACAGGGCGTCGGTCGGCCGCAGCCGCGTGGCGAGATAGGCCGCCATCTGCCGTTCGTTGGTCTGCGACCAGCCTGTCGGGTTCAGCGTCGGCTGGGCGATGCGGCCGTTCCATGTGTAGTAGTTGGAAATCGAGGTGTCGTAGCCGTCGATGTACCAGAGCGGATAGTCGAGTCCGCTGCGCTTGGCGTAATAGCCGCCGACGCCGGCCATCAGGTCGTGGGTCCGCCCGAACAGCTCGAAGGGGCCGGTCACGTCGGCGTTGATGGAGGTCTGTTGCAGGGTCGAATTCCAGCGGCCGGGCCAGATCCCCATGCCGGTGCCGTCGTGGTCGAGGGTGCCGCGCACGCCGTAGCCGAGCAGGCCGTCATATTCGCGCGTGCTGTGCTCGACATTCAGCGTCGCCGTCCAGCCATTGCCGAAGCGGTGCTTCACGTCGCTGAAGACGGTCAGGTTGTCGTGCGTGAAATAGGCCCAGTCGGCGCCGCTGTTGAAGGAGCGCGAAAAGTCCGTCCTGCCGCCGTCGGCGAAGAACAGCGGGAAGCCGGCGCGCGAGGCGTCGTCCGACCTGTGCTTCTGGTATTCGATCCCGGCGGTCCACAGCGTGTCGTCGCTGATGTCGGCCTCCAGAACGCCGTAGAGCACCTTCTTGCGTTCGTGCAGCCGGTCGATGAAGCTGTCGCCGTCCTGATAGGCGCCGACGACGCGCCCGCGCAGGCGGCCATTCTCGACCAGCGGGCCGGACAGGTCCGCTTCGCCGCGGTAGCGGTTCCAGGAACCGCCCTGCCCCTGGACATAGCCCTGGACGGTGGGGGTCGGGCGCTTGCGGACCAGATTGACCGCCGCGGAGGGATCGCCGACGCCGTTCAGCAGGCCGGCCGCCCCGCGCACCACCTCGACACGGTCGAACAGCGCCATGTCGGAGATGCTGTCGCCGAAGCCGTACACCGTCGAGCGCGGGATGCCGTCGACCTGATAGTTGCTGACGGCGAAGCCGCGGGCATAAATCTCGGAGCCGTCGGCGCCGAGTGCCGCGGACTGCTGCCGCGTCACGCCGACGGTCTGGTTGAGAACGTCGCGGATCTCGTTCAGCCCCTGGTCGTCCATGCGCTGGCGGGTCATGACGCTGACCGACTGCGGCGTCTCGCGCAGGGTCAGGTCGAGCTTGGTGGCGCTGGTCGACGGGCCGGCGGCGGCGTAGGAGCCGCTGCCCTCGCTGCGGCCGCGGTCGCTGGCGGCGACGCCCTGCACCGTCATCGTATCGAGCATCGTTGCGCCGTCGCTGCCGCTGACCGGCTTTTCCAGCGTCACCGTGTCGGCATCGACGAAGCGCGCGGTCAGTCCGGTCCCCGCCAGCAGACGCACCAGCGCCTCGCGCGGGGCCATGGTTCCGGTCACGCCGGGGGAGGAGAGGCCCTGCGCGATGTCGGTCGGGTAGAGGATCTGAAGCCCGGCGGCCTGACCGTAGGCGGCGAGCACGCCCGGCAGGGGGCCGCCGGCGATGGCGAAGGCGCGCGTGCCGGTCTGCTGCGCCACCTGCGGAACGGTTGCGGCGGTGGACGCCGCCTGCGCGCCATGCAGCGCGGTCGACGCCAGCAGCATCCCCATCAGGACCGGCTTCCAGCCGATCCGGCCAGTTGCCCGTTCCATGACCGCCTGTTCCCCGACCACCTGTTTCCCGGCCGCCCGTTTGCCGACCGCCCGTCCTGTCGGGCGCGCCCCAGTACCAACCATCGCTACGACCCCCAAAAATGCGAATGAGTTGCATTTGCCATTCGGTGAGTCAGGACGCTGGCCGAAGGGCGGTCCCTCACCCCCCTTCGCAAAAAAAACTCTCCGGATCCGGCTAGACGGAACGGATGATGACCAGTCCGGGAAAAGGCCGCATCGTGCGCACGGGCAAGGTGCGGACGATGGCGTTGAGCGCTGCGTCCGGGCGGGCGATGTCGACGCTGCCATCGACCCGCAGAGCGGCGAGCGGGCGGTCCCACAGCAGGATGCGGGCGGGATGGTAGCGGTTGAGGTCGGCGACCACCGCATCGAGCGGCTGCGCCTGGAAGACCAGCCGGCCCTGCCGCCACGCGGTCTCCGCCGCCACCCCGTCGCGCAGCAGGGGGCCGGGGCCGTCGGGACCGTAGCTGCGGCAATGGCCGGCGGCGAGATGGACCGGCGGCCGGTTCCCCGCCGCCAGCGTGGCCGTGCCCTTTTCGACCGCGACCACCACATCGTCCGGCCGGCGGTGGACGGTGACGGTGGCGTCAACCATGGTGACGCTGCCGTCGGCGCAGGCCACCGCGAAGGGACGCCCCGGATCGGGCGCGGCGACGAAGCGCGCCCGGCCGTCGATCAGGCGGACCCGGCGCTCCGCGGCGGAAAACTCCACGGCGAGCGCGCTGCCGGCGTCAAGTTCGACCGACGAGCCGTCCGCAAGCGCCAGAGCGCGGCGCTCGCCGGTGCTGGTGCGGATCTCGCCCGGCCAGCCGGTCAGGACCACCGTGCCCCCGAGCCCGGCGGCGCAGGCCGCGGCCCCGCCCACCCCGAATGCCAGCAGCCGGCGCCGGGTCGGCAGCGCGCGGACGGCGTGGCGCGGGTCCGGCAGGCGGCCGAGATCGCCCCAGACGCCGGACAGCCGGTCGAACTCCTGCCGATGCGCCGGATCCCGCGCCAGCCAGTCGGCGAAGGCCGCCCGGTCGGCGGCGTCGGCATCGCCGGACTCCAGCCGGACGAACCATGCCAGCGCCGCCTCGCGCGGGTCGCCGGACGGCTCCGGCGGTCTGCCGTCGCGGCCGGTCACAGAGCCAGCCGGTCGCGGCAATGGGCCAAGGCCTTCATCACATGCTTCTCCACCATGCTGCGCGAAATGCCCAGGCGCGCGGCGATGTCGGCATGGCTCAATCCGTCGAATTTGTGAAGCAGAAACACCTCCCGGCAGCGCGGTGGCAGTTCGGCCAGCGCGTGGCTCAGCCGTTCCAGCCGCTGCTTGTGCTCCAGGGCGGTTTCCGCGTCGGGCTCCTCCAGCGGGCGCTCCATCCCCAGCTCGGCCGGGGCGAAGCGGCGTCCGCGCCGGGTCTCCGCCCGCAGCCGGTCGAGCGCGATGTTGTCGGCCATGCGGAACAGGTAGGAGCGCGGGTTGTCGATCTCCGGCAGGGCGGCCAGACTGCGCAGGCGCAGGTAGGTGTCCTGCACGACGTCTTCGGCAAGGCAGAGCGATCCGAGGCGCCGGGCCAGATGGCCGGTCATCTCCTCGTAATGGACGATCAGCAGACCCAACAGGGAAGACCGGTCTCTTTCAGCCATGACCTCGGCGACACCCGTTCCAGCGATCCATCGGAAATCCAGTCCTAACCATGAATGAGAATCATTCGCAATCAATACATCGGCCTTTGCAAAAAACTTTGCGAAACGGGGGTGAGGGGGTGAGCGGCGGCGGTCGTCATGACGTAGAGGCGGTCTGTGCGCCCGTTTCCGTCCGGTGGATGGCGTCGCTTCAGGGGTGAGGATCGAGGGGCCCGTAAACGTCTATGGTTGAGAACGACACGCATTCGCGCATTTCATCTCCATCAGGGACAGCGACCGCCGCCATGACCAGATCACCCCCGCCCGCCCGCCGCCGGTACAGGGCCGTTCTCGCCGTCGGGGTGGTCGTCGCCGGCTTCGCCACCGCCGCCCTGCTGCGACCCGGCGACCCGGCCGCCTCCGCCGAACTGGCGGTCATCGGGCGCGGTACGGTCGAGGACACGGTGACCGCACTCGGCAAGATCCAGCCGCGCGCCTATGTCGATGTCGGCGCCCAGGTGTCGGGGCAGCTGATGCGGTTGCACGTCAAGGTCGGGCAGATGGTGCGCGAGGGCGACCTGCTGGCCGAGATCGACCCCGCCCTGCAACAGGCCAAGGTCGAGGCCGGCCGCGCCGAGCGCGCCCGCCTGACCGCCCTGCTGGACGAGCTGCGGGCGCGCGCCGACTTCGCCCAGGCCCAGCTTGCCCGCCAGACCGCGCTGCGGCGGGTCGAGGCCGGGCGCGGCGAGTCCTACGATCAGGCACGGATGGAGGCGCGCACCGCCGCCGCCCAGGTCGACGCCACGCTCGCCCAGATCCGCCAGACGGACTCGACCCTCCAGGCCGACGAGGCGCAGCTCGGCTACACCCGCATCTATGCGCCGATGAGCGGCACGCTGATCGCGGTGGACGCCCGCCAGGGCCAGACCATCAACTCGACCTACGAGGCGCCGGTCCTGATGCGGATCGCCGACCTGTCGGCCATGACCGTCTGGACCCAGGTGTCCGAGGCCGACATCACCCGCCTGACCGACGGCATGCCGCTCTACTTCACCACGCTCGGCCATCCCGGCCGGCGCTGGACGGCGCGCTTGCAGCAGATCCTGCCGGCGCCGCCGAAGCCGGTGACGAGCGGCTCCGCCAACGGCGCCGCGTCCTCGGGCGGCGGGACGGGGGCCAGCACCGTGGTGCTCTACACCGCCCTGTTCGAGGTCGCCAACGAGCGCGGCGATCTGCGCCCCGAGATGACCGCCCAGGTCTTCTTCGTCGCCGCCGAGGCGAAGGACGCGCTGACCGTCCCGGTCGCGGCGCTCACCGCGACGGACGAGGAGTCGGGGCGGCACAGCGTCGCGATGATCGGGGAGGGCGGCGCCGTCGTGACGCGCGAGGTGCGCATCGGCGTGCGCGACCGCTTCAACGCCCAGATCCTGCAAGGACTGGCCGAGGGCGAGCGGATCGTGGTGGGCTGGCGGACCGACGACGGCCGGCCGCCCCGCATCGGGTTCCGGCTGTGAGCGCCCCCCTCCTCGTCCTGGAGGACATCCGCAAGACCTACGCCACCGGCGGCGGCGTCGCGGTGGAGGTGCTGCGCGGCGTCTCGCTGACCGTCGGGGCGGGGGAGTTCGTCGCCATCGTCGGCAGCTCCGGCTCGGGCAAATCGACGCTGATGAACATCCTCGGCGGGCTCGACCGCCCGACCTCCGGCAGCTACCGGGTCAACGGGCGCGACGTGTCGGAGCTGGAGGGCGACGAGCGGGCGGCGCTGCGGCGCGACGGCTTCGGCTTCGTCTTCCAGCACTATCACCTGATCCCCGGCACCTCGGCGCTGGAGAATGTCGAGATGCCGGGCCGCTATGCCGGCCTGCCCGCCGCTGTGCGGGAAAGCCGCGCCGCGGCACTGCTCGGCCGGCTCGGGCTGGCGGAGCGCCGCCACCACCGGCCCAACCAGCTGTCGGGCGGCCAGCAGCAGCGCGTGTCGATCGCACGGGCGCTGATGAACGGCGCGCCGGTGATCCTGGCCGACGAGCCGACCGGCGCGCTCGACAGCGCCAGCGGCGCCGAGGTGGTGGCCCTGCTGCGCGAACTGGCCGCCGAGGGCCGCACCATCGTCCTGATCACCCACGACCGCAAGGTGGCCGAAGCCGCCGACCGGGTGGTGGAGATGCGGGACGGCCGCATCGTCTCTGATAGCGGCAGGCGGGCCAGTACCGCCGCTCCCGCTCCGGCCCCGGCGGAGCGCCATACCCCGGCCTCCGTCTGGACCAGCGCCGGGGAGGCGTTCACGGCGGCGCTGCGCTCGCTGGGGGCGAACGGTTTCCGCACGGCGCTCACTCTGCTCGGCATCGTCATCGGCGTGGCGTCGGTGATAGCACTGCTCGCCATCGGCGAGGGCGCCAAGCGGGCGGTGATGGCGCGGGTCGGCGCGCTGGGGGTTAACCTGGTCTATGTGCTGGCCGGCAGCGGCGATCCCCGCCTGCCGACCACGCCGCTGACCGAGGCGGACGGCGAGGCCATCCTGCGGCTTCCCAACGTCGAGAGCGTCATGCCCTATCTCGACATGCCGGTGATGGTGCGCTACCGCAACATCGATCACCGCACCAGCGGGCTGGCGACCTCGGCCTCGCTGCCGCTGACCCACCGCTGGCCGGTGGCGCTCGGCTCCTTCTTCACCGCCGCCGACGAGCGGGCCGGGGCGGCGGTCGCCGTGCTCGGCCACAATGTCGCCAAGCGGCTGTTCCCGAACGGGGAGTCGCCGCTCGGCCGCCATGTGCAGGTCAACAACATCCCCTTTCAGGTCACCGGCGTGATGGGGCAGAAGGGCGACCTCACCGGCAGCCAGGACACCGACGACTGGGTGTTCGTGCCGCTGTCCACCGGGGTGCAGCGGCTGGTCGGCAAGCCCGACCTCCAGCTGATTCTGGTGTCGGTCCACACTGTCGGGCGCATCGCCGAGACCCGCGACGCCATCAAGGCCCTGATGACCAAACGCCATGGGCAGGAGGATTTCCAGATCCGCGACGTGACCGCGCGCATCAGGACGGCGACCGAGACGCAGGACACCATGACGCTGCTGCTCGGCAGCGCCGCGGTGGTGACCCTGCTGGTTGGCGGCATCGGAGTGATGAACATCATGCTGGTCAGCGTGACCGAGCGGACCCGCGAGATCGGCATCCGCATGGCCGCCGGGGCGCGGGCCGCCGACATCGAGCGGCAGTTCCTGATGGAGGCGGCGCTGGTCGCCGGGCTGGGCGGTCTGGTCGGGGTGGCGCTGGGGCTGGCGAGCGGGGCGCTGGTCGGGCTGTTCGTGATGCCGGTGCTGTTCACGGCGACCGCCATCGCCGGGGCGGTGACTTCGGCGGTGGTGACCGGGCTGGTCTTCGGCCTGATCCCCGCCCGCCGCGCCGCCCGCCTCGACCCGGTGGCGGCGCTGTCGAGCGAGTAGGGCGGGGGAGAGGGCAGGGCGGGGGCGTTCAGTTCAGCGCAGCCCCGCCTCCAGCTGTTCGGCGATCTTCGCCAGGGCGGTGTCGATGGCGGCGGGGGGGCCGCTTTCCAGGCTGTCCAGCACGATCAGGCGGGCGCCGCCGTCGGCGACGGCCTGGGCGATCTCCGGGGCGGGCCGGCGGTGGTGAAGCACCGCCGGGATGCGTTCGGCCCGGAGGTAGGCGGTCAGTTCGGCCAGACGCTCCGGCGTCCAGTCGCGGTCGTCGCGGGTCCAGACCTTGCGCAGGTCGAGGCCGAAATCGGCGGCGAGCATGGCGAAGCGGTCGGACAGCGCCGCCACCGACGGGTCGGGCAGTGCGGCGAAGCTCTGCGCCGTCCGTGAGGACAGCGCCAGCAGGCTGCGCTTCACCGTGGCGAGGTTGGCGTCGATGGCGGCTGCCGAGGCCGGGTAGAGGCGCCGCAAATCGGCGGCCAGGATGTCGGCCATCCGTCCGGCGTTGGCGACGCCCAGCCAGGGGAAGGCGGCGCCGTCGCGCAGCGCGATGCCGGGCAGGGCGCCGTCCACCGGCCGGGCGGCGTCGATCTCGACCAGCCGGATGTTGGCGCGCCGCGCCAGCGGATAGAGCGGGTCCTCCGCCCAGACCGAGCGCAGGGTCAGCACCGCGTCGGCCTTGCGCGCCGCCTCGGCGAATTTGGCCTCGCTGCGCCCGCTGAGGAAGGACTGCTGGCGGCCCATCGGGATGGCGGGCGGCACCGCCGCCTCGACCTCCACCGCCGTGCCGCGGGTCAGCGCCCGGGCCAGCCCGGCGGTGACCGGATGCCCGGCCAGCACGGTTTCGGCGCCGGCGGTCTGCGCGACCGGGGCGGTCGCCAGCAGCAGGAGCGCCGCGAGCGTGACATGTCTCATCCCTCGTCCCCTCTCATGACCAGACGCGCCAGCAGCGCGCCGAGGAACAGCAGCCCGGCTGCCAGGATGATGGCGCCGCCCGACGGAACCGGCAGGGCGAACTGCACCGGCAGCAGGATGCCGGCCACCGCCGCGATGCTGGCGAAGGCGACCGACAGCAGGAAGAAGCCGCGCAGCGACGTGGCGACGACGCGGGCGGCGGCGGCCGGGATCACCAGCAGGGCGCCGACCAGAATGGCGCCGATGATCTTGACCGAGGCGACGGTGACCACCGTCACCAGCACGATGAACAGATAGTCGAGCCCCTTCACCGGCACGCCGCGCACCCGCGCCAGCGCCGGGTTGAAGCTGGCCAGCAGCAGCCGGTTGAACAGCGCCAGCATCGGCAGGGCGACGCCGAGCGCCACCGCCAGCAGCACCGTCAGGTCGCGGTCGTCCACCGTCAGCACCGAGCCGAACAGCACGTTTTCCAGAATGTGGATGTTGACCCGGCTGGCCAGGACCAGCAGCAGGCTGGCGCCGAGCGCCAGCGACACCGACAGGAAGACGCCGATCAGCGTGTCGGAGGTCAGGTTGCTGCGGTTGCGGGTGTAGTTGACCAGCAGGGCGAACAGCAGGCAGTAGCCGAACAGGCTGGCATAGGGGCCGGTGTAGGGCTCCCCCACCAGAATGCCGATGGCGACCCCGGTCAGCGCGGCGTGGCCGACCGCTTCGGAGAAGAAGGCCAGCCGCTTGGTCACCACCAGCGTGCCGAGCCCGCCCAGCACCGGGCCGATGACCAGACCGGAGAGCAGCGCGTTGACGAGGAAGCCGTGGGTCAGGCCGGCGGGCAGCCACCCGGCCGCGGCCCAGCCCTGGATCAGGGCGCGGAGTGTTTCGAAGCTCATGACGCCGGTGTCCCGGCCATGCTGCGGGGGACGGCGGAGAACAGGCCGAGCACCCGGTCGGGCGACAGCATCTCCGGCGGCGGGCCGTCGAACAGCACGCGCCGGTTCAGCCCCGACACCCGCGTCGCCAGCCGCCGCACCTGGGCGAGGTCGTGCTCGACCCACAGGATGGTGGTGCCGGCGGCGGTCAGCTCGGCCAGCAGGGCTTCGAAGATGGCGACGCCGGCCTCGTCGAGCGCGGTCATCGGCTCGTCGAGGACGATCAGGTCGGGCGCCGGGATCAGCGCCTGGGCAAGCAGCACGCGCTGGCGCTCGCCGCCCGACAGGGCGCCGAAGCGGCGGCGGCCCTTACCGGCCATGCCGACGCGGGCCAGCGCCTCGCCGTAGCCGAGCCGGCGGTCCGGTCCGAGGAAGGCGGGGCGGCGCTGGCACAGCACGGCCAGGAAATCCTCCACCGTCAGCGGCAGGCCGCGGTCGAACTCGACCGCCTGCGGCACGTAGGCGACGGTGCCGGGCGTATCGCCGGGCCAGTCGAGCCGGATGGTGCCGCGGTGCGGCGCCTGTCCCAGCAGGGCGCGGATCAGCGACGACTTGCCGCCGCCGTTGGGGCCGACCACCGCATGGACGGCGCCGGGAGCCACGGCGAGCGAGACCTGTTCGAGGATGGCGGTGCGGCCGAGCGTCAGGTCGACGCGGTCGAACAGGATGGCGGGGCCGTTTCTTCTCATGCCGCTCACGGCTTGGCCTCCAGCATCGCCTGGACCAGCGTGTCCATGTTGCGGGTCATCTCGCGCTCGAACCGGTCGGCGGTGTAGTCGCCGTGCGAGATGTGGGAGAAGCTGTAGAGCCGGATGCCGGTCTCGCGGCGGATCGTCTCGACATAGGCGCTGGGGAAGTTCAGCTCCGAGAAGATCACCTGCACGTCGAGCCTGCGCATCGTCGCGATGGTCTCGGCAAGCTGGGCCGGGCTGGGCTCGATGCCGTGGGCCGGCTCGACGACGGCGGAGACCTCCAGCCCGAACTCGCGCAGCAGGTAATCGTAGGCGCCGTGGATGGTGGCGACCCTGAGGCGGGTGTCGCCGGCGCTCGCCAGCTTGCCCAGCGCGTCGGCCCGCAGCTGGCGCAGCCGGCGGGAGTAGGTCCGGGCGTTGGCGGTGTAGGCCTCGGCGTTGGCCGGGTCGAGCCGCCCCAGTTCGCGGGCGATGGTGGCGACCTGAAGAACCGAGCCGGTGATCGACAGGAAGCTGTGCGGGTTGACCACCTTGCCCGATGCCCGCGTCGCCGATCCGGCAGCGGGCAGCAGCGGCACGTCGGCGTTGGCCTCGACCACCGGCAGCTTGGGCTTGGACGAGGCGGCGATCATCCGTCCGGCGAAATCGTCGTGGCCGATGCCGTTCAGCACGATGGCGTCGAGGCTGCCGATGCGCTGGATGTCCTCCGGCCGCGGCTCGTAGGCATGCGGGTTGAAACCGGCGGGGATGATCGGCACCACCTCGGCCCGGTCGCCGACGATGTTGGCGACGTAGGAATAATAGGGGTGCAGGGTGATGCCGAAGCGCTTGCGGTTGGCGGCACCGGCAGCGCCGGCGGGAAGAACGCCGGTCGCCAGGGTGGCGGCGAGGAAGCGGCGGCGGTTCAGGGAAAGGCTCATAAGGGCACACTCATCGGGTCACGCCGGCGGTGAAGGTGGAGGTGATCCGCTTCCAGCCGGCGGCGGCCAGCGACGCCTCGTCGAGGCGGGCGGGCGGTGCTTCTGCGGCGCGCTTCAGCCAGATCGCGGGGCCGTGGCCGTCCCCATGGCCGTCGCCGTCCAGCAGCAGGACCAGTGACCCCGCTGTTCCGGGATCGGCGGACAGGCCGGCATAGGCGACCGTCCCGCCGGCTTCCGCCAGGGTCCAGGCATGGCCGCCGCGGGCCGCGGCGCTGGCGTCGGCGGCGAAGGGCGGCAGGGCCTGGGCGGCCAGTTCGGCCGGGGACGGCGCCCGGCCATTGGAGGTGCCGTCGGTCTTGCGCAGGGCGGCGATCTCGGCAGCGATCTCGGCGGCCGCCATCCTGAGGTCGGCGTGCAGCCCCTGTTCGGCGGCGGTCAGGGCGGTGCGGGAATCGATCCGGTGGGGGGCCAGGGCGGCCTCCGCGTCCGGTGCCGGCCGCAGCCCGACCGCCACCGTGGCGGTGGCGAGGATCAGGCCGGCGGCGAGCAGGACCCACAGGGTCTCGCGCTCGGCGCCGGCACGGCGGACGATCTGGTGATGCATGGGGTGGAGAACCCTATTTGATGGCGCTGTGCTCGATCTCGACCGTGTGGCCGGGGCCGGCATCGAACAGCACGTAGAAATCCTGGGCCGGGCGCGGGAAGGACAGGGTGGAGTCCTCGCCCAGCCTGCCCTTGACCAGCACCTGCTCGTCGTAGGCGATCACGTCCAGCACCACGCCGGGCGCCTTCGAGCCGTCGGAGAAGCCACCGGTGCAGACCACCGTCTGGCCGTCCGCCATCCTGCACTCGCAGACCGGGTAATGGGCGTGGGCGGCGGTGGCGGCGCACAGGGCCGACAGGGCGGCGGCGACCGCCAGGGCATGAATACGGGCAGTCATCGCTTTCCTCCCAGAAAACCGGCCAGCGGGGTCGAGGTCTGATGGATCCGTCCGCTCCAGTCCTCGACCGTCACCCACAGCTCCTCGGTCCCGGCCGGCTCGGCCGGCACCGCCACCTCGGCTTCGCGCTCGTACGGGTTGCCGAAGCCGAGCGCGCCCGCGGCCCGCAGGTTCCGCGGCTTGCCAACGCGCAGGAAGACGCCGCGCACCTTGTCGATGTCGGCCGGGCGGAGATGGACGTGGTATTCCTTCATCCATTCGCCGTTGCCGGCCCGATGCGGCGATTCGTCGTAGGTGACGAGCGCGATCGGGAAGGGGCCGGCGCTGACGTCCCGCCGGATCTCGGCCGGGGCGAAGATCGGCTTCGGGCTGAAATAGTTGGGCAGGAAGGGAAGCGGCACCAGCATCATCAGCGCGCTGAGATGGAATTTGCCGCGATGCCAGGATTTGGGCATTGAAAGTTTACGCATTGGAGGATGCCCTCGCCGTCCTCAGCCCGCGCACCGCCTCGACCGTGGCGCGCGCCGTCCGCTTGGTCCAGATCAGCATGCCGCTGAACACCAGCAGGCTCATCAGCAAGCCGAAGGCGAACCAGATCAGCTTGACCGGCAGGCCGCCGAAATCGCCGGTGTGGAGCGCCCGCATGATGGTGCGGGTCAGCTCGACGCCCGATGCGCCCTCCAGCCCGCCCTCCACGACGATCACCTCGGCGGTGTAGGGGTTGACGCGGACGATGTCCGGCAGCAGCGGCACCTGCCCGCTGGAGCCGATCACCGACGCCGTGTCGTAGGCGGTGTCGGGCAGCCGCAGGTAGCGCAGCCGCATGTCGGGCAGGGCGGCCATGGCCGCGGCCACCACGGCGTCGGCGTCGGTTTTCGGCCTGACCGCCGTCACCGGAATCTGGTCGCGGGCCACCATCACCGGCGCCTTGCCGCCGCCCAGACCGATGCCGAGATGGAACAGGGCGATGTAGATCAGGAACCACAGGCTGGTGACGGAGATCACGGCGATGAACCAGATCGACCAGGTGCCGGCGACGCGGTGCAGATCGCCCCACATCACGCGGGGCGCCTGCTTCCAGCGGATGCGCGGCTGGTAGAAGGATTTCCAGAAGCGCTTGTAGACCACGAGCCCGGTGACGAGCGAGCCGGCCAGCGGGATGGCCAGCGCCGTCACCAGATACCAGCCGGTCGGGAAGGTCATCAGCCAGCCGTGCAGCGCCCGGATGAACTGGCGGAACGAGTTGCCGGGGGACAGGCCCTGGACCGTGCCGGTCACCGGGTTGACCCAGGCGGTGGTGAAGGTGCCGTCGGGCAGCGCCATCTCGGCGCCCACCGCCATGTGGGAGCCGCCCCAGCTCAGCGAACCGACCTGTCCGCCGGGCGCCGCCGCTTCGGCCGCGGCGATCAGCGCGCTCGGCGGCAGCGGCTGCCCCTCGCCCGACGCCCGCATCGACGGATCGACCAGCCACGTGATCTCGGTGCTGACCACGGCGATGGTGCCGGTGACGCAGATGAAAAACAGGAAGGCCCAGATCGGCATCGCCAGCCAGGAATGCCACAGGAACCACAGCCGCGTGCGCGACTTGCCACCACTCATCTCGATCCTCTCCGCACGGGACATCCTCGCCCTTCCCCTTCAGACGAACGGGCGGGCCTCCAGCCTCAGGATGAAATGCGAAGGATTCTCATTTTTTCGGATGAGGGTCGAAATCAGGGCGCACGCCCGTCCGTGGCGGCCGCGCCCCGTCCAGCACCCCGTTCAGCGGCCGGGCGGCGGCGGCACCAGTGCGTCCATGGTGCGGACGATGCGGGGCGCATAATGCAGCGAGGCCATCGTCGCCATGCCCTTGGCCACCATCCGCAAGGGGGCCGGCATCGGGCGCGCGACATCGATCATCAGGATCGCGCGCAGTTCCGGGCTGTCGTTGACCACCTCGTGATCCCAGGAATCGTCGAACAGCACGCTTTCGCGCTCCTTCCATTCATGGATGCGGTCCTTCACCCGGATGTGCGGCGGCCGGACCGTCGGCACGCGCAATGCCAGATGATAGCGCAGATACATGCGCGACGGCCCTTCATGGGCGCGCACGCTCTTGCCCGGTTCCAGAATCGAGAACATCGCCTGATAGACGCCGGGAATATCCCGGACCAGCTCCAGCGTGCGCGGCGCCAGCGTCCGGGCAGCCTGCGGCACACGGCCGAAACAGGTCAGCATGAACACGCTCCACCGCCGGTCGCGTTGCAGCCGGCCCGACGAGTGGATCACGTCGGTGTCGATGCTGTGGTAGGAGGGCAGCCGCTCGTAGGCGGCCAGCACCTGGTCGAACTCGCCGCGGATGGTGTCGTAGGCCGCATCGATCCGGCGCAGAACGGGCATTTCCCGGTCGATGTCGTGAAACACCGGACGGGACGCGCCGCCGGTGTGCAGGTCGAACAGCGGGTTGAGCAGCGCTCCCGATTTGTAGAGCGACATGTTGCGGCGCCAGCGCCGCAGGGTCGGGATCAGCCCGTTGGGATCGGTCTTCTGCAGGGTCAGCATACTGGAGTCCCCTTGGAAACAAGGATGTGTGGGAGGCGGGCCGCCGAAGCACCGGCCCTCGCGGCCTCCTTATCGGCCGGGTTGTGCGCTAATCTCCACTATATAGACATATGTTTTGCTTCGATGTCCACGGGGTGTGGAGATATTTCATAATCATACACAGGCATTGATTTCAAAAATTTGCCCACGTTGGTGTGATCTTAAACAGTACATTCGCATGCAAATGGATTTTGGATTTCAAATTGTTGACATAGTTCTGATAATCGAAAAAATTATGTTTGTTTGTTATTGACACAATAAGAGCATCAATTGCACAATTCGCCGGCACATAAAAACAAATACTTTCCCACGAAAGCCGAAACCCGATCGTCAAGCAGTGGCTTGCCGAACCGTGAAGCATCGGCGTGTGTCGGACAAACATCCATATACGAATGGGAGAATAATCGTGAGCTTTGCCTCGTACCGCGAGCAGCATGTCGCGTTTCTGAACAAGGCGGTGAAGCCCGTCGACCTGACCCTCGATCAGCTCGAAGGCCGGTCGTTCGGCCCGGGGACCCACAAGGGCCCGATGGTGATCTCCTCCGACCCGTCGGAGGACAATCTGGGCTCCAAGCTGGTCACCCTGCAGTCGGTCCAGCAGCTGAAGGACATCGCCGGGATTTCCGACGATCACTTCGCGGCGAACCCGCATGCCGACCGCAGCGTCCGCTACCCGACCCAGCCGGTGCAGACCGATTTCGACAAGGCGATCGAACGGGCGCGCAACGACAACTGCGCGCTGGAGAGCCTGATCCATCCCGCCGACCAGAAGACCATCGGCCAGGCGATGATGGCCTTCATCCATGGCGACAGCCAGAAGGTCAAGGCCTTCGAGCCGGTGATCAACGCCCTGCGCTTCCCCAACCAGGTTCTGCTGACCACCGGCCAGGACATCACCGTCACGCCGGGCAACCCCCTGGTCATCGGTCCCAACAGCCCGTACGTCACCCAGGACCCGGTCCTCGGCGCGGTCGCCATCTTCGGCACCGTCACCGTGCAGCAGGGCGGACAGATCCAGATCCTCATCCCGGTGACCTTCAAGGCCGCCCAGATCAATATGCTGTGAGGGCTGCCCAATGGGTGTCATCTACAACATCACCGTCACCGGTACCAATGGGACGACCGGCACCGGCGGCAGCCCCGGCGGACAGGGGGCCTGGGGCAACAATGCCACCGCGGGCGTCTGCGGCGGCAAGAACAACGCGTCCTGCACCACGGCGCCGACCAGCGCGACCAACGGCGGCACCGGCGGCAACGGGACGTCCGGTTCGCCCGGCAGTGACGGCAGCTGCCCGGCGAGCCTGACCTTCCTCGTCGGGACCGTCTCCGGCGCCTTCAATGCCCTGGTCACCGGCGGCAACGGCGGAGCCGGCGGCAATGGCGGCAATGGCGGCGCGGGCGGCAACGGCGGTGCCGGCATCACCGTGGTCGGCTGCTGCCAGAGCCAGTACGGGGCCAGCATGCCGGCTGGCAAGACCGGCACCGCCGGCAACGGCGCCAATGGCGGTGGGGGCGGCAACGGCGCGTCCATCGGCACCGCCATCCTGGTTCTGTACGACGAGATCGTCGGCTCGCCGACCTACAGCCTCGACGCGACGACGTTCGGCCAGGCTGGCGCCGGCGGTGCAGGCGGCAACGCCGGTGGTGCAGGGGGCAATCCGGGGTCGCCCGGTGCCACCGGCAAGAACACACCGGCCGGCCAGGGACCGACGATGACCATGCGGCCCAACAACGGCTGACGCCACCCCACGAACATCGTCGAGAACGGACACCTGACATGACGAACTCGATCAACGCGCAGATCCTGATCAGCGGATCCAGCGGAACCGACGGCGCGGCCGGCACGCCCGGCGGCACGGGAACTCCGGGAGTGGCCGGGAGCCCCGGAAGCGCCACTCCCAAAAAAGGCTGCTGCGGCACCACCTACACCTGCACCTGCGCCACCAACGGCACGGCCGGCGGCGGCGGTGCGGCCGGCGGCAACGGCACCGCCGGCACCTCGGGCGGGGCGCCGCCCCCCTTCATCCTCCATTACGGCAGCCTGTCCGGCTCGCTGACCGTCCTGGCCCAGGGCGGCAACGGCGGCAATGGCGGCGGCGGCGGTGTCGGCGGCACCGGCGGGACCGGCGGCGACGGCGGGAAGAACCAGGCTGTCTGCACCGACAGCAGCGGCAAGAACCCGCAATGCCCAACCACCCAGGGTGGTGCCGGCGGCAATGGCGGCACCGGGGGTGACGGTGCGAACGGCGGCAATGGCGGCAATGGCGGATCGGTGACCGTCTATTGGGACACCGATCCGGGCGACATCCTGGTGCTGACGCCGGGCGGCACCGGCGGGGCCGGTGGCTCTGCCGGCGTGGGCGGCACCGGCGGTGCCGGCGGCGCGAACGAGGCCGGCGGCAACGCCGTGTCCGGTGCGAACGCCGGCGCCGGCCGTGCGGCAACCCCCGGCAATCCGGGTCAGTCCGGCACCCAGACCATCGTCAGGTATCCCACCGCGGCATCGGCGGCCTGATCGACGACCGGGAGGCGCCGGGCTCAGCCAATCGCTGAGTTCCGGCGCCTCCCGGCGGAGTCTCGCCGCCCCCCTTTCCCCCATTCCTCCGCCAACATCCACACGCCGGGAGCCCTGGTGCCATGGGAAGCGTCAGCCAGTATTCTGCGACCACCGCCAACGCCCTGCTCGATCTGGTCGACATTGCGGGCGGAGACCTCAGCCAAGCCTACCTCCCGGCGACCCTGAATCTCGTGACCACCTTCGCGAATGGCTCCGCCACATCGGGCGGCGGCCAGGGATTGCTTGCCACCGGCACGGTGGCCGGCATCGACGGGCCCGTCGCGGTGCTGGCGGTCGGGGTCGATTGGCCCACCTTCATCTCGTTCTTCGAGCAGTCCTTCCTCAGCGCCACCACCACGCCGCCGCCCTATCTGAAGGTCGGCAGCAACGACTCCCTGATCGCCCTGGGCTATTCGCTGGCCTACAACGCGATCCACGCGCAGATCTGGGCCGCTGTCGCCAAGCTGAAGCTCGTGCCCGGATACGCTTCGAACGTGCCGCTGCTGGTGGTCGGCATGGGGCCGGCCGGGCCGCTGGCGCAGCTGGCCGCCTTCGACCTGCGGCCGGGACAGACCGGCCCGGACGGCAGCGGCGGCTCCATGACCAGCCCGGTCGGCGCGGCCGGCTGCTATTCCTTCTCGACCCCGGCCTACGGCAACGCCTCCTATGCGACGGCGGTGACGGCGGCGCTGGGATCGGTCTTCCTGTGCAACCTCAATGGGATCGACTTCTATCCGTCGATCGCCGGAGCCCCCGACGGCTTCGCCTTCAGCGGTGCGGCCCAGACGCTGACCGCGTCGGTTCCCCCCTCCGACGTGCCCTGGCTGGAACGCACGCCGGCCTTCTACCAGACCGCCTACGGCGCGCCGCAGCCGCAGCTGGCCGGCGGCGGAACGGTGACGCCTGTTCCCACGGGCTACAGCGGCGACCTCGCCTACACGCTGGCTCTGCTGACGACGGCGGCCTATGGGCGCTTCCAGCATCCGGATCTGCCGCAACCGCTGCCGTCCGGCTACACGCGGGCGGCCGACGTCGTGGTCGGCGGCGTCACCTGGGCGTCGATCTACACGTCCGGTGACCGGACGGTGGTGGCATCGCGCGGCGCCTGCTCGTGGATCGAGCTGCTGGCCTTCATGGGCAACGGCTCCCTGCTGCCGCTGCCCTGGTTCACCTCCGGCGGCCGTATCCTCCAGGGGCTCTACAGCTTCTATCCAGGCTATGCGGCGGCGCTGTTCACCGCCCTGTCGGGAGTTCCCGGCGTGGCGGGCAAGCCGCTGGTGTTCGCCGGCCATGACTTCGGCGGTGCCCTGGCCGCGCTCGCCGCCTACAATCTGGCGCTGGTTCCCCAAAGCGGCATTCCCGCCGCCGCCGCGGTCTACGGCTTCGGCACCGTCCGGTTCGGCGACTATGCCTTCCAGAGCGCCTACCAGTCGGCGCTCGGCAGCGTCAGCTACCAGATTCTGCGGCCGAACGACGTGATCGCGGCCAATCCGGGACTGTCGCTGATGGCTCCGCTGCCGACGGCCATGCGGCTTTCGGGCGGAATGCTGAGCCCGGTCAACAGCACCACCGGCCATGCGCTCGCCCTCTACACCTCGCTGCTGAACCCCCAGGCCTCGGCGGGCGCGCAATCCTTCGCCATGCAGGCTGCCGCCGGACCGGCGGCCGCATTGCCTGGAAACGCGCGCCGGCTCGGCCTGCTCGCCGCCACCGCCGCGCCGCGCATCGTCGCGTCGACCGAGCCGGAACTGACGCCCTTCCTGGCCCGGATGGTGGAATTCCACGGACTCCATCCCGGGCATCTGACCGGTCCGGTCCTCGACACCGCGGCACACCAGGGCCGCATCGTCCTGTCCGCCGACCCGAGGGTCAGCACGCTCGCCCCGGCGCAGGTCTTCGCCGGAGGGAACCGGGTTTTCGCCACCAACGCGATCCTGGTCCGGGCCGGACAGGCCCTGCACATCGGTTCGCCCGGCAGCCAGCCGTTTCGCCTGATCGCCCAGTCCATCCTGCTGGAGCCGGGTGCGACCCTGTCGGTCGAAAGCCCGGCGCATCTTGCCGTCGGCTCCATGACCTCCGTGGCGGCGAGCGCCGCCGCCAACCCCAATATCATCGTGCAGGGAGCCAACGGGACCAATGGCAGCCCGGGATATCAAGGCGGGACAGGGGCTCAAGGCGCTCCCGGTTATCCGGGTGGGAACGGCGGAGCGGGACAAAGCGGGGGGTGGGGGGCCAACGGGATCCTGCCATCGCCCTTTACCTTCTTCGTCGGCACCATCAGCGGCACTTTCGTCGTCCGCGTAGTCGGCGGCCAGGGCGGCGACGGCGGTCAGGGCGGGGCTGGAGGTGCCGGCGGCAATGGCGGCTCGGGTGCCGCCGGCGGCAGGGGCGGCCAGGGCGGCAATGGCGGCTGGGGCGGCAACGGCGCCAACGGCACGGCGATCGTCATCAGATACGACACCATGGAGCCGGGAACCAGCGTGGTCTTCCAGGATTTCGGCGGGCTGCGGGGAGCCGGCGGGGCGAGCGGCCCAGGCGGGCCGGGCGGCGCCGGGCAGCCTCCGGGCACATCGGGCAATCCCGGCTATCCGGGCCAGCCGGGGCAACCCGGCACCCCGTCGACCCTGCAATTCATCTCCTCCTCCTCCTGACGGCCGGTTCGGAGCGCTGCCATGCCCACCAAGACCCTGCCCGACAAGGCCGAGGCGCCCGCCGCCGCGCCTGACAGGCCCACCGTGAAGACCGGCGTGAAGGCCGGCGTGATCTCCAGCTGGCCCAGGCCGGCGGGGAACCGGGTGATCGACCCCTTCGACCCGCCCTTGCCGCGCTATTCCGGGCCGCAGACCATCGCCCACGAGGAGATGCCGGCGGATGCCCGCGCCTTCATGGACCGCCAGCTGTCCTTCCACGGCATCGACCCGGAGAGCTTCCGGCGGCGCTGGCTCGATAGCGCCCGGCACGGGCGGGCCATGCGGATCTCCTGGGTGCCCGAACGCTCCTTCGTCGAACCGGCGCAGACCTTCCGCCACACCTGGGTGCGCTATGCGCTGGACGGCATCGTCCTGCGTCCCGGCGCCGAGCTGACGCTGGAAACGCCGTTCGGCGACCCGTTGGAGCTGTATGTGCATCGGCTGACCCTGATGGAGGGGGCGCGGCTGACGGTGCAGGGCGGGGCGGCCCGGCTGGTGGTCGGGCAACTGGTCGGCGCGCGGCCGGAGACGGCGGACAGCATCGAACCGGCGACTCTGCTGCTGGCCAGCGCCGACGGCCGCGACGGCGACCCCGGCGCCAGCGGCGGTGCCGGCCCGATGGGCAGCACCGACCTGCCGGACGGCGGCGGGGGAGGCGGCGGCAAAGCCGGCGAGCCGGGTCTGAACGGCATGCCGCTGCGGGACATGGCGGTCACCGTCCACACGGTGACCGGGCGGTCCCGGCTGCTGGTGCGGCCGGGCCGCGGCGGCCATGGCGGCAGCGGCGGCAGCGGCGGGCCGGGGGCCTACGGCCATGCCGTCGCATTCCACCGGATGGGCCGGGGCGGCGACGGCGGCCATGGCGGCGAGGGCGGCGGCGGCGGGGCCGGCGGCGATGCCGGGCTGCTGCGGCTCGACGTGCATGTCCGTCAGCCGGGGTCCGTCTTCGACCTCGACGTCGCGGACGGCGCGCCCGGCGCCGGTGGCGATGGCGGCGGCGGCGGGGCCGGGGGGATCGGCCTTCCCGACGGACTGACAGGACATGCCGGACGCGACGGAGCGCCGGGCCGGCCGGGCCGGCCGGCGCTGGTGCAATGGCTTCGCACAGGGGAGTGACACCCGTGACCACAGAGCCCGAGACCACAGAGACCGCGCGCACCGGCATCGTCCCGGCGCGCTCCAATGCGCTGCGGGGGGCCGCAGCCGCGGATCTTCTGGCCGAGAATCTTCTGGCCGTCGACCTGACCAGCGCGACCAGCCCCATCCTGATCGAGGCGGCGGGCGTCGAGGCTCCGGCCATCCAGCTTGCGGTCGCCTGCGGGCTGCTGCTGCCGGTCGACGGGCAGGAGGGGGTCTATCAGCTCAACCCCGACTGGTTCACCGACCCGGTGGGCAAGACCGGCCAGGGCATGAGCGAGAACGCCGTCACGCTGGCCCTGGTGATCGCCCAGCTGATCGGCCAGGCCTCGGGCAGTTCGCTCGGCATTCCGGTGCGGGAGCCGGGGGCGCTGGGAACCTGGTATCCGATCAACAAGCCCGGCACCGACACGCCGAGCGGCCTCTATCTGGCGACCCAGCCGGTGTCGTCCGACAGCAACGGCAGCGGCGAGCCGCCGACGGTGTTCGGCCTCGGCGTGATGTACACCACCACGGTGACGCTGGGGACGGATGAGAAGGCGGAGCTGGATCTGGTGGCCGACGGCCCCTCCAGCATCGATCTGAAGGTCTGGGGCATGGTGCCGGTCGCCCTGCTCGGCAACGGCGGCGTCGAAGTGGTGGTCGGGCAGGCCGGCCATCCCTTCACCATGGGCTTCGAGGTGACCGGCGGCGACGGGCCGCTGATCGACGCGGCCGGCTTCTCCTTCACCGGCGTGCGGCTGACGGTCGACCTGTCGCCCGCGACCGATCCGGCGGTGAACGTCTCGCTGGTCATCACGCAGCTGACCCTGCCCACCGCGCCGGGCGCCCGCGACTTCACGCTGGCCGACCTCCAGGCGATCAGCGGCGCCGAGATCCTGGCGACGGCCGCGGCGCTGGCGGTGACGGCTCTGGGCAAGCTGGTCGGCGACCAGCCGTCGCTGTCCTACCTGCTGCCGGCGCTGGGGCTGGGCGCCAGCGTGCCCGGCGTCGACGGCGTGCTGCTGCCGATCCTGCGCTGGGACAGCTTCATCGCCCTGGCGGTGAGCGGCGGCGACGTGGCGCGGCCCTTCGTCGACTGGTTCACGGCACTCGCCACCGACGGGCCGACCCTGTCCGCCTGGATGAAGGCGGTGGGCGGCGCCGTCGGCGGGCTGACCGGCACCGACGCCACGGTGTCGGGAAGCGGCACGCGCGACGATCCGTTCGCGGTGCCCGTCCTCAGCGTGAGCAGCGTCGGCACCCTGCGGCTGACCGCCGGCACCGGGACCGACACGGCGGGCTTGCGCCATTTCTATCCCGGTCTGGCCTTCGCCTCCACGGCGCTGGTGCTGGGCAGCTCCAGCGCCGCGGTGACCGGCAGCGCCGGGCTGGAAATCCTCGACTTCACGCTGGCCACCGGCGGCGGGGTGCAGGGCGTCGCCCCCGGCCGCTTCAAGGCCGGCATCCTGCTGGCCAACAAGGACATCGCCCAGCCGCTCTACAGCGGGACCATCCTCGGCGGCACCTACAGCTTCGGCGCGCTGGCCGGCGGCATGTCCGTCATCGTCGCCGACGGCGGCGCCACGGTTCAGCCCGCCTTCTCGCTGCTGTCGGTGACGACGCCCACCGGCAGCTATCCCACCATCGACCTGACCCAGCCCGGCGACCTCGTCGCGGCGGCCGAGGCCGAGCTGAACGCCGCCATCGGCGACGCCTTCAACGCGCTGTTCGGTCTGGGCACCGACAGCGAGGTCGGGCCGTCGCTGGCGGCGCTGCTCGGCGTCGCCCCGCCGCCGGGCGCCACCGCCTGGCCGTCGTCGCTGACGCCGCCCTTCAGCCTGTCGGGGCTGCCCAACTCCATCCAGTTTCCCGTCGAAGCACTGAGCCGCTACTGGGCGGCACTGATCCGCGGCGACGTTGAGGTCGACGGCCAGCCGCCCTTCTCCTTCATGGTGGACGCGCTGGGCACCGTGCTGCGGCAGGTCGGCGGCGGCAGCGGCGGCGTGACCGGGTCCGGCACCGGCAGCGACCCCTGGAGCATGACGCTGGGCCCGGCGGGCAGCCCGGCGGCGCTTGTCGCCTACATCGCCGACGCCCAGACCTCGAATGGCGCCGCCAAGCGGCTGGTGCTGGGCCTCGGCGTCGGGGCGACGCTGCCGATCGCCGGCAACACGCTGGATCTCGCCTTCCGCATCGAGGCGCTGGGGCTCGATGCCGGCGCCGCTGCCGGCCAGGGCATCCGGTCGGCGCAGATCCTGCCGGGCATCGGCGTCTACGGCGCGCTGCCGTCCGGCGTCTCGACGCCCGCGGTGGCCGGAGCCTCGTTGCAGATCGACAAGGGCGGACTGTCGCTCTACTGGAGCCCCTACGACGGCTGGCACTGGTCGATGTCGGTGGCGGCCCCGACCCTGGTGGTCGACGGCGTGGCCGAGCCGGTCGGCACCGACATGAACTATTCCGACGCCACCGGGCTGTCGGAGCTGGTCACCGATCAGGCCGCCACCTTCGGCGCCATCCTGACCGGGGTGCTGGGTGTGGCGCTCTACCGCGCGCAGCGCCGCGGCGGGCTGGCGCTCGACGGCTGGCTCGGGCTGCTGCCCAACCTGGGGCCGTTCATGCCGCAGGGCATCGACTGGCCCGACGGCATGCCGGTGCTGGCCCCCACCAGCTTCACCGATCCCATCGGCCAGGTCCGGGCCCAGCTCAAGGCGGTGCTGTCCACGCCGGACCGGGCCGCCGCGGTGCTGGGCCTGCTGGGCTGGGCAATCGACGGCACGGCGGAAACCGCGGCACCCGTCGCCGGCACCGGAACGCAGCTGGATCCCTACCGGGTGCCGCTCGACGTGCCGTGGAACCTGCAAGGCACGCTGTGGCAGGATTCCGGCCAGACCATGGCGGTTCCCGGACTGTCGACGCTGCTGTCCTACACGGCGGGCGACATCACCGCGGTGACCAGCGTGCGGCTGGACCCGATGGGCATTTCCTGGAGCACCGGCGAGCCGGTCGCCGCCTCCGGCGTTCCCGGCCTGTCGGTGCAGACCGTGCTGAGCGGCACGGGCGGCACCCTGGTCACGGTCGACGACGTCGCCGTCGAGAGCGTGACGCTGGGCGTCGTGCTGACCATGGATCTGTCGGGTGGAACGGCGAGCTTCGCCGCGACCCCGGTCCTGGCGGCGAAGCAGACCGACGGCACGGTGATCGTGCTGGACGGCACGCTCGATCCGTCGGCCAACAGCGCCCTGCTGTCCATCGTCAACGCCGCCATCGGCGTGGCCGCCGCAGCCTTCAAGGGCGACGATACCTTCCAGCTGGTCTACGGTGTCCTCGCCGACCTCGGGCTGGCGGTGCCGGCGGCCAGTGTCGACGGTCCCTACGGCATCGACCCCGGCGGCTTCACGGCGCTGGTGTCCAGCCCCCTGGGCTTCCTGACCGACCGGCTGATGGCGGCGCTGGCCGACGCGACGGTGCAGCCGCTGCTGTTCCAGGCCATCGACGCGACGCTGGGCTTCTCGCTGCCGGCGATGCCGGAGCCGCTGCTGGCGATGCTGGCCGGGCTCGGGCTGGTGGTCGACGCGGATCACGGCTATGCCGCCAATGCCGAGGCGATCCTCGCGGTCGCCCGCGCCCCCGCTTCCCAGCTGTCGCAGCGCCTGACCGCCCTGCTGTCCGATCCGGATGCCCGCTCGTCGGTCATCGCGGCGATGACGCACGGCTCGCAGAGCTTCCCCGTCGGCCCCTGCACCCTGACCACGGCCAACGGCCGGATCATGACGCTGACGCTGCCGCGCGGCGGCTTCACGGTGGGATCCTTCCTCGACCCCTCGATGACCGTGCGCGTCGATCTGCAAACCGGCACCATCACGGCCACGCTGGACTGCTTCCTGCCCGATGCCGGGTTCAGCGTCCTGTCCACCCTGACCTACACGGTCGGCGGCAGCGCGCCCACGGTGACGGTCTCGCTGGTCTGGGGCGACGGGTCGGTCCCGCAGCCCACGCCGCTGGTGATCTGGCCCTTCGACCAGAGCGCTTTCATCGACCAGCTCGCCGCCGTCGGCCCGGCCTATGTGCTGGCCACCTTCGTCGCCGAGGCGGTCGACGACATGCTGCTCGCCAAATATCCGCTGGCGTGCAGCCTGTTCCAGGCATTCGGGCTGGCCGACCCCGATCCCGACACCGGCGTCTGGCAGATGAAGTCGGCGCTCGGCCTGTTCGAGAAGCCGGTGGACTGGCTGCTGTCCGACGCGGTGGTCGGCCAGGACGGGCTGCTGAACATCGCGCAGATCCAGAAGGTGCTGGGCAGCCTGCCGTCCGGAACCGCGGGCGGGCTGACCCTGGCGCAGGCGACCAATGGCGTGCTGCTGTCCGGCCTGCCCTATGGCTTGCAGGTGACGGTGACCGCTGACCCTGCGACCGGCCTGTTCACGGTGGCGCCGGCTCTCAGCGAGGCGATGCCGCTGCTGGCCGGGGCGGAATTGCAGTCGATGGGCTTCGGCCTGTCGCTGACCGCCAACTACCAGCCGGGCCTGAGCGGCAGCGGCCGGCTGACCGCCGCCATCCCCGGCCTGGACCAGCCGCTGTTCCTGCAGGGCGGCTACGACAAGGGCTTCACGCTGACGGTTGGCGAGGAGGGCGACGGCAAGCCGGTGCTCGACCTCGTGCCGTTCGGCGGCTGGCAGACCTTCGTCCTCCAGGTCGCCGCCGAAGTGGCGCAGACGCTGTTGCAGACGCTGACCCAGAAGCTGCTCGACCAGCTCGCCGCCGAGGGCGACACGACGCTGACGCAGTTCGTCACGGCGCTGCGCAGCACCGCGGCCTCGCTGGATATCAACGCTCTGGTGCAGTCCCTCATCGCGGCACAGCCCGATGCGGCGGCGCTGGAGGCGGCGGCGCTGGCATGGCTGCGCGAAAGATTGCAGCCGGAGCAGGCGGCCGCCACCGCGTCCGCCGTCGCCGGCCTGTTGCAGCTGGCGCTGAGCGGCGTGTCGAGCGACGGCGGCCTGCTGGTCTATGCCCCGTCCAAGTCGGTGCCGGTCACCGTCATGGCCGGCGTGCGCACCGTCGGCGCCGAGACGCTCGCCGGCATCTGGGCGACCCTGTCGGTCACCGCCGCCGACAGCGTGGTGGTGGCGCTGACCCCGACCGGCGTCGGCGTGCCGCTGACCGGCACGCCCGAGGCGCGCGTGCAGTTCGGGCTGTCGGCCCAGGCGATCATCGCGCTCGGCCAGGGGCCGGGCCTGACGGTGACCTACGACAGTGCCGGCGGCGGCGTCGCGGCGGCGGTCGATCCCCTGATGAAGGCCGGCGTCTCCAGCAGCCTGAACGCCGAGCTGCTGCCGCTGCCGTTCGGCGTGGCGACGGGCGACGGCTATGCCGGCCGGCTGGAAGCGGCGCTCGCCGTCTGGCTGGAAGGGGTGATGGTGCAGGCGCTGCCGCGCTATGTCTCGGTCGTGGTGCTGAACACCCAGACGGTGGTCAGCTGGCTGAACGCACCGCTGTTCACTGGCTCGACCCTGACGGCGGGGCAGGTGCTGACCGCCTCGCAGCTTCTGGTGACCGAGGACGGGGCCTATGCGCTGAACGACCTGGCGTCGTTGCAGTCGCTCGGCGTCGAAGGCTTCCTGGCCGGCTTCCTCAAGGCGCTGACCCAGACGCAGATCCAGGTGCTGTCCTTCCCCGACGGCGGCGGCATCTGGCTGGAACCCGGACCGGACGCCAGCTATGGCGTGCGCTTCGCCGCCACCGGCCTGTCCTTGAAGCAGGTGCCCTATCTGGTCTTCCAACTGGGCGCCACCGACACCGAATGGATCGCGCTGACCGGGGCGGACCCGTCGCAGTACCAACCCGGCGTCGCGGCCTACCTGCCGGTCGACGGGCTGATCCCCGACTTCACCGCGGTCAAGCTGCGCCTGATCAACATCGGCGTCGATTTCCAGGGCAAGGCGGGCACGCCGCTGGTCGATTTCAGCCGCTTCCAGCTGGCGAAGATCAAGCCGCGCGGCCTGCTGACCTTCGACTTCGCGCAGTCCGATCCGATCACCGCCTATGGCGGCGGCGTCGATGTCGAGGACATCGCCATCTCGCTGGCCCCCGACACGCTGACGCCGGGCGCCAACACCAACCCGGTCGCCCAGAACCTGCTGGGATCGGGCGACGCCACATCGGCCGGCAATCCGGCGGCGAATCCCGGCTTCTCGATGCGCGCTGGCTGGATGTCCGGCGAGGATCTGGGCGTCGAGCTGTACGACAGCAACGGCGGCAGCCAGACGCGCATCTGGCTGCCGGTGCAGCGCAGCTTCGGCCCGGTCCATGCCAACAAGGTCGGCATCGGCTGGGACAACCCGACGAAGATCGGCAGCGTGCTGTTCGACGGCGGCCTGACGCTGGCCGGGCTGGACGTCGAGCTGATCGACCTGTCGGTCAGCGTGAACGTTACCCAGATCACCGACTACAGCCAGTACAGCCTGGATCTGGCGGGATTGTCGGTGTCGTTCAGCGGCGGCTCGGTCAGCGTGTCGGGCGGGCTGCTGAAGCAGAACAACCCGCTGCGCTACGACGGTCAGCTTCTGGTCAAGGCGGGCAGCTTCTCGCTCTACGCCGTCGGCTCCTTCGCGCTGATCCCGGTCGATCCGGACAGGCCAGACGGCGACAAGGCGGTGTCCTTCTTCGTCTTCCTGAACCTGAACGCGCCGCTGGGCGGCGTGCCGGCCTTCTTCGTCAACGGCGTGGCCGGCGGCTTCTCCGTCAACCGCAACATCATCGTTCCCGATGCCGGGAACATCATGTCCTTCCCGCTGATCCAGGGCGCGATTTCCCAGGCGACCTTCGGCAGCGATCCGACGCCGGCCAGCGCGCTCGCCGTGCTGTCGCAGGACGTCTACCCGCAGATCGGCAGCTATTGGGTCGCCGCCGGTCTGAAATTCTCCAGCTTCCAGATCCTCGACGTCTTCGCCATGCTGCTGGTGAAGTTCGGGCGGGAGTTCGAGATCGACGTCATCGGCGTCGCCACCGCCACCCTGCCGCCGCAGGTCCAGCCCTCCTCGGCGCTGGCCTACATCGAGCTGGCGCTGGTCGCCTCGTTCAAGCCGGACGAGGGCGAGATCTCGGTCACCGCCCAGCTGACCCCCAGCTCGTTCCTGCTGGCGAAGGACTGCAAGCTGACCGGCGGCTTCGCCGCGAAATTCTGGTTCGGCTCCAACCCCTATGCCGGCGACTTCGTCATCACGCTGGGCGGCTACAACCCGTCCTTCCAGCCGCCGGACCATTATCCCAATGTGCCGCGGCTGGGCTTCGACTGGCCGGTGCTGAGCACGTCGGTCATGACGGTCGGCGTGTCGGGCGGCACCTATTTCGCCCTGACGCCGTCGATGATCATGGCCGGCGGCTATCTGAAGGCGCTGTTCAAGGCCGGGCCGCTCAAGGCGTGGTTCAACGCCGGGGCCGACTTCCTGATCGCCTGGCAGCCCTTCTATTATTATGCCGGGGTGCAGGTGTCGGTCGGCGTGTCCTTCGGCTTCGAGGTCGCGGGCGTCAAGGTGACGCTGACCGCCGAGCTGGGGGCCGGGCTGGAGCTGTGGGGGCCGCCCACCGCCGGCAAGGTCAAGGTCAGCTGGTACGTCATCTCCTTCACCATCCCCTTCGGCGACCAGGACCAGGACCTGTCCAGCACCCAGCCGCTGAGCTGGGAGGAGTTCGAGGCGCGGATGCTGCCGCAGCCGGACTCGCAGACGGCTCCCCAGGCCTCTGCGCGCACGGCGTCGATGATGCTGGCGGCGGCGGAGGAGGACGGCACCTCCTCCGGCAACACGGACGGTGCGGACGCCACCCAGGTGGTCGTCAACATCCAGGTCAGCAGCGGCCTGCTGAGCGATACCGGGGAGTTCGGGCCGACGGTCCAGTCCGCCCCCTTCGCCATCGACCTGCGGTCGGTGATGCCGGCCTCCACCGTCACCGTGGCGGAGTCCAGCTATCAGGCCTCCAGCCCGTCGCTCGGCATTCCGCCGATGGATTTGCCGGACATCGCGACCGGGATGGCCGTCACGCTGGAATCGCAGGACGATCAGGGGGTCTGGACCACCCTGTCCATCGACCGGCCCGGCCTGACGCCGGCAACCCTGTCCGGCGGTGCGGCGGCGGCGATGTGGTCGACGCAGGCCTTCGACCCGGTGGGCAAGCCGTCCTCCGACTTCATCGCCGGTGCCGCCTTCGGCATGACCCTGGCCGCCACCGGCGACCATGTGGTCGACACGCTGGCGCCGATGGACCTGCTCACCTCCTTCGGCTACGAGCAGGCCGACCCGCTGCCGCTGCCCTTCGCCGTCACCCCCGTCTACACCGCACCGGCGGCGCTGTCGCAGGACGGCCGCTTCGCCGTCCTGATGGGAAGCATCATGGCGCCGGCGCCCTCGACCCTGCGCAGCCAGGTGATGCAGGCGCTGGAGGACGCCCAGGTCGCGGTCATCGTCGACCAGAACCTGTCGGTGATGGCCAGCTTCGCCGACCAGATCTTCCAGGCGGCGCCCAGCCTCGCCAAGCTCGGCTTCGACCTTGCGACCTCCGGTCCGCAGGCGCTGGCGGCGCCGCAGCCCAAGCGCGCCGCCCGGGTTGCGGCGGTGGAGGCACCGCTCGCCCCGCGGCTGCTCGGCACCTCGCAGGCCTACGCGCTGCCCGCAACGGCGCCGCGGCGCATCCAGACGGCCACCGGTGCGGCTGGTGGCGCCGCCCGCAAGGGATCGGTGCTGCTGCCGGCGCCGCGGGTGACGATGCGCTGGGCCGATGCCGATGTCCGCCCGACGCGCGGCGGTGCCCGGACGCTCGCCGGTTCCGGAACCGCGCCGTCCGCCATCGAGGCCGGCCTGAGCCTCCAGCCCGGATCCGTCGCGGTGTTCGACGCCGGACGGGGGGCGGGAGCGCCGATGCTGGAACTGACGGGCGGAACCCCGGTGATGGTCCACGCCTTCGACAAGGCCGGCCGCATCCTGTCCAGCCGTCTGGTCTCGCCGTCTGGTGGCAGTGCCGAGCCCCTGCCAGCCGACACCGCCCAGGTGACGCTGGTCGGGGTGGACAGTGCCGGAACGGCGGCGGTCGCGGGCTGGAACCGGCACAGCACGCTGGTCCAGGCCGGCCGCTACACCCTGCTCGGCAGCGGCTGCACCGTGCGGCCCCAGGCTGGGCCGCGCCCGCAGCGCGGCCAGCGCGATGCGGCGCCGGTTGCAGCACGGGGGCCGGTGGAAGGGGCGGCGATGCTGACCCGCAACCGCGTCCAGACCGGTGTCGGCAGCACCGCGCCGGGCTGGGTGGAGACGGTGTTCGGCCACACCGTCGGAACCGTCGCGGTGGTGCTGGACCGCAGGGCGGACGCCGATGCGGTGACGGTGAAGATCGCCGCGACCGGTTCCCCCTGGACGGTCGAGTACGGCGTCGCGGCGACCCCGGCGGCGCGGATCGCGGCCGGCGACGGCACCATCCTGCTCTACGACGCGGCGTCGTTCGCGACGCTGTCCGCCGAAGTCGCCGGTGACGGCGAGCGGCATGCCGTCCTGGTGCGCGGCGTCGAGGGGCTGGCCGGTGTCTACGGGCTGGCCGGCATGCCGGCCGAGGTGGAGGCCGGCTGGGACGGGCTGTCGCTCCCGGCGCTGGGGCGCAGCGTGGCGCCGCGTCCGGCCCTGGGCCAAGGCCTGGGACGGGCCGGAGCGGCGAAGGCCGGCGGCCCGACCCTGCTGCGGTTCGTCCGCAGCGAGGCGGCATAGCGGTGCGGGTGCCCCCGCCCCGGCGGGGTGGGGGCGATTGGCAGGACAGGTTCGTGAGGAAGGGGATCCCACATGTCGAACGCGATCGCGCTGGCCGGTGACGGCGACGCGCTGCAACCCGGCCAGATCCGGTTCAGCGAAGCGGCCCTGCCGCCGCTGCCTGCCGGGACCTATCGGCTGAGCGCCACCCAGACCGTGGATGGCATCAAGGATCAGGACACGCCCCCCACCTACACGGCGGTGCAGACCTTGCAGATCCAGGGGCCGCGCTTCGCCCTGGCGCCCGGCGACCTGCAATCGGTGATGCCGCCGGCCAACCAGACGGGCTCCTGGGAGAACACGCTGCCCAACGTGGTGCTGCGCCGGCGCACGCTGCCGTGGGAACGCACGCTGGACGGCAGCGTCCCGCCCGCGGACAGCGTTCCGGCACCGTGGATCGGCCTGCTCACGGTGACCGCCGCCGAGCTGGGCGGCGATGCCGGCGCGGTCGCCGCCCCCTCGCCCGTGCACAGCGGAACGGTGTCCGATCTGGTCCAGCCGACCAACCCGGCGGTGCTGGGACCGCAGCTGTCCGGCGTCTCGCAGGCCGAGATGCAGACGGGCCTGCTGCTGCTGGATTTGCCGGTGACGCTGTTCCAGTCGGTGGCCCCGACGCTGGCCGACCTGTCCTGGCTGGCCCATGTGCGCGAGGTCAACACCGATCACAAGGAGATCCTGGGGCTCGACGAGGATGGCACGTTCTCCATCGTCGTCGGCAACCGGACGCTTCAGCCGGGGGCGGTGAACTACCTGTTCCTGGTCTCGCTGGAAGGGCATCAGGACCATCTGGCCGGCAGCACCATTCCCTCGACCTACACCACCATCCGCTTCGCGTCGCTGGCGTGGTGGAAGGTGCAGGCCGATGTCTCCAAGGGCGACTTCATCGAGATCATGCAGGCCCTGCCCGACAATGGCGGCGTCGATCTGGTGCAGATGCCCCATTTGCCGATCCCGGCCTCCGGCAACGGGAACGCCGACGACCCGTCCGCCATCGCCGTCATGGGGCTCGGGATGGGCTATGTGCCGCTGACCTACCGCATGCGGGTGGGCGAGCAGGCGACGGCCTGGTACCGCGGCCCGGCCAGCGCGGTGCCGACCAAGGCCGACGGGCTGGGACCGTTCGTCTTCAGCGATCAGGCGATCCGTTACGACCCGACCACGGCGCTGTTCGACGTGTCGCAGGCCGCCGCCTGGCAGATCGGCCGGCTGCTCGCCCTGTCGGACTCCACCTTCGCCCGCCTGATGTTCCTGTGGCGCAAGGAATTCCATCAGGCGGTCGCCGCCAATGTGGTGCTCGGGCAGGTCGCCGATGCGCTGCCGGTCACGGCGGAGACGATGCGCGCGCTGCCGGCCGCCGGGCCGGGGAGCGGCGGGCGCACGCTGGCCCTCTCGCACCAGACCGCTGCCGTGGCGCTGGCCGAGGCGTTCGCCGGGCTGGCGGGGCGGGAGGTGGCGGTTCCCGCCGCCGATGGCGGAAGCCTGTCCGGCATTCCCCGCCGGACCCGCCGCGAGGACCGGCCGCCGGTCGCGGCGGCTCCCGGCCTGCAAAGTAACGGCCTGAGGGCAGCCGGCGTGAAGGCTGCCGCCGCCGCGGAGTCCGCGGCGGGCACCGCCGATCCGCTGGAGGCGCTGCTCGACCACGTATTCGGCCCTTCCGCGGAGTGATCGTCATGGACCGTGCCATCAGCAACCGCGCCGCCACCTTGCAGGCGCTCATCGACACGGCGACCGCCCCGGCGCTGGCCGCGCTGCGCTCCGGCCCGGCGCACGCCCGCGTTGCCCTGCCGGCCGCCGTCGCTCCCGCCGCCTCCGGTTCGGCGGCCACGCAGCCCACCGTCGAGCTGCCGGACCCGCCTGCCGCCGTCATCGACTGGCTGGCCCGCGCGGCGCTGCTCTACGGCGTGCCGTTCGAGTACATCACGCCCGACGGGCGGATGCTGCCCAAGGAATCGATCCGCTTCTTCTATATCGACCTCAACTGGATCCACCGGCTGCTGGAGGGGGCGGTGAGCATCGGGCTGTCGACCAGCGCCGATTCCGTGCAGATGATGGCGACCATCGAACAGCTGGTCGATCAGGCGCTGTCGCACAGCTCGACGGTGCGTCCGTCCTTGCGCGCCAAGGCGACCAGCGGCCACAGCCGGGCCGGTGCCGCGCTGAAGGCCGCCGCGGCCCAATCCAGCGCCGCGGGCGGAACGGCGACCGGCCCGATCACCGGGCTGCTGATCCGCTCGGCCGCGGTTTCCGGCTGGCCGGGGGTGGAGGTCAGCGCCTATGCCGACGATGCCGCCACCCAGAAGCTGCCGCTCCTGCGGCTCGACCGCCTGTCGGACGATGTGCTGATCGCCCTGTTCGACGGGCTGCCCCGGGTGGTGAACTTCCTCCAGCCGCCGGAAAGCCTGCATTTCGGCGTCCGCCCGACCACCGCTTTCCCCAGCGGCTACATGAGCTTCATGCGCGGACTCGGCTATGGCGGCTATCCCGCCGGCCAGCAGATCCAGGGCCAGCAGGCGGCGGTCTCCATGCGCAGCGGTGCGGCGGCCGGCGTGCTCGACGTCGCCGCCTCGGCCGCGTCGCTTCAGACGGCCATGAAGACGCTGGGCGCGCTGGACAGCGCCGGCACCTTCACCGCCGCCGAGTTCGCCGTGCAGATGGTGCGGGCGGCCGGCATGCAGTCCTTCCAGTGGGGCGTCAGCGCCCCAACGGGCCAATGGGGCGTTACCGCCCCGGCTGAGTCCACCGCCCCCGCCGTGGGCCGGATCGCGGGTTGATCGGAGCGCAGACCATGACGGATACCCAGTCCAACACCGCCGCCGCCTCTGCCGCCGCCGCGTCCGACACCATCGTCGATCCGCTGTGGCCCGGTCCCAGCCTGTTCGTGCCGATCGGCATCGAATGCCTGCTGGTCGGCGTTCCCAACCAGCAGGGCAGCTGGGCCGCCCTCGGCATCGACTACCGCAAGGTCCCGGCGAACGTCGATCCCGAGCCGCAGCCCTTCCAGCTCCGTCCCGCCAACGCCCCGCCCGGCACCGGCGCCCATTTGCAGGCGACCCTGCCGATGGGCTACCGCCAGGGCCAGCAGCAGCCCGACGGATCGGTCCTGTTCCCGCCGATCCCGAACCGCTGGCTGGTGGCCCGCTCGGTGGTGACGACGCCCGGCGCCGCTCCGGTGTTCACCGTGTGGGTGTTGCAGGGCGATTTCCTGGGCGACATGGGGGAGGGCAGCAACACCTATCCCGATCCCGTCCAGACCGGCAACACCCAGTGGGTCGGCCGCGCCTTCACCTTCGACAATTGGACCAATCCCGCCGGTCCGGCGCAGCCGCTGCTGCGGTCGGTCGGGCCGGGCTCCGTCAGCTGGGTGGTCACCTACGACAACACGCTGAATGTGCTGAGCTTCTACGACAGCCTGTCGGACGTGTCCGCGGGCAATGTCACCTATGCCATGCTCGGCTGGTACAGCCCCTCGGGCTTCGATCCGCTGCTGGGCGTTACCGACGCCGACCCGCAGGGCTTCACCACCCAGGACGAGTGGCAGTCGATCCTGAACACGCTGCTGCTCAACGTCCATGGCGAGTCCGGGCTGGCGGCGGCGGAGGCGGCCTGGCAGGACTGGCAGGCGGCCAATCCGATCAGCGGGGGTGCCACCATCCCGGCGATCCAGATGCAGCTCGCCGGCCAGACGCTGTGCCACGGCATGGTGTTCGACATGGCGTGGAACGGACCGCAGCAGAGCTACCCGCGCGACCCGGTGCTGAACGGCCAGAATCCGGTGTCGGTCGCCGTCGGCAGCACCGGCGTCGAAGCGATCGCCGCCTGGATGGCCACCATCCTGAACCAGCCCGATCTGGAGGATCTGATCCTCGCGGTGCAGCAGGATCTGGTGTTCGACTATCTCCAGCAGCCCTCGGTGTTCGCCACCCGGACGCTGGAGGCGCGCTTCGCCAAGGCCGACGGCGGCACCGTCTGGCTGGTGGCGCGGCCCGACTACGATCCCTCCGACCGCGGCCGGACCCTGCAGACGGTGGACCTGTCGCCGGCCCAGACCCAGGCGCTGACCGCGCTGAACGACGATCAGGCGGCGCTCGACGGCACCAGCCAGCTGATCGCCTCGAATGTCTGGCAGCTCTTCGCGCTGGTCTACAAGCTCCAGCAGCTCGGCCCCTTCTCGCCGGATACCCAGACGGTCCAGGACGCCATCGACGCGGTCATGGCCACGCTGACGACGCTCGACGCCCAGCGCACCGCCCAGGCCGCCGCCGTCGAGGTCGACAAAACGGCCCTGCTGGGCCTGCTCGGCAGCGAATTCGTGCTGTCCAGCAACGGGAACACGCGGTTCCACGCCCCGGCGGCGACGACGGTCATGGTGGCCGGCGCCCAGCAGGACACCCGCCTGCTGCCGCCCGGAACCGACGGCGGCCCCGAGGACAGCCTGTTCAGCCGCTTCACCGGCCAGACGGTGTCTGCGCTGACGGTGATCGAACCGGTCGGCGGCACCACCCAGACCATCGATGCCAACGACCTGACCAGCCGCGTCCCCACCCTGCCGCCGGCCAGTTCCGGCGTGCCGAAGGAGATGACCGACTATCTGGTCGAGGTGATGCTGTTCGACACCTCCAACGCGCGCTTCCTGGCCGCCATTGCCTATCAGAAGGCCGGGGTCACGCCGACATCCGCGCAGCTGGACACGCTGGCCGCCACCATCGCCGCTCAGCAGACCGCACCGTGGAACGCCACCCCCGCCACCCCCTACACCGAGGAGACGGTGGGGGCCGCCGTTGGCTTCACCGGCGTCGTGCCGCTGAAGCGGTCGGTGCTGCCCTGGTCGCCGCCCTGGACGCCGCTCTACATCGACTGGCAGGTCACCTGGTATCCGACCGCCGCAGCCGCAGCCGGCATGCTCGACGGCTGGACGCTGGAGGGGTTCGACTACAGCTGGACCGGCACCGCCATCGGCACCGCGAGCGAGACCATCAGCGGCCGGTCGCTGGTGGGCACCCAGATCGCCGCCGGGCTGGCGGAGAAGCTGAACGATTTGGTCACGCTCAATCCCAATTTCGACGAGCTGCCGCAGTACCAGCAGGACGCCCTGACCCAGGCCGCCGCCGACATCGCCGAGTATGACATCGTCACCGAGGCGCTGAGCGGCTTCGGCGGGTTCATGCTGATGCAGCAGGGCCAGATGACCGAGCTGACCAGCGACGACCCGGCGGTCGAATCCTGGCTGGAGCTGGCGCCGTCCGTCGTGCCGCTGCCGGGCAGCGGGACCGACGGCAGCGCGCCGGGCTTCTACCCGGTGCGGTCCGGCCATTACGTCATCAACCAGCTCTGGGTGGTGGACGCCTTCGGACAGATCCTGCGCACCACCAACCCCGGCCAGGACGTGCTGCCGATCCGCTCCAAGAGCGTCGCCACCCCCGATGCCGGCGGCCAGGACAACAAGCGCTTCGTCCAGGTGGCGCCGCGCATCCAGCAGCCGGCCCGCGTGGCGCTCACTCTGCTGGACGCCGAGGACGATGCGATCCCCACCAACTCGTCCAATCTGACCAGCCCGGTCGCCGGCTGGCTGCTGCCCAACCATCTGGACAACAGCGTGCAGGTGTTCGCCGCCGACGGGACGCCGTTGGGCGAGATCCTGCCGGTGGAGACCGACACCGGCCGCGGCATCCGCTGGGATCCGGCGCCGGGGCTGAACCTGCCGCTGGGGTCGCCGCCGGCCATCGGCAATGCCCATCTTCTCGGATTCGTGCAGGGGCTGCTGGCCCAGGGGCCGGTCTCCGGCGATCAGGCGTTGCAGGATCTGCTGGACGTGATCGACGTCACGCTGTGGCGCACCACGGCGACGCCGCAGCCGGACGGCGACAATCTCGCAGTGCTGATCGGGCAGCCGGTTGCGGTGGTGCGGGCGGACATCGCCCTTCATCTCGACGGCGACCCGGCCTGCGACCAGTCCTGGGCGGCCACCGGCAAGAACGACGACGGCGGCGTCACCGCCATGCCCTTCCCCGTCTATGTCGGCGACATCGCCTATGACGGCAACGGCGCGCTCGGCTTCTTCCTCGACGACGATTACTCGCTGCTGAATCCGCTGCGCGGCTTCGACACCGCCTTCGGCACCGTGCGCCGCGCCCTGTCCTCGCGGACCGGCAACCCGCGCAGCAACCTCGGCCGGGCGATGGCGCGGCTGCCGACTTTGCTGGCGGCGGGCAGCCCGGCCACCAGCTCGGGCTATCTGAACCCCGACCCGTCCTTCCCCCTGCTGCCCGACGGGCCGGTCCACCGGCTGACGGTGCTGATGGACCCGCGCGGCTCCATCCCCGCCGTCTCGGGCATCCTGCCGGTGGAGACGGTTTCGCTGCCGCCGGGGGTCGTTTCGGCGATGAACACCCTGCTGGCCACCTTCCGCGTCGGGCCGCTGCTGATCGACCCGCGCGAGGTGCAGATGCCGCTGCCCGGCAACGTCTCCGGCACCTGGTCGTGGATCGCCAGGACCGGCGTCACCGTGTGGGAGACGGTCGCGAACCTGAAGAGCAGCCAGCCCCAGGCGCTTCTGCCGACGGCCATACCGGCGGCGCGCGAAGGCTGGTTGGGGCTGGTGCCCACCCCCGCCAGCGGCCCCTCCAGCGGCCAGTCCGGCGGCTCGCTCAAGACGACCCGGCCCGTCGCCGACCAGAAACTCGCCCACATGCAGTTCCACGAGAGGTACAAAGCCATGGCAGCGGCCCCCACGGCGACCACGCCGCCCTATTACCAATACCGGTTCGACCCCAACAGCCTGATCATCGGCGCGACGACCGCGCCGACGCTGACCGTCACCAACCCCAACGCGACGACCGCGCTGACGGGCACCCAGACCATCTACGTCAAGATTCCGGTGGGCAGCGGCGCCGACGCCATCGCCACCAGCCTGGGCGGGGTTTCGGTGACCACCAGCACCCCGACGTGGCTGGCCCTGCCCTTCTTCAGCACCAACCCGCCCTACATCAAGCTGACCGGCCCGGCCCTGGCGGCGGGAGCCAGCCTGTCGGTCTACTTCAACAATCTGGTGGTCAACGATGCGGTCGGCACTGCCGCCTTCCCGGTCCAGGAGAGCTTCACCGGCGGCGGCACCACGGCCGTCACCATCGCCAAGACCAACCAGCCGCTGGCGATCCAGCAATTCTACGCCAACCCGATCACCGTCGCGCAGGGGCAGTCGACGACGCTGAACTGGACGGTTTCGGGCGGCAGCTACGTGCTGATCCAGCCCGGCAACATCAAGCGCCCGGTGCAGGGCAGCAGCTTCACCGACAGCCTGCAGATGCCGGTGTCGCAGGCACAGACGATCTACACGCTCCAGCTCTACACCGACGACCGTCAGTTCAAGCAGGACGTCACCACCGCCTATCTCGGGCCGGTCAGCGCCACGCTGTCCTGCGACCCCAGCGGCCCGATCGACACCGATGCCAGCGCGGTGCTGAGCTGGAGCAGCACCTACGCCGTCACCCCGCTCTATCTGTCCACCCCCAGCGGTGCGCAGCGCGTCGGCGCCCAGGGGCAGCAGCCCGTGGTTCCCGGCAACTACCTGACCGGCAACCAGTCCAGCGTGACCTTCTCGTTGCAGGCGCTGGGCTACCAGGGGCCGGTCAACCGGACGGCGACGGTCACCTTCAACCCGGTGCGCATCCGCTGGTTCCGCTACACCGACGCCACCCTGACCCAGGTCACCTACAACGTGGTCAATCCGTCTCCCGGATCGCCGACCCTGAGCACCAGCGGTCAGGACTACACGCTGACCGCCTATGGTCCGGGTGCGGGAAGCGGGCCACTGGTCGGCCATCTCGGTCCGGGGCCATATCTCCAGGTCCAGCTCCTCAGCGCGACGCCGAGCCCGGCCACCCCCGGCGCGACCGTGACGGTCAGCTACCAGACATTGAACGCGACGTCGGCAACCCTGGCAATCGGCAACCAAACCGCGATATCCGTTCCACTCGACACGACAAAACAGACGGGGCAGACAACCATTACAGCGCCATCGGCCTCGACTGTGCTAACATTGACCATCTCCGGTAACGGGCAGGCGCCGGTCTCCAGCGAGCTGGACCTGCCGGTCACCACCGGCTGACCGGGCCCCGCGCCGCCGCCGTCCCGAACCCCGATCGACCTCAACCGAAGGAACCCCGATGCCCGACTCCACCCCCTTCGCCGACAGCCCGGTCTGGGGCGGTATCAAGGACTGTATCGTCAAGGTCGTGCCCAGCCTGCGCGAGACCGAGTTCACTCCCGACACCCGTTTCGACCGGCTGGGGCTGGCGTCGATCCAGGTCATCACCATCACCTTCGAGATCGAGGAGATGTTCGGCGTCGGCATCGTCGACGAGGGGCTGGACGTCTTCGAGACCTGCGGCGAGCTGGAGGTGCTGGTCCGGCGTCTGGCCGCCACCAGAGAGGTGACGGCATGACAGGCGGTCGGTACCGCCGCCCCGACGGCTCGCACCGGGTGGTGGTGACCGGCGTGGGCGCCGTCACCGGCTTCGGCGTCGGCCTTCCCGCCTTCTGGCAGGGCGTGACCGAGGCGCGCACGGCCATCCAGCCCACCTGCCGGACCTTCGAGGCGATGGAGGTCGTCCGTCCCGCCGCGACCGTCGTCGGTTACCTGCCGCTGGATCATTTCAGCGAGGCGCAGCTGCTGACCTGCGAACCCTTCGTGCAGTATGCGCTGCTGGCCGCACGGGAGGCCATCGCCGCCGCCGGCCTGACCTCCGCCGACCTGACCGACGCGGCCATCGTGCTCGGCTGCGGCGGCGGCGGCGAACTGTCGCGCCAGGAGACGGCCATCCACCTGTTCGCCAACCGCCGGCCGCGCGCCCATCCGACCACGGTGCCGCGCACCAACCACCAGGCCTGCTGCGGCATGATCGCCATCGAGCACGGCATCCTCGGGCCGTCCTTCGTCGTCGCCACCGGCTGTGCCTCCGGGTCGCACGCCATCTCGCAGGCGGCGATGATGGTGCGCCACGGCTATGCCGACCGCGCGCTGACCGGCGGGACCGAGGCCAACGTCATCTATGCGGTGATGCGCTGCTTCGACGCGGCCCGGACCATCGCTTCCGACACCTGCCGCCCCTTCTCCACCGGCCGCTCCGGGCTGGCGCTGGGCGAAGGCTCCGGCATCCTGGTCATCGAGACGATGGAGTCCGCCGACAGGCGCGGCGCCCCGGTGCTGGCCGAGATCGCCGGCTTCGGCATGTCGAGCGACGCCACCGACACCGTGCAGCCGACGATCCGCGGCCCGGTCCGGGCCGTGATGCAGGCCCTGGCCGATGCCGGACTCAACACCGATGAAATCGGCTATCTCAATGCCCACGGCACCGGGACACCGCTGAACGACCGGGTGGAAACGGCGGTGGCCCATGCGGTGTTCGGTCCCCATGCGGCGCGGCTGATGATGTCCTCCACCAAATCGCAGATCGGCCACACCTTCGGCGCCGCCGGTGCGCTGGAGCTGATCGCCACCATCCTCGGCCTCGCCCGCGGCGTGGCGCCGCCGACCGTCAATTACCAGGGCGCCGACCCCGACTGCGACATCGACTGCGTTCCGAACGAGGCGCGCGCCCATCGCTTCGGCGCCGCCGTCTCGCAGTCCTTCGCCTTCGGCGGCGTCAATGCGGCCATCGCCGTGCGGGCGGTGTGAGGCGGCGATGACGGGGCTTCTGAACTGGCTCGACCATGGCGGGACCGCAGGCGACCCGCTGTGGCATTTTCCCGCCGAAGGAATGGACCGGCGGCTTTCGGAGCTGCGGACCCGCTCCGGCGTCCTGGCGGCCGGGCTGGCGGCCCGCGGCATCCGGCCGGGCGACCGCGTGGTCATGCTGCTCGACACCGGCTCGGCCGCGATCTGCCTGCTGCTGGCGCTGTGGCAGCTGCAAGCCGTGCCGGTGCCGCTGCGGCCCTGGTCGGGGGCGGTTTTGGAGACGGCTTCGGAGAGGGCCGGCGGCTTCCTGCGCTTCCTGCTGGAGGTGACGCGGCGAAGCGATGCGCGGCTGGTGGTGACCGACCGTCCCGCCGTCGTTCCGCAGCTCGACCCTTTGCTGACCACGGTAGAGGCGCTGGAGGCGCCGCTCGAGCGGTCGCCTCCGACCGGCGGCGATGGCGAGTGCAGGGCCGACGGGCTGGCGCTGATCCAGTTCAGTTCGGGCAGCACCGGGCAGCCCAAGGGCGTGATGGTCACCCACGCCATGGCGATGGCGCAGCTCCGCCAGCTCGCCGACAATTATGCGGCGGCCGGCAGCGGCCGGCCGCCGCGCTCGATTGCGTCCTGGCTGCCCTTCTATCACGACATGGGGCTGTTCATCGGCATCCTGCTGCCGCTGTTCACCGGCGCCGATGCCATGGTCGCACCCCCCGCCTGGTACATGCGCAATCCGGCGCGCTGGTTCGCCGCGATGGCCGCGCGGGGCAGCGATCTGAATTTCTCCACCAGTTCGGTGCTGGCGGCGACGCTGCGCGGGGTGCGCCGCCTGCATGGCCGCGGCTGCGATCTGTCGGCGCTGATCCTCTATGTCGCCGCCGAGAAGATCAGCCCGGCGGTGCTGGACGAGGCGGCGGCGGTGCTGGCGCCGCTGGGGATGCCGCCGTCGCAGCTGCGCGCCGGCTATGGCATGGCGGAATACACGCTGGGCTGCACCCACAGCCGCGAACCGGGGCTGCGCCGGCTGCGCGTGCGCATCGCTCCGGGGGGCCGGGTGCTGGCCGACGGTGGCAACGGCTGCGGTGGCGGCGGTGAAACGCTGGACCTCGTTTCGGTCGGCAGGCCCAACGATGCCTGCGACCTCGTCGTGCGCGACGAGGCGGGATGTCCGCTCGGCGAGATGAGGCTGGGCGAGATCACGGTCGCCGGCCCCTGCCTCACCCCCGGCTACTGGCGCGACGAGGCGATGACGCAGCGGGCGCTTGGCCGGGGATGGATGCGCTCCGGCGATCTGGGCTTCCTGCACGACGGCGAGCTGTTCTTCGTCGCCCGCAAGGACGAGATGCTGGTGGTGGGCGGCCGCAATGTCATCCCCGCCGATGTCGAGCTGGAGGTCGAATCGTTGCCCTTCGTCGGCCCCGGCCGCGCGGTGCTGTTCGCCGCCGACGAGCCCGGCGGGCCGCGTCAGGTGCTGCTGGTCGAAGGAAACGCCACGTCGCCGCCGCCGGTGGTGAGCGGACGGCTGACAGCGATCCGGCGCTGCATCCTCGACGGCTTCGGTTTCGTGCCGACCGACATCGCCGTCGTGCCGAAGGGAACCATCGAGAAGACCTCCAGCGGCAAGAAGCGCACCGCGGTCATCCGCCGCCGCTGGCAGGCCGGAGCCATCCCGCAACTGGCCTGACCGGGATCGCGGCGGACCGCCGGGTCAGGCTGCGGGTGTTTAGGCCTGGAGAGTGATCCGCTCCTCCGGCTGGGCGAGACTTATGCGTTTGTCGGCGGCGCAGGCGGCGGCCAGCCGGTTCCGTTCGCCCATGCGGACATGATAGAGGCGCATCGCGTGGACGCCGAGCCGCTCGGGGAAATCGGACAGCTGGCTGAAGGCGGCGTGGAAGGGCTGGAGCGGGTCCGGTTCCAGCGTCAGGCATTCGTGGAACAGCAGGTCGGCGCCGCGGAAGAGATCTTCGGAGTCGGGCGTGGCCCGGCCGTCGCCGGAATGGGCGAAGGCGACGCCGCCCGCTTCCAGCCGGATGGCACGGTTGGGCATGGAATGGCGGGTGAGCGCGGTGCGCAGGCGGAAGGGGCCGAGCGTGCCGTCTTCCGGGGTTTCGATCCAGCGCAGCGGAAAGGAGAGCGACCGCTCGGGATCGGTGGCGCCGGCCTGGAACAGCAGGGCCAGCTGCTTCCACCCGCCGATGGTGGTGACGATGTCCAGCGGCTTGCTGCGGCGGTCGTCGGTCCAGCGGATCAGCGTCGGCACCAGACCGAAGCAATGGTCGGGGTGATGGTGGGTGAAATAGAGCGCGTCGATGGCGTCGGGGTCCGGCACCTCGCGCCACAGCACGGGCGGCACCGAATGGCCGCAGTCGATCATCAGGCGGAAGCCGTTGGCGGCGACGATCAGCGAGGAATTGGCGAAGGAGGGGTCGGCCGCTTCGCCGACGCCCAGAACCTGGATGTCCATGGGGGTCAATGTCCGACTTTGGCCAGCACGTCGGCCTTGAGGAAACGTTCGATCACCAGCATGAAGCCCACCGAGGGAGCCAGCAGGATCAAGGCGGTGATGGCGGCGATCTGGAAATTGCCGCCCATGCCGGCGTTGAACATGAGCAGCGGCAGGGTGGAGATGTCGGGCACCCCCACGAAGTAGGTGCCGGTGAACTCGTCCAGCGATTCCAGGAAGACGAAGATGGAACTTGCCATCACCCCCGGCGCCGCCAGCGGCAGGGTGATGCCGAAGAAGGTCCGCAGGGGGCCGGCGCCCATGTCGCGCGCCGCCTCCTCCAGCGAGCGGTCGACGGCGGCGAAGGCGGCGGCGGTGATCCAGACGGAGAAGACCAGCCCATGGACGGTGTGGACGAGAACCACGCCTGCCACCGTGCCGTTCAGCCCCAGCGTGTAGAAGATGCGCGCCACGTTGATGTAGACGGCGACGCTGGGAAAGGCCTGCGGCAGCAGGAAGGCCAGCAGGATCGCGCCCCGCCAGGGCAGCCGCAGCCGGGCCAGCGCATAGCCGGCGGGAACCGACACGGCGAGGCAGGCCGCCACCGTCAGCAGCGCGATGGTGACGCTGGTCGCCAGCGACGCCATGGCGTTGGAGCGCGGGGCGAACACCCGCTCCCAGAAGGAGAAGCCGTATTGCAGGGGCAGGGTGTGGGGGAAATACCATTTCTCCGCCACCGCCCACAGGCCGAGATTGGTCAGCGGCCCGAAGATGACGAAGGCCAGCACCCCCAGCGCCAGCCCGCGCGGAATCCAGGCGAATATTTGGGCGAGGGCTCGCATTGGGATGAAGGAGGTCATCGCGCACCGCCCTGGCGCACGCCGTGCCGCAGGTAGAACCAGCCGACCAGACCGGCCATGGCGTAGGAGACGAAACCGAGAGCGTTGGCGACGCCGTAGTCGCCGTGGGCGTTGATGCGATAGGCCATGTCCACCGTGATCATCGTCGGGCTGTTGGGGTTGATCATCATCGGCACCGACATCACCGACAGCATGGTCACGAAGCTGAGGATCAGCCCGACGACCAGCGTCGGCCGGACCTGGGGAACGACGATTTCGGCCAGGATGCGCAGCCGCCCGGCGCCGAGATCGCGCGCCGCCTCGATGGTCGAGCGGTCGAGCGAGGCCATGGCGCCCGCCACCATCAGCGCCACGAAGGGCGTCTGTTTCCAGACGAAGGTCACCACCACGCCGCGCCAGTCGAGCAGGCTCGCCGCCTGCAACGGCTCGATGACGCCGCCCCCGATCAGCAAATTGTTCATCAACCCGTTCTTGGCGAGGAAGGAGCGCATCATCTGGGCGGCGACGATGAAGGGAATGAACAGCGGCCAGCGGTAGAGCCAGCGCAGCAGGGTGACCGCCAGCCGGTTCTCGCCGAGCGTCAGATAGCCGCCGATGGCCACCGACAGCACGGCCACCAGCGCCGAGGACAGCAGCACGATGGCCAGCGTGAAGGCCATGTCGAGGCTGTACAGCTCGAACGCCTTGGCGATGTTCGCCAGCGTCCAGCCGCCGTCGCGGCCCTGGAAGGCGCTGACCGCCGACAGGCCGAGCGGATAGAGGAAGAACAGCGCCACCATCGCCAGCGCCGGCAGGACCAGAAGCACGCCCCACAGCCAGTCGGGAACGGTCCTGGCGGCGGGCAGGGCGGGGGCGCCGTCTCCCCCGCGCGAGCGGGGGAGGGCAGCGGGACGGCCGGCCGCCTCAGTTGGCAACGGTGCGCTCATAGGCTTCCATGATGTCGGTGAAATAGCCCGACAGCGGGAAGGGCTTGCCCTTGCTCGCCAGTTCGTCCGGCTTCACGTCGGTGAACAGCTTGGCCCAGGTCTGCGCGTCCAGCTTCGGCTGCACGTAAGTGGCGTCGATGCCCGGATACCAGTTGAAGCGCTTGACGATGCCGTCGGCCTGCACCTCGGGGCTGGTCGCCAGTTCGATGAACTTGCGGGCGGCGTCCTGGTTGGCGGCCTTGGCCGGGACCGTGTAGTACATCGGCTGGCCCGGCATGCCCGGACCGATCAGCTGGAGCTTCATCGCCGGGTTGAGGCGGCCGTCGGCCTGCCAGCTGTAGAACATGTCGACCCACACCGGCCCCATGGCGATCTCGCCGCGGTTCAGCATGTCGAGCGTGCCGGCATTGCCGGGGGTCAGCGTGACGCTCCTGTTGAAGTCCTTCAGGCTGGACAGCGCCTTCTCGATCGCCGGCTTCATCGCGGCGTCGTAGGGGCCCTTCTCCAGCCGGGCGGCATCGCCGATGTTGGCGGCGGCCCAGCCGGTGACGAAGCCGACGCCCGACATGCCGCCCTTGATGCCGTTGTAGCCGAAGGATTTCGGGTTGGCCTTCACCCATTCCGCCAGCTCGGCGTAGGTCTTCGGCGGCGCCTTCACCAGTTCGGGGTTGTAGGCCAGCGCGATCTGGCTGTGGAACATCGGCAGGACATAGCCGGTGACGTCGGTGCCGAGCGCGTTGCGCGCGCTGTCGCGGCTGGCGAGCGTGCCGGTCTTCACATCGCCGACGTAAGCCGACAGCATCTTCTCCTGCACCATCTGGCCGGCCATCTTCTGGTGGATGACGGCGACGTCGACATCCCATCTGGCGGCCCCGGCGGCGGCCTCGGCGCTCAGCTTCTCGTAGATCTTCTGCGATCCGCCGTCGCCCGGCCCGGTGCCGGCGGCGCGCACCTTGACGCCCGGATTCTGCGCCTCGAACTTCGGCGCCAGATACTCGTTGACGTAATCGACCATGTTCTGGTCGCCGGCGGTGAGCACGGTCAGCACCGTCTCGGCCTTCAGCGGCGCGGCGGAAAGACCGGCGGCGAGCGCCAGACCGGCGGCCCCGGCGAGCAGTGTCCTCAGCGTCGTGAGCGTCATGGAAAAATCCCCCTTCTTTCCCGATGGTGGACCGGATGGTTGAGATCGCCTCAGGCCGTTCCCGCCGCCTCCCGGCGGAGCGGGAAGCAATGCAGGGCCGAAGGCGGGATGACGATGGCGACGGCGTCGCCGACCGTGCGGCGGTCGTCGTCGTCGACCAGGAAGACCGTGCCGCCGACCGCGACGCCGTAGCGCCAGCGGCCGCCGGGATAGGCTGCCTGCGTGATGCGACCGCGCAGGACCAGCGCGTCGGGCGGAACCTGTCCGGCCGCTGCCAGCCGCACGGACTCGGTGCGGAAATGCGCGGCGACCGGGCCGCTGCCCGGCATCTCGACCTGTGCGCCACCCTGCGCGCCGTCTTCGCCGAGCGGCAGGCTGACGGCGTCATGGTCCGGGCCGGCGGCGATCTCCAGCGTCCGCTCCGTCCGGGTCGCCTGCAAGGGCACCACATTGTCGGCGCCCAGGAAGCTGGCGACGAAGGCGCTGGCCGGGCGGCGGTAGATCTCCTCCGGCGTGCCGATCTGGGCGATGCTGCCGGCGTTCAGGATGACGATGCGGTCGGCCATCACCATGGCCTCCTCGCGGTCATGCGTCACATGGACGGCGGTGATGCCGAGCCGCTGTTGCAGCGCGCGGATTTCGTGGCGCAGTTCGAGCCGGATGCGGGCGTCCAGGTTGGACAGCGGTTCGTCCAGCAGCAGGATGTCGGGATTGATCGCCAGCGCCCGGCCCAGCGCCACACGCTGGCGCTGGCCGCCCGACAGCTGGGTGACGTTGCGGTCGGCCAGCCCGTCGAGCTTCAGCAGCCGCAGCATCTCGGCCACCCGCTCGGCGATGCGCGGGCGCGGCCAGCGGCGCAGCTTCAGGCCATAGCCGATGTTCTGGGCGGTGGTCATGTGCGGCCACAGCGCATAGGACTGGAAGACCATCGCGGTGTCGCGGCGCTCCGGCGGGGCATTGGTCACGTCGCGCCCGGCGATGGCGATGCGCCCGCCGTCCACCGGCACGAAGCCCGACACCGCCCGCAGCAGCGTGGTCTTGCCGCAGCCCGACGATCCCAGCAGCGCCACGAACTCGCCGGGGCGGACATGCAGGCTGACGCCGTTCAGCACGCGCGACCCACCATAGGCGACGGTTAGATTCTCGACATGCAATTCCGCCATCGCCGCAGACTTCCCGCATTTCCCGAAGTGGTCAGCGCCCTTGCATGCGTATGCAAAGCCGCTGACGCAGGGTTTAGGGATGAAGCGTGAAGCCCGAATGATGGAATTGTGATGCTTTGGTGAATGCGGTCCTACCGCGTGTCAAAGGCGCGCCGATCCTCGCCTGACCAGCAGCGGGGGCGGGCGGTGCAGGACCGGCGGGGCGTCGGGCTCCGCCAGCCGCCGCTCCAGCATGTCGAGCAGGGTGGCCACGATCTCCTCGACCGGATTGCGGATGGTGGTCAGGGAGAAGCTCGGCCAGCCGGCCATCGGCACATCGTCGAACCCAACGATGGACAGGTCGTCCGGCACCCGGAGGCCGAGGGCGGTGCGGGCGGCGTCGAGCGCGCCGAAGGCCATGGCGTCGTTGCCGCAGAACAGGGCGTCCGGTCGGTCCGGACCGGCCAGCAGCCGCAGGGCCTCGCGATGGCCGCTGTCGTAGCTGTAGTCGCCCTCTCCCGCGGCGGCCAGCGGCATGCCAAGCTCCGCCAAGGCCGCGCGGAAGGCGCTGCCGCGCTCCTGTTCGGAAAAGGCGGTCGGGCGTCCGCCGAGATAGGCGATGCGGCGGTGGCCGGCGGCGACCAGAGCCTGCGCCACCAGCCTTGCGCCGAGCGGGTTGTCGCAGCAGATGCTGTCCACCCCGTCCGCCTCGACCGCCCGGCCGTAGAGAAGCAAGGGGACGCCGAGCGCCATCAGGCCGCGGATCGCCGCCGGAGAGACGCTGCCGGCCGTCACCACCACCGCATCCACCTGATAGTCGAGGGCGGCCATCGCCGTGCCGTCCAGCGCATCCGCGGGGTCGCCGCGCACCAGCAGCGGCTGTTTGCCGCGCGAGGCCAGACCGCGGGTGAGCGTTTCGAACAGATAGGGCTGGAACGGCCCGTCCAGATCGCCCATGACGACGCCGATCAGGTTGGTGCGCCGGGTCGTCAGGCTGCGCGCGATGGCGTTCGGGCGGTAGGACAGCCGCCGTGCCGCCTCCAGCACGCGGCTGCGCGTTTCCGCCGAAACGCTGGCCCCCTCGGTAAAGCACCGTGACACGGCGGACTGCGATACCCCCGCCAGCCGCGCCACATCCACTGCGGTCGCCCGCCTCCGCTCCCCCGTCACTGTTCCTCCGGCCGCTCGGTCGCGGGGGCGAGTGTAAGGGCTTCGCGGCCGGGGTGCCAGACCGCCGACACTGGGGACATGGACATGATCGGCGACAGGTCTTTGACAGCTGCGGTCTTTACCATGGTGTCCGGCACGATGTCCGTGGGCCGGATGCACCGGCGAACGATCCGGCAGTCGGCCTTTTCCGAAGTCGAGGTGATCTTATGATTGGGGTCAATGCCATGGTGGATGGCGGTCTGGTATTCGATCGGGCCGTCGAGGTTCTCGGCACGGCCGAGCGCGCGGCGGAGTGGATGGGCTGCAAGGAAAGCCTGCTCGGGGCCAAGCCCGGCGAACTGGTGGAGACCGGCGACGGGACGGCGCGGGTGCTGCACTGCCTGCGCAGGATCGAGCTGGGACAGCCTGTCTGAAGCGGCGCCGGGCACCGGCGATCCGCGCCTTTTGATGGTGTCGCGACGCGGTTCCCCCGCGCCCGCAGCGGCACGGCCGGTTCTGTCGACGGAGGCTGGTAACATGCGCATATTGGTGGTCGAGGACACCGAGGATCTCGCCGACGCGATCATCCAGCGCCTGCGCAAGCATGGCTACGCCATCGATTGGGCCGCCGACGGCTATCAGGCGGAGGAGCTGCTGGCGGGCGAGACCTATCAGCTCGTCATCCTCGACCTGATGCTGCCCGGCCCGGACGGGCAGACGCTGCTGCGCCAGCTGCGCCGCAAGGGCGACCAGACGCCAGTGCTGGTGGTCACCGCCCGGTCGCGAGTCGACACCAAGGTCGATGCGCTCGACCTCGGCGCCGACGATTATGTCGTCAAGCCCTTCGATTTCCGCGAGCTTGAGGCGCGCTGCCGCGCCCTGCTGCGCCGCCATCACGGCATCGCCGCCTCCGAACAGGTCTTCGGCAACATGGTTTTCGACACCGCCACCAAGAAGGTGACGGTCGAGGCCCAGGCGGTGGATCTCAGCGCGCGGGAGTTCCGCCTGCTGGAGCTGTTCCTGTCGAACCTGAACCGGGTGATGGCCAAGGACACGCTGATCGACCGGCTGTGCAGCCTCGACCAGCCGGTGGCGCCCAACGCCATCGAGCTGTACGTCTCCCGTCTCCGCCGCAAGCTGGAGCGCGCGTCGGTCGTGATCCGCACCGTGCATGGCCAGGGCTATGTCGCGGAAAAGCAGGATGGGCGGCTGGATGCCCGACCAGATGGACGCCACGATGCCCCCTGACGGCCGGACCGCGGGGTCGCTGCAACGGCGGCTTATGGTGCGGCTGGTGCTTGTGCTGGCGCTGGTGGCCGGATGCCTGTTCCTGCTGATCCGCAGCGATGCGCGCCGCGCCGCCGACGGTGCCTACGATCAGCTTCTCCTCGCCTCCGCGCTCGCCATCGCCGATGCCGTGCGGGTGGAGGAGGGGGCCGTGGTGGTCGATCTGCCCTATTCGTCGCTCGGCATCCTCGCCATGGCGCAGCGCGACCGCGCCTTCTACAAGGTGCTGGACACCGACGGCAGCCCGGTCATCGGCTATCGCGACCTGCCCGGCGCCGTGCGGCAGGACGACGTTGCCAGCTTCACCGACACCGTCTATCGCGGGGAGCCGGTGCGCGTCGTCGCCCTGGGCCATCTGATCGTCCAGGCGCGGCGGACCAACTGGGTGACCATCGTCGTCGCCCAGACGCGGGAGGAGCGCGACACGCTGGCCCGCGGGTTCTTCATGAACTCCTTCCTGCCGGTGATGCTGATGATGCTGGTCAGCATCGGGCTGGTGTGGTTCGGCGTGCGGCAGGCGCTGGCGCCGCTGGGGTTCCTGGAGCGGCTGATCCATGCCCGCCGGCCCAACGATTTCAGCGCCATCGAGGTGTCGGCCCCGGCGGAGGTGCGCCAGCTTCTGGGCGCCATCAACATTCTGATGGCGCGGCTGCACGGCAATCTGGAATCGACCAAGACCTTCCTGGCCGACATGGCGCACCAGATCCGGACGCCGTTGGCCGCACTCCGCTCGCAGTCGGAACTGGCGTCGGAGGAGACCGATCCGGCCCGGCTCCAGCGCATCGTCGGCCGCATCCACCGCAACGCCGTCGAGGCGAGCGAGCTGACGACCCAGCTGCTCAGCCATGCCATGGTCGTTCACCGCAGCGAGGCGCTGCATCCCGATTTCGTCGACCTGACGGTGCTGGCCCGGCAGGTGGTGCAGCGGGCCTCCGCCATCGCCGAGGACACCACGCTCCGCGTCGAGCAGGAGGGCGCGGACAACATCGCGGTCTGCGGCGACGGGGTGATCCTGCGCGAGGCGCTGGTCAACCTGGTGGACAACGCCATCAAATATGGCGGCGACGCCGGCGCGGTGGTGGTCCGGCTGTGCCCCGCCAACGGCGAGCGCGGGCCCGTGGTCGAGGTCGCCGACCGCGGCCCGGGTGTGCCCGATGACGAGAAGCCCAAGGTGTTGAGCCGGTTCGGCCGCGGCAGTTCGGCGGCGGGGACGGTGGGCAGCGGGCTGGGGCTCGCCATCGTCGCGGCGGTCGCCGACGGGCATGGCGCGTCCTTCTCGCTGATCGACCGCCCCGGCGGCGGGCTGATCGCCCGCATGGCGTTCCCGCTCGACCATCGCTGCCAGTCCTGCCGGAGCGACGGCGGGGCGGACCGCCCGGCAGAGCAGGGCGGCACGGGGGAAACGGCGGGAAAGGCGCAGCGCTGCTGGCTGCCGTCGCTGATCCTGCTGCTGTCGATCCTGCTGCTCTGGCCGGGGGAGAGTTTCGCCAGGCGCACCCTCTATGCGGCGGAGGGAGCCGGCACCGCGACGCTCGTCATCGCCTCCACCACCGACCGGCCGGTGATGGAGGGGCTGATCCAGGATTTCCAGCACCGCCATCCCGGCATCGCCATCCAGTATGACGAGATGACGGCGGTCGAGCTTTACGACGGCATCGTCAATCCCGGCGAACGGCTGCCCGATCTGGTCATCAGCTCCTCGGCCGATCTGCAGGTGAAGCTGGTCAATGACGGCTACATGCAGCGCCATCTGTCGCCGGCGACCGCGGTCCTGCCGCGCTGGGCCAACTGGCGGGACGAGGCGTTCAGCTTCGCCCAGGAACCGGCGGTCATCGTCTACAACCGCGACCGGGTGCCGGAGGCCGACGTGCCGCGTACCCGCGACGACCTGATCCGGCTGATCCGCGAGAAAGACGCTTACGATGGCCGCATCGTCACCTACGACATCGCCCAGAGCGGCATCGGCTTCCTGCTCGCCACCCAGGATTCGGTGCTGAACAGCCAGTTCTGGCAGCTGGTGGACGCGATGGCCGACCGCCACATGGACCAGCGCTGCTGCACCGGCGAGATGCTGGACCAGATCGAGCGCGGCGAGTGGCTGATCGGCTATAATCTGCTGGGGTCCTACGCGCGGGCGCGGCAGCTGGCGGGGGCGCCCATCGGCATCGTGCTGCCCAGCGACTACACGCTGGTCACCTCGCGCGTCGCCTCCATCCCCAAGGGGGCGGCGCTCGCCGGGCTGGGCGGGCTGTTCATCGATTACCTGCTGTCGCAGGAGGGGCAGACGCAGATCGCCAACAGGACGCCTTTCTACGCCATCTCGCCCAGTGTGGACGGGCCCTTCTCGGCGGCGCATCTGCTGGCCGAGCTGAACGGTCCGCTCCAGCACACCACGCTGAACCCCGGCCTTCTCGTCTTTCTGGACGACAGCAAGCGCGCCCGCTTTCTGCGGCAATGGCGCATGATGACCAACAGGTACTGACAGGCTTCTGACAGATATCGCGCCTATAACCCCAAGACTTCGTCAAAAAGCGGACAGGCAAGCCGCAGAAATGCCGCCTTCGGCATCGACATGCGTCCGCGAGACAATCAATATTGGGGAATGCCATGTCGGGCGATCTGAAGGAGCGCGCACTCGATTACCATCGTCTGGGGAAACCGGGCAAGCTGGCGATCGTGCCCACCAAGCCGATGATGACGCAGCGCGATCTGGCGCTGGCCTATTCACCCGGTGTGGCCTTCGCCTGCACCGACATCGTCGCCGATCCCGCCAACGCGGCGGAGGTGACGGCGCGGGGCAATCTGGTGGCGGTGATCTCCAACGGCACCGCGGTGCTGGGGCTGGGCGACATCGGTCCGCTGGCCGCCAAGCCGGTGATGGAGGGCAAGGCGGTCCTGTTCAAGAAGTTCGCCGACATCGACGTCTTCGACATTGAGGTCGATGAGAAGGACGTCGATGCGCTGGTCGACACCATCGCCCGGCTGGAGCCGACCTTCGGCGCCATCAACCTTGAGGACATCGGCGCCCCCGCCTGTTTCGAGGTCGAACGCCGGCTGAAGGAGAGGATGAAGATCCCGGTCTTCCACGACGACCAGCATGGCACCGCCATCGTCGTCGCCGCGGCCGTCTACAACGCCTTGCAGGTGGTCGGCAAGCGCATCGGCGATGTGCGCGTCGTCTCCACCGGCGGCGGGGCGGCGGGCATCGCCTGCCTCGATTTGCTGGTCGGCATGGGGGTGAAGCGCGCCAACATCGTCCTGGCCGACCGCGAGGGCGTCGTTTATCAGGGCCGCAACGTCGGCATGAACCCGTACAAGGACCGCTACGCCACCGCAGGCGCCGTGCGCAGCCTGGACGAGGCGATGGTCGGCGCCGACATCTTCCTCGGCCTGTCCGGTCCTGGCGTGCTGACCGGCGCGATGGTGAAGAGGATGGCGGCCAAGCCGCTGATCCTGGCGCTGGCCAACCCCGATCCGGAGATCACGCCGGAGGAGGCGCGCGCCGCCCGTCCCGACGCCATCATCGCCACCGGCCGTTCCGACTATCCCAATCAGGTCAACAACGTCCTGTGCTTCCCCTTCATCTTCCGCGGCGCGCTGGATGTCGGGGCGACCACCATCAACGAGGCGATGAAGATCGCCTGCGTCAAGGCCATCGCCGACATGGCGCGGATCGAGGCGTCCGACGTGGTGGCCGCCGCCTACACCGGCGAACAGCTGCGCTTCGGTCCCGACTATATCCTGCCCAAACCTTTCGACCCGCGCCTGATCGTCGATGTGGCGTCCGCCGTCGCCGAGGCGGCGATGGAGAGCGGCGTCGCCACCCGGCCCATCGCCGATCTGCGCGCCTACCGCGAGCGTCTGGGCCAGTATGTCTTCCGCTCCGGCCTCGTGATGAAGCCGGTGTTCCACAAGGCGGCCCAGGCGCCCAAGCGCGTCGTCTATGCCGAGGGCGAGGACGAGCGCGTCCTGCGCGCCGCCCAGGTGGCGGTGGACGAGGGCATCGCCCGGCCGATCCTGCTCGGCCGTGACGAGGTGGTGGCGCGGCGGATCGAACAGCTCGGCCTGCGGCTGGTCCCCGGCCGCGACGTGACGGTGGTCGATCCGGTGCGCGATCCGCGCTGTCACGAGTATGCCGATGTCTACCGGCAGGCGATGGGCCGGCGCGGCGTGTCGCCGACCTTCGCCGCGACCATGGTGCGGGCCGACGCCACCGTCTTCGCCAGCCTGATGGTGCGGCGCGGGGCGGCCGACGCCATGGTCTGCGGCACCGCCGGGCGCTATGCCGAGCATCACCGCCATGTCCGCGACCTGCTGGGCCGCCGCGGCGATGCGCCGGTCTCCGCGGCGATGACGCTGCTGATCCTGGGCAAGGGCACCTATTTCCTGACCGATACCCACGTCAACCCCGACCCGAGCGCCGGGGAGATCGCCGAGATCGCCGTGCTGGCGGCGGAGAAGGTCCGCCATTTCGGCATCGAGCCGAAGGTGGCGCTGCTGTCCCACTCCAACTTCGGCAGTTCGGATTCGCCGTCGGCGCTGAAGATGCGGGCGGCCTGCGACCTGCTGCGCCGGCGGGCGCCGGAGCTGGAGGCGGATGGCGAGATGCAGGCGGGGGCGGCGCTGTGCGAGGCGGTGCGCGACGCGGCCCTGCCCAACGGCCGGCTGCGCGGACAGGCCAACCTGCTGGTGATGCCGACGCTGGATGCCGCCAACATCGCCTTGGAGATGCTGAAGGTGCTGAGCGACGGCCTGTCTGTCGGCCCGATCCTGCTCGGCGTCAGCGCCCCGGCGCACATCGTGACGCCGGAGATCACCACCCGCGGCATCGTCAACGTCACGGCACTGGCCGTCGTCGACGCCCAGATCGACACCACCCCGGTTCCGCTGCGCCAGGCGGCTGAATAAGGGCGGCAGTTTTGCGGACCGGTGGCGGCGCCGGTCCGCGAACCCGCGACAAAATGGACCAGCAGGGGAACCGGGCCTGACAGCGATTTGACAGAAGTCCGGTCCACACTGGGTTCCATCGGACGCCGCGGAGGCGTCGTTACCGGCGCGGGGGAAGGGAGTGCCCAACCCATGAAACACCGCGACCACCCTGTCGGAAGCTCCAGAAGGAGCATGAATCCGTGACTGACGAACTCGACTTCTACGCCGTCGATCCGGCGACCAGCGCCAGGGAGCGCCGGGACATCAGAGCGCTGCTGGGCCGCTGCGGCCTGGATTACGAGGAGCACATCCAGGTCTTCGTGGTCTGCCGCGACGCCGGCCGGCTGGTGGCCTGCGCCGGGCTGGAAAGCAACATCGTCAAATGCTGCGCCATCGACCCGGACCTGCGTGGCGGATCGCTGAGCCTGACCCTGCTGAGCGAGGTGGTCCATCTCGCCTACGAGCGCGGCCACTCGCACCTGTTCCTCTACACCCGGCCGGAAAACGTCTCCTTCTTCCAGGGCTGCGGCTTCTATGCGCTGGCCGAGGTGCCGGGCTACGTCACGCTGATGGAGAACACGCCGGTCGGCATCCGCGCCTATTGCGACCGGCTGCGCGCCCAGCGTCCGCCGGGCCTGCGGCCGGATGCCCGGATCGGCGGCGTCGTCATCAACGCCAACCCCTTCACGCTGGGCCACCAGTATCTGGTGAGGCTGGCGGCGGCGCAGTGCGACTGGCTGCACCTGTTCGTGGTCAGCGAGGACGTTTCCTTCGTCTCCTACCGCGACCGCTATGCGCTGGTCGAGCAGGGGGTGCGCGGGATCGAGCGGCTGACCCTGCACCACGGCTCGCAATACATGGTCTCGCGCGCCACCTTCCCCGACTATTTCTTCAAGGAGAAGGGGGTGGTCGGCGATTGCTGCACGGCAATCGACCTGCTGCTGTTCCGCAACCACATCGCGCCGGCGCTCGGCATCACCCACCGCTTCGTCGGCACCGAGCCCTTCTGCGAGACCACGCGCAAATACAACGCCGACATGAAGTTCTGGCTGCAGGGGGCCGGCAGCACGGCCCCGGCGGTGACGGTGATCGAGGAGGCGCGCACCCGGTCGGGCGGCACGCCGATCTCGGCGTCGGAGGTGCGGCGCCTTCTGCGCAGCCGTGACCTCGACCGCATCCGCGCCCTGGTGCCGGCGCCGACCTTCGAGCTGCTGCGCGAGAAATACCTGTCGAAAATCCTGCCGTTCGCCCCCGACCCGCTGGGTCATGGCGGCGAGCCCGACGCGCCGGCGCGCCGGGCCGTGGCGGCCGGCATCTGAACCGGCCCGGCGGCGCGACGCCTGGTGCGTCCGCCGCCGGGTCCTCTGGAGTGGGACCGATGAAGATCGTCAAGGAGGCCCTGGCGGGCACGCTCGAATCGAGCGACCTGCTGGTCAAGGTATCGCCCGGCCCGGGCACCGGGCTGGAAGTCGTCATCAGCAGCGAGGTCATGCAGCAGTTCGGTCTCCAGATCGAGCGCGTCGTGCGCGGCACGCTGGCCCGGCTCGGCGTCACCGCCGGGCTGGTGGTGGTCGAGGACAAGGGCGCGCTCGACTGCGCCATCCAGGCCCGCGTCCAGACGGCGGTGATGCGCGGGGCCGAGGCCCAAACCATCGACTGGAGTGCGCTGTCATGAAACTCCGCCGCAGCATGCTTTTCCTGCCGGGCGCCAACGCCGCGATGCTCAGCACCGCGTTCGTCTACAAGCCGGATTCGATCATGTTCGACCTGGAGGACGCGGTCTCGCTGCGCGAGAAGGATTCCGCCCGCCTGCTGGTCTTCCATGCCCTGCAACTGCCGGTCTACCGCGAGACCGAGACGGTGGTGCGCATCAACCCGCTCAACACGCCCTTCGGTCAGCTCGACCTGGAGGCGGCGGTGCGGGCCGGCGTCGATGTCGTCCGCCTGCCCAAGACCGACTGCGCCGAGGATGTCGAGCTGCTGGAGCGCGAGGTCGAGCGCATCGAGCGCGCCTGCGGCCGCGAGGTCGGCTCGACCAGGCTGATGGCCGCCATCGAGAGCGCCAGCGGCGTCATCAACGCGCTGTCCATCGCCAAGGCGTCGCCGCGGCTGATCGGCATCGCGCTGGCCGGCTTCGACTATGTGATGGACATGCAGACCGAGCGCGGCGACGGCACCGAGCTGTTCTATGCCCGCTGCGCCGTGCTGCATGCCGCCCGCGCCGCGAAAATCGACGCCTTCGACGTGGTGTGGTCCGACCTGAACGACGAGGCCGGCTTCCTCAAGGAGGTCGACCTGATCAAGCGGCTGGGCTTCAACGGCAAGTCGCTGATCAACCCGCGCCAGATCGAGCTTCTGCACAACGCCTACGCCCCGACCGAGGAAGAGGTCGAGTATGCCGGCCGCGTCGTCGCGGCGGCGGCGGAGGGCGAGCGCAAGGGGCTCGGCGTCGTCTCGCTCAACGGAAAGATGATCGACGGTCCCGTCATCGACCACGCGCGCCGTGTGCTGCAGCGGGCCGAGGCGTCGGGAACCCGCAAGTGAACTGGAGTGCTCTGCCGTGACCGACCTCGCTTTCGACCTGCTGGACCGGCTGCCCCGCTTCGACGGGTTCGCCAGCCGGACCCCCTACCTGAAGGACCCGGAGCTGAAGCGCTCCCGCAAGGTCTGCCCGTCGCTGGAGGACGCCATCCGGCGGTCCGGCCTGAAGGACGGGATGACCATCTCCTTCCATCACGCCTTCCGCGAAGGCGACAAGACGATCAACAATGTGGTCGATCTGCTGGCCCGCCTGGGCTTCAGGGATCTGACGCTGGCGCCGTCGTCGCTGCTCAGCTGCAACGCGCCGCTGATCGAGCATATCCGCAACGGCGTCATCAGCCGCATCTACACCTCCGGCATGCGCGGCAAGCTGGCCGAGGCCATCAGCCACGGGCTGATGGCGCATCCGGTCAACATCCACTCGCACGGCGGGCGGGTGAAGCTGATCCAGGACGGCGAGCTTAAGATCGACGTCGCCTTCCTCGGCGTGTCGACCGCCGACTGCTTCGGCAACGCCAACGGCATCAGCGGGCGGTCGCGCTGCGGCTCGCTCGGCTATGCCAAGGTGGATGCCCGCCATGCCGGCACGGTGATCCTGCTGGCCGAGGAGATCGTGCCCTTTCCCAACGCGCCGGCCAGCATCTCGCAGGACGAGGTCGATTATGTGGTGAAGGTCGATCAGATCGGCGACCCGTCGAAGATCAGCGTCGGTGCCGCCCGCATCACCACCAACCCGCGCGAGCTGCTGATCGCCCGGCTGTCGGCCGAGGTGATGGTACATTCCGGCTATTTCGAGCAGGGCTTCTCGATGCAGACCGGCTCCGGCGCGTCGGCCACGGCGACGACGCGCTTCCTCGAAGGCTACATGCGCAAGAGGGGGATCACCGCCAGCTTCGCGCTGGGCGGCATCACCGGCGGCATCGTCGATCTGCACAGGAAGGGCCTGATCGAGCGGGTGATCGACACCCAGAGCTTCGACGGCGACGCGGCGGAATCGCTGCGGACCTCGCCCAACCACATCGAGATCTCGACCAACGAATATGCCAATGCCGGCTCCAAGGGCGCCTATGTCGACCAGATGGATCTGGTGATCCTGAGCGCGCTGGAGATCGACGTCGATTTCAACGTCAACGTCATCACCGGGTCGGACGGGGTGATGCGCGGGGCGTCGGGCGGGCATTCCGACGTGGCGGCGGCGGCCAACCTGTCCATTGTCGTCGCGCCGCTGATCCGCAGCCGCATCCCCACCGTGGTGCGCCGCTGCACCACCGTCGTCACGCCGGGCGAGTGCATCGGCGTGCTGGTGACCGACCACGGCATCGCCGTCAACCCGCGCCGGCCGGAGATCGCCCAACGGCTGAAGGCCGCCGGCCTGCCGGTGATGACCATCGAGGCGTTGCAGCAGCGCGCCGACTCCCTGACCGGGGAGCCGCGGCCCATCGAGTTCCTCGACAAGGTGGTCGGGATCGTCCGCTACCGCGACGGCAGCGTGATCGACATCGTCCGGCAGGTGAAGGGCTGAGCGTCATGGACGAGGTGGGCATGGACGGGATAGCCGTCTCGCTGGCCGACATGCTGGAGGCGCGCGACCGCCGCGCCGCCCGCCAGCAGGCGCTGTTCGCCCGCCATGGCCTGCCGCTGTTGTCGGTGACGCTGGTGACGCCGGGGCCGGTCAAGGTGACGGCGACCAGCCGCTTCGTGATGGAGACGGCGGCGGACGAGCTTGCGCGGTTGTTCCGCCGTACCGGCTGGCCAGTGCCGGCCTGTCTGCCGGTGCGGGCGCCGACCGGGCTGGAGGCGCTCTATGCCGTCGATACCGAGGCCCGCGTGCTGAAATGGGCGGCTGCGACCCTGGAGGACGACCATCCGCTGGGCCGGCTGTGGGATCTGGACGTGCTGTGTCCGATGCAGGGCGGCCTGTCGCGCAGCGCGCTGGGGCTGGGGCCGCGGCGCTGTCTGGTGTGCGGGGAGCCGGCCCATGGCTGCGCCCGCTCGCGCCGCCATCCGCTGGACGAGCTTCTGGCGGCCATCGAGGAGAGGGTGAATGCCTATCGCACCCGTTGAAGAGCGGGTCGGGGCTGTCGGGGAGCCGCTTGCGGCCCCTGGTCCCGGCGGGATGGAGGGCGAGCGCTCGCTCGGCAACCGGCTGGCCCGTCTGGCCCACCGCTCGTTGCTGCATGAGGTGTTGCTGACGCCGAAGCCGGGGCTGGTGGACCGCCGCAATTGCGGCTCCCACCGTGACATGGATCTGTCGAGCTTCCTGGCGTCGGCCCGCGCCATCGCCCCGTGGTTCCGCCGCTTCTTCCAGCGCGGACTGGACGGTTGTGCCGTGCCGGCCGAGCTGTTCCTGGTGGGGATCCGTGCCGACGGCATGGCCTGCGAGAGGGCCATGCTGCATGCCACCGGCGGGGTCAACACCCACAAGGGCAGCATCTTCGCCTTCGGCCTGCTCTGTGCCGCCGCCGGCCGGCTGGTGGGGCAGGGGCGGGCGCTGCACCGCGATCCGCTGTGCGCGGAGGTGGCGGCGGTCTGCTCGCGCGTGGTTGAGGAACTGCGGCGGCCGGGGGAGGCCGGTACGGCGGGCGAGCATCTCTACCGCCGTCACGGCCTGACCGGAGCGCGCGGCGAGGCGGCCTCCGGCTTCGCCACCGTGCGGAACCATGCCCTGCCGGCCTTCGAACGGCTGCGGCCCCATGGTTCGCGGACGGCGCTGCACGGGGCGCTGCTGGAGCTGCTGGCCTTCAACCCCGACACCAATGTGGTGTCGCGCGGCGGGCTGGCGGGGCTGGAGTTTCTCCAGGGCGAGGCGATGCGTCTGCGCCGCGACGGCGGGGTTGCGGCAGCCGACTATCTGCGCCGGCTGGCGGCGCTGGACGACGAGGCGATCCGCCGCAACCTCAGCCCCGGCGGAAGCGCCGACCTGCTGGCGGTGACGTGGTTCCTGGCCCACCTGCCGGCGGTGACGCCTGACCGGGCGCCGTGTCATTGGGCGCCGTGCCACCGGGTGCCGTGCCATTGACCGTTGCGGACAAGAAGGGGGCGGGCCGACGACCGCCGGGGCCGATGGAATTCGATCACATGCGCGAGGTGGATGCGGCCCTGATGGAGGCGTCGGCGCGCTACAGCTTCGTGCTGGTGCCGGGCCTCTATGACAGCGGCCCGGAACATTGGCAGAGCTTCTGGCAGGCCCGCCACCCCTTCTGGCTGCGCATCGCCCAGAGCAACTGGAACGTCCCCGATATCGACCGCTGGGTCGGCGCCGTCCGCCGTCTGCTCGGCCAGCGGGCGCGTCCGGCCATCCTGGTCGGGCACAGTTTCGGCGCGCTGGCCTCCTGCTGCGTGGCCGGCGACCGCAGCCACGACATCGCCGGGCTGATGCTGGTCGCCCCTGCCGAGCCCTCGCGCTTCGAGGCGGAGGAGCGGGTGCCTTCGCTGGCGCTCGGCGTGCCCGCCGTGGTGGTGGCGAGCCACAACGACCCGGTGATGCGCTTTCCGCGCGCCGTCCATTGGGCGGGCGTCTGGCAGGCCGATCTGGTCGATCTCGGCGAGGCCGGGCACATCAACGCCGAAGCCGGCTTCGGTCCCTGGCCCTACGGCCTCCGGATTCTGCATGCCCTGGTCGGCCATATCGAGGCCGCCCGCATCCAGGGCCAGTGAGTTTTCAAAATTTTCTTTGGTCTTTCCTGCGCTGACAGGCTTCTGACAGTTCCAAATGATAGAAGACATCATTGGGTGTTATGAGGAGAAAGCGTCAGTTGATGGATAGGTTCTGATGATATGGATGCGTTTTTTCTCGATTCAATATTGATATTTGCCGTTCATCGGTAAGAAGGGCGGCATTTTTCCCGCCCAATCGCCCCGTTTCATTTTCGCGCGATTGAATCGCAGCGCTGCGAAACGCTCTGCACCGATTGTTTCCAACCCTCCAGCCCAGGACCGGACCCGGCAGCGTCCCGTCCCGTCTTTGCCGACCGCTGCCGGAGCACAAACAAAACCGAATGTCCGGAGGACACCATGCCCAGTGAAGTCTCTCTTTCCTCCCTTGCCCTCGACGAGCCCGTCTCGTCCGTGTCCGCCGCCCGCCGGTCCTGGCGCGAGGTCTGGTGGGGGCTGCTCGACCAGCGCGTCGGCATCGTCCCGGTCCCGGTGTTCGTGGTTCTGCTCGCGGTGTTCGCCGGGGCGGTCGCGACCGGATCGCTGACCCATGAGATCAACATGATGATCGCCGTGCTGGCGGTCTGCGGCTTCAGCTGCGGCGAGCTGGGCAAGCGTCTTCCGGTCTTCCGCCACATCGGCGCCGCGGCGATCTTCGCCACCTTCATCCCCTCCGCACTGGCCTATTATCAGGTGCTGCCGGCGCCGATGCTGAAGGCGGTGGTCGATTTCACCAAATTCACCAACTTCCTCTATCTGTTCATCGCCTGCATCATCGTCGGCAGCGTGCTCAGCATGAACCGCGACGCGCTGGTCAAGGGCTTCTTCAAGATCTTCGCGCCGCTCGCCAGCGGTGCCATCGCCGCCGCCTGCGTCGGCACGCTGGTCGGCAGCCTGCTCGGCCTCGACCCCAAGCACACCTTCTTCTTCATCGTCGTTCCGATCATGTCGGGCGGCGTCGGCGAGGGCGCCATCCCGCTGTCGATGGGCTATGCCGAGATCATGAACGGCAACCAGGGCGAGATCTTCGCGCAGGTGCTGCCGATGGTCATGCTGGGCAGCCTGATGGCGATCCTGATGTCGGGCCTGCTGAACTTCATCGGCAAGCGCATGCCGCAGCTGACCGGCAACGGCCAGCTCCAGCCCGGCGGTGCCGATTTCACCAAGACGACGGCCAGGAGCAGCGGCCCCGTCGATGCCAACACCGTCGCCGCCGCCGGGCTGTTCGCCGTCACCCTCTATCTGATGGGCGTCATGGCCCAGAAGATCGTCGGCCTGCCGGCCCCGGTGGCGATGCTGTTCATCGCCGTGCTGATCAAGGTGTTCCAGCTCGCCTCCCCCTCGCTGGAGGCCGGTGCCGGCGTCGTCTACAAGTTCTTCCAGGTCGCGGTCACCTATCCGCTGCTGTTCGCCATGGGTGTCGCGGTGACGCCGTGGGACAAGCTGATGTCCGCCTTCACCATCCAGAACCTGATCATCATCTTCTGCACGGTGGCGACGCACATGAGCGTCGGCTTCATCGTCGGCCGCATGGTCAAGATGTACCCGATCGAAACCGCGATCATCAATTCCTGCAACTGCGGCCAGGGCGGCACCGGCGACGTCGCCATCCTGACGGCGGCCAACCGGATGCAGCTGATGCCCTTCGCCCAGGTTGCCACCCGGATCGGCGGCGCCATCACCGTCACCCTGTCGCTGATCGCGATGGCGAAGCTGATGTGACCGCCGCAAACGGCCGTCGTTCCACCGCCACCGGACGTCCCGCTTCATCAGGAGCGGGACGTTCGCCGTTCAGGGACACGAGGGCGGTGGCGGCCTCAGTCGTCCGGCTGCACCGGAATGCCGTGCTTGCGCAGCTTTGCGTAGAGGTTGGTACGCGACAGGCCGAGGCTGCGGGCGGCCTCCAGCTTGTTGCCCCGGCAGCCGGCAAGCGCCTCCAGGATCAGCGACCGTTCCAGATCGTCCATCGCGGCGGCCAGCGGGCGTCTTTCTTCCGCCACGGCGGGGCGGTCGAGCGGAGCGTCCGGCAGGATGTCGGCGAAGTCGTCGGCGAGGATGCGGTCGCCTTCGGTGCGCACATAGACCTGTTCGATGACATTGGCCAGTTCGCGGATGTTGCCGGGCCAGTCATGGCGCCGCAGCGCGTCGAGCGCCGAAGGCGTGAGGTCGCGCATCGGCTGGTCGAGGCTGAGCGCGACCTTCTCCGAGAACAGCGAGGCGAGGATTTCCAGATCGTCCCTGCGGTCGCGCAGCGCCGGCAACTGGATGGGGAAGACGTTCAGCCGGTAATAGAGGTCCGGCCGGAAGGCGCCGCTGCGCACCATCTCGGCCAGCGGCCGGCTGGTCGCCGCGATGATGCGGACATCGACCTTGACCACCTGGTTGGAGCCCAGCGGCTCGACCTCGCGCTCCTGCAGGGCGCGCAGCAGCTTGGCCTGCAACGGCAGCGGCATGTCGCCGATCTCGTCGAGGAACAGGGTGCCGCCGTCGGCCAGCTGGAACTTGCCGGGGCGCGGCTGGCGGCCGGCGCCGGTATAGGCACCGGGGGCGACGCCGAAGAACTCCGCCTCCAGCAGGTTTTCGGGGATGGCGGCGGTGTTGACGCCGACGAAGGGGCGATGGGCGCGGTCGGAGCAGGCATGGATCGACTGCGCCACCAGCTCCTTGCCGGTCCCGGTCTCGCCCAGCAGCAGCACCGCCGAATTGATCTGGCCGGCCCGGCGCACCAGCCGCTTGACCTGGAGCATCGCCGGGCTGAAGCCGATCAGGTTCTCGACCGTGTATTTCGACGCCCGGCTGGCCGCCAGCTCCTGCTCGACCCTGGTCAGCCGGGATTGCAGCTTGTTGAAGCGGTCGGCGATGGGGCGCAGATAGGTCAGGCTGTTCTTCAGGGCGAAGGCGAGGGCGCCGATGACCTCGCCGGTCTCGTCACGCAGCGGCAGGCGGCTGACCAGCAGCGTGTGTTCGCCATAGCGCATGATGTCGAGCGGCATCGACCGGCCGGTTTCCACCACTTCGCGCATCCGGCTGTGCGGGATGACGCGCTCCACCGGCAGGCCGATGGCGTCCGCCCGTGACTGGAGCCCCAGCTGCGCCATCAGCTTTTCAGTGAACCAGACATGCCTGTCGTTCGACCAGACGATGCGGGCGTCGCGGTCGACCAGCAGGGCGCCGTCGATCATCTCGTCGACCATCGCCATCAAGGCGCACGCCGCTGCGAATTGTTGGCTTCGATCCGTTGGCATTCCCAGCCCTCCCTGGCGCGGACTGTCAATATTACGTACAGTATCTGTCAGAAAAATGAACACGATGGAAGGGCTGATTTTCTGGGAAACCGGGGCTCCTGGCGGGCCGGACTGTGCGCACTCGCAAACACCGGGCCGGCGTGCTTGAGCAGGCTTTCAACAAAATCCTGACTTAACAGCCACTTGGCGCCCTGGCACAGCCATTGCTTACCAGGCATTCCAAACAGCGTCCATGGCGAACAATCAGGGCAACGCTTCATGGGCGCCGGTCAAGCGGGACGGGGGAATGCACAGACCATGACACACCAGCGCATCGCCATCATCGGCGCCGGGATGATGGGGCAGGGGATCGCGCAGGCGTTCGCCGTCGCCGGCCATCGCGTCGAGATCCAGGAACCCGATGCCGTTCGGCGGGCCGGCATCCTCGACCGCATCCGCCGGACCCTCGGGGACCAATCCCTTGGCGGTCTGGGCCAGGACACCGCCATCGCCGACCGTATCCGGCCGCACGAGACGCTGGAGGCGGCGGTCGCCGCCGCCGACATCGTCATCGAGGCGGTGCCGGAGGATCTCGCCCTCAAGCAGCGCATCCTGGCGGCGGCGGAAGCGGCGGCGCCGCCCCATGCGCTCCTCGCCAGCAACACGTCGGTCATCCCGATCACCCGGATCATGGAACCGCTGCGCGACCGCACCCGCGCGCTCGGCACCCATTGGTGGAACCCGGCCCATCTGATCCCGCTGGTCGAGGTGGTGCGGACGCGCGACACCGCCGATGCGGCGGTCGCCGCGATGACCGGCCTGCTGAGGTCCATCGGCAAGCTGCCGGTGGAGGTCCGCAAGGATGTGCCCGGCTTCATCGGCAACCGCCTGCAGCATGCGCTGTGGCGCGAGGCCATCGCGCTGGTTCAGGACGGCGTGTGCGACGCCGAGACGGTCGACACCGTGGTCAAGGCCAGCTTCGGCCGGCGGCTCGCCGTGCTGGGACCGCTGGAAAACGCCGATCTGGTCGGCACCGACCTGACGCTGGCGGTCCACGGCCATGTCCTGCCCGATCTCGACCGCACGCCGGGCCCGCAGCCCCTTCTCAGCGAACTGGTCGCCTCCGGGCGGCTCGGCATGAAGTCCGGCGCCGGTTTCCGGGTCTGGAGCGAAGGGCAGCGGGAGGAGGTCGCCGCCCGTCTCGCCGCCCATCTCCAGCGCCTGGACGAGCTTGAGCGCGGATAGCCGCTCCCCGCCGGAAATCGCTGCCGAATATTTCGAACCGTCCGGGCCTTTCCGCCCGGACCAGCACAGGAGGGCCTTGCATGGCCGCATCGAAGAAAAAAGTCATCATCAGCTGCGCGCTGACCGGATCGATCCACACCCCCACCATGTCGGACGCCCTGCCGGTCACGCCCGACGAGATCGTCGAGCAGGGCGTCGGCGCGGCGGAGGCCGGGGCGGCGATCCTGCATCTGCACGCCCGCGATCCCCGCACCGGCCAGCCGACGCCCGACCCGGCGGTGTTCATGGAGTTCCTGCCGCGGCTGAAGCAGTCCACCGATGCGGTGCTGAACATCACCACCGGCGGCTCGCTCAACATGACGGTGCAGGAACGCCTCGCCGCCCCGCTGCTGGCCAAGCCGGAGATGTGCTCGCTCAACATGGGGTCGATGAATTTCGGCATCTTCCCGCTGGCCGACCGCTACAAGAACTGGAAGCACGATTGGGAGGAGCCCTATCTGCGCAGCACCGATGACTTCATCTTCCGCAACACCTTCCGCGACATCGCCTATATCCTCGAACATCTTGGCGGGGGCTGCGGCACCCGCTTCGAGTTCGAGTGCTACGATGTCGGGCATCTCTACAATCTCGCGCATTTCCTCGACCGCGGACTGGTGAAGACGCCGCTGTTCATCCAGACCATCTTCGGGATCCTCGGCGGCATCGGGGCGGAGGAACGCAACCTCGTCTTCATGCGCGAGACCGCCGACCGCCTGTTCGGCAAGGATTACGAATGGTCGGTGCTGGCCGCCGGCCGCCACCAGATCCCCTTCACCACCATGGCCGCGGTGATGGGCGGCAATGTCCGCGTCGGGCTGGAGGACAGCCTCTATCTCGCCAAGGGCCGGCTGGCCCGCAACAGCGCCGAGCAGGTGGCGAAGATCCGCCGCATCCTGGAGGAGCTGTCGCTGGAGGTCGCCACCCCGGAGGAGGCGCGCGCCATGCTCGACCTCAAGGGCGCCGATCAGGTGGCGTTCTGACGCACAATCATCCGACCGAGGAACGAAGAAACATGCAGAACAGAAACGCCGCTGCCAGAATCGCTGTCGTCACCGGGTCCACCAGCGGCATCGGGCTGGCGACGGTGCGGGAGCTTGCCGGCCGCGGCTGCGACGTGATGGTCAACGGCTTCGGCGACCGCGCGGAGATCGACCGCAACTGCGCCGAAATCGCCGGGCGGACCGGCCGCCGGATCGTCTATTCCGCCGCCGACCTCAGCCGGCCGGAGGAGGTGCGCGCCATGATGGCCGACGCCGCCGACCGGCTGGGACCGGTCGACATACTGGTGAACAATGCCGGCGTCCAGCATGTCGCGGCACTGGACGAGTTCCCCGACGACAAGTGGGACCTGCTGCTGGCGGTCAATCTCAGCGCCGCCTTCCACGCCATCAAGGCGGCGGTGCCGTCGATGCGGGAGCGGGGCTGGGGGCGCATCGTCAACACCGCGTCGGTGCTGGGCATGGTCGGCGCGCCGCACAAGCCGGCCTATGTCGCCGCCAAGCACGGCATCATCGGCCTGACCAAGTCGGTGTCGATCGAGGTGGCGCCCCACGGCATCACCTGCAACGCGGTCTGCCCCGGAACGGTGCTGACCCCGATCATCGAACGGCAGATCGCCCAGCAGGCGCAGGTCACCGGCCTGCCGGAGGATCAGGTGCTGCGGGCGGTGTTCCTGGAAAGGATGCCGACCGGCCGGCTGATCGCGCCGGAGGAGGTCGCGTCCGCCATCGCCTTCCTGTGTTCCGACGCCGCGGGGTCGATCACCGGAGCGGCCCTTCCCGTCGATGGCGGCTATACCACCCATTGATCTCCGCCTCCCGGCCCACCGGCGGGCGTCCAGAACAGCAAAACCAAAACACCAAAAACCGTCCAATTGGGGAGCGAACCATGCGTAAACCGCTTGTTGCCGGGCTTCTCGCCGGCACCGCCCTGGCCGTCCTGGCATCCGGCGCCGCCCAGGCCCAGATGTCCGACAACGTCATCAAGATCGGCATGCTGTCCGACCGCTCCGGCATCTACGCCGATATCAACGGCGAGGGATCGGCGGTGGCGGCCCGGATGGCCGCCGAGGAATTCGGCAATGCCGTGAACGGCACGAAGATCGAGATCATCGTCGGCGACCACCAGAACAAGGCGGACATCGCGGCCAACCTGGCCCGCCAGTGGATCGACACCGAGAAGGTCGATGTCGTCGCCGACGTGCCGAACTCCGCCGCCGCGCTGGCGGTGCAGGCGATCACGCGCGACAAGAAGCGGCTGTTCCTGATGTCCGGCCCTGGCTCGACCGACCTGACCGGCAAGGAATGCAGCCCCTACGGCTTCCAATGGACCTGGGACAACCACGCCGTGGCTTCCGCCACCGCCCGCGCGCTGGTCGAGCAGGGCCGCAAGAGCTGGTTCTTCATCACCGCCGACTACGCCTTCGGCCATTCGCTGGAAGCCGAGGCGGCCAGCACGGTCAAGCAGCTGGGCGGCACCATCAAGGGCAGCGTGCGCCATCCGCTGGGGGCGTCCGACTTCTCCTCCTACCTGTTGCAGGCGCAGGCGTCGGGGGCCGAGGTGGTCGCCTTCGCCAATGCCGGGGGCGACACCATCAACGGCGTCAAGCAGGCGGCGGAGTTCGGCATTCCCCAGGGCGGCCAGACGCTGGCGGGGCTGCTGCTGAACATCAACGACATCCAGGCGCTCGGGCTGGAGACCTCGCAGGGGCTGATGCTGGCGAACTCCTTCTACTGGGACATGACCGAGGAAACCCGCGGCTGGTCGAAGAAGTTCGAGGAGCGGACCGGCCGCAAGCCGTCGATGAACCAGGCTGGCGTCTATTCGTCGGTCCGCCATTACCTGAAGGCGGTGCAGGAACTGGGCACCGACGATCCCGACAAGGTGGCGGCCAAGATGCGCGCCATGCCGGTCACCGACATGATGATGAAGGAGGTGAAGATCGCCGCCAACGGCCGCGTCTTCGACGACATGTATCTGGCGCAGGTGAAGACGCCGGCAGAGTCGAAATACGCCTGGGATTACTTCAAGATCCTGAAGACCGTTCCCGGCGCGCAGGCCTACATCGACCCGAAGGACAGCGGCTGCCCGCTCGTCAAGTGACACCCAGTCTATGATGCCGGGGGCCGTCCGAGCGGCAGCCCCCGGCCTTCCCACCGCTCTTGCGGGTGACGCCGGTTTCAATGACCGGGACCGTCCCCATGTCTACGGCTCCCGGCCGCGGCTCCCGTCCGCAGCCGGGGCCTGTCATCCGCAGCCGGTAGGGAAGGGAACGATGAGCAACCTGAGCAAAGTCCTCGGCGTCATCCTGGCCAACGGGCTGGCCGGCCGCACCGGTCGCGGGCCGGCCTTCGCCGCCGCCATGCCCCTGCTCCTCGGCAAGAAGGGCAAAAAGAAGATGAAGGGCTATTACGGCCACGGCCATGGCGTGCCCCATGTCCCGGCCGCCGGTTCGGGATTGCTTCAGAAGGCGGGTCTCGCCTCGCTCGCCTATCTTGCCTATCGGGCTTACCAAGACGGCAAGGCACCCGCCGCTCCCGGCCATCCGCCGTCGGGACCGGCTCCAACCTCGGCTCCCGCTGCGGGTGGACCGTTGGGAGGGATTCTCGACCGGCTCGGCCTTGGCGGTGTGGCCGGTGGGGGAGCGATTGCCGGTTCCGGAGGCGGTGCGCTCGGCAGCATGCTGGGCGGTGTGCTGGGAGGGGCCGGCGCGGCCGGCGGTTTGGGCGACCGTCTGGCCGGAGTGCTGCGTGGCGGCCAGCCGGAACCCGATCTCGGCGACGCCAAGGCGCTGCTGCTGATCCGCGCCATGATCGCGGCGGCCAACGCCGACGGTCACATCTCGCCCGACGAGCAGCGGCGCATCCTCGACAGCCTCGACGCCGCCCAGGCCGAGCCGGAGGACCGGCGCATCGTCGAAGCCGAACTGCGGTCCCCGCGGCCGCTGGACCAGATCGTCCGCGATGTCCGCGATCCCGAGACGGCCGAGCAGGTCTATCTCGCGTCCGAACTGGCGGTGCGCGGCGGCAGCGAGGTCGACCGCCAGTATCTGGCCTACCTCGCCTCCCGCCTCGGCCTGACCGACGCCCGCCGACGCGAACTGGACTCGATGGTCTGAATGGCTGGGGTCTGACCGGCCGCCTTCTGACCGGCCTTGTGCGGCGCCCGCCCGGCGCCGCAGTCCGGCCACAGGAGCAGGCCAAAGTTTTTTGCCATCCGATGCAGAAAGTTCTTGCGCGGTTGGGTCGGGCCCGCATATAAGACGCCTCCCGACGCGAACGACGCCGGCGCCGCCGAAACGGCAGCGACCGACACGCGAACGGGAAGCCCGACAAACCGGCGCTTGACAGTCGAACCCCAGAGGTTCGGCGGGGCAGCGGTTTTTGCATCGGGCGGGTTCTTTGACAAGTTTATACCGTGTTGTGAGAAGGGATGCGCAGGCGGCGGCAGTTGGTAGCCGTTGCGGCCTTGGGGTGTTGGTTTCCTGATGGGGATCGGCGCAATCGAGGATCGTCTGTGCATCTTTTGAGCAGAGAAACT